>CALELW010000233.1 GCA_937902905.1 uncultured Clostridium sp. | reverse complement strand
TGAATAAAGTAGATGGTCCTCTGGTGGAAACATATCATTAAGAACATCAAAATCAGATTAGGAGGAACAACAATGAACGAAATTATTAAGAAAATCGAAGCAGAGCAGTTGAAAGCTGAAGTACCTGAATTTCACGTTGGTGATACCGTTAAAGTATATGCCAAAGTAAAAGAGGGACAGCGCGAAAGAACACAGGTTTTTGAAGGTGTTGTATTGAAACGCCAGGGCGGAAGCACTCGTGAGACATTTACTGTCCGCAAGTTCTCCAACGGTGTTGGTGTTGAAAAGACTTGGCCTCTTCATTCTCCAATTGTTGAGAAAATCGAAATTGTTCGTCTTGGTAAAGTAAGAAGAGCAAAACTGAATTATCTGCGCGGACGCATAGGTAAAGCAGCGAAGGTTAAAGAACTTGTTAAGTAAACATTTGCTTTTCATCGAGGCGCATGGGCTTGGCTCATGCGTCTTTTTCAGTAAAGGAGTAAAGGGGTATTTCTATGAATTTAAGGTTTGAAGAAGAAAAAAAACACGAGCAGAGAATGCAGTTTTTAAAAGGAGCCATTCGGTTTTTGATTAGGGCGGCAGCGGTTGTATTTCTTGCCTGGCTGATTGTTACGTTTGCCTTAAAGAAAGTTAGTGTAATTGGCAGTTCTATGGAAACGACACTTTACAATGGAGAAGATGTGATTGTAAACAAAACTTCTTATGTGCTTTTTTCGCCAAAAAGGAATCAGATTATTGCCTTTTATCCGGAAGCACAGGATGAGGAGGAAACAACAAACAGTGACAGTATGATTCACATTCGCAGAGTTGCCGGACTTCCCGGTGAAAAAGTGCAGATTAAAAATGGAAAACTTTATATTAATGGGGAAGAACAGAAAGAAAAATATGATTTTGAAGCGATGCATTCCGGCGGACGGGCGGTCAATGAAATCACACTCAAAGACGATGAATATTTTGTGTTAAGTGACAGCCGTAATGATATGGATGACAGTCGAAATTCATCTTTTACAAAAGTTACAAAAAAGAATATTATTGGAAAAGTTATTTTGCGGCTTGACCCATTTTCCTTAATTGGAGGGCCGACGGCAGAAGATAAGAAAACGGAATAGGAGGAAGTTTCGATGCATTTTCAATGGTATCCGGGGCATATGACAAAAGCGAAGCGTGCCATGCAGGAAGATATCAAACTGATTGATGTCATAATTGAACTGGTGGATGCTAGAATCCCACGAAGCAGCAAAAATCCTGATATTGATTCGCTGGCACAGGGAAAATCCAGAATTTTACTGTTAAATAAAAGCGATATGGCGGATGCAGCAAAGACTCAGGCATGGATTTCATATTATGAGAAGCAGGGCTTTTTAGCTTTGGCAGTCAATTCAAAAAAGAAAAATGAATTAAAACAGGTAAATGCGTTAGTGCAGAAAGCCTGTGAAAAGAAAATTGAGCGCGACCGCAAACGAGGCATTAAAAACCGTCCGGTTCGTGCTATGATTGTTGGTATCCCAAATGTTGGAAAGTCTACATTTATTAATAGTTTTGCCGGAAAAGCATGTGCAAAGACAGGAAACAAACCGGGCGTTACCAAAGGAAAACAGTGGATACGCCTGAATAAACAGGTAGAACTTTTAGATACACCTGGTATTTTATGGCCGAAGTTTGAAGACCAGACAGTCGGACAGCATTTAGCCTTTATCGGCTCCATTAAAGATGAATTAATCCAGAGTGTAGAACTTGCGCTGGATTTGATTGAATTTTTGACAGCAAGTTATCCGGGAATTCTTGGTAAAGCATATTCCGTTGATGAATCCGAGGATTCTGTTGCTATTTTAAATGCAATTGCCACAAACCGCGGCTGTCTGAAAAAAGGAAATGAGTTAGATCATGACAAGACTGCTTTTTTACTTTTAGATGATTTCCGCAATGCAAGACTTGGAAAAATTTCAGTTGAGAATCCGCAGGATGGTGAGAATAATGGAAATTGAGAAAAAATTTTTAGTGAGTCACATTCCGGATTTAAGCCAGGCGGTCAAAGTGTTTGAAATTGAACAGGGATATCTGTGTTCGGAACCGACTGTGCGGATCCGCAGAAAAAATGACGACTATATTTTGACTTATAAAAACCGAATTGTTGTTGATGGTGAGGCATTGAATGTTTCGGATGAGCGGGAGATGCCATTGACAAAGGATAGTTTTTCACATTTGAAAGAAAAATGTGATGGCATCTGCATAAAGAAAACGAGATATTGTATCCCGTATCAGAATCACATGATAGAATTGGATATCTTTCATGACCGTTATGAAGGACTTATTTTGGCAGAAGTGGAGTTTGACTCGATTGAAGAAAGTAAATTGTTTGAAAAACCGTCATGGTTTTTAGAAGATGTAAGCGGAAAAGTTAACTACACGAATAGTTATTTGGCTCAAAAGTAATTTTTTACTTGTCAATTTCGTTTTTGCGTTTTATAATATTAAGTGACAAAAAACGAAGGAGGTTATGACTATGTCATACGTAGATGAGGTATTGGCTGAATTAATCGAGAAGAACCCTGCTGAGCCGGAGTTCCATCAGGCAGCCAAAGAAGTTCTTGAATCACTTCGTCCTGTTGTAGAGCAGAACGAGGAAAAATTCCGCAAAGATGCTTTGCTTGAGCGTCTTGTTAATCCAGAGAGACAGATTAAGTTCCGTGTTCCTTGGGTTGATGATAAAGGACAGGTACAGGTAAATACCGGTTACCGTGTTCAGTTTAACAGTGCTATCGGACCATACAAAGGTGGACTTCGTTTCCATCCATCCGTAAATCTTGGTATCATTAAATTCCTTGGTTTCGAGCAGATTTTCAAAAACTCCCTGACCGGACTTCCAATTGGCGGAGGTAAAGGTGGTTCTGATTTCGATCCGAAAGGTAAATCAGACCGTGAGGTTATGGCATTCTGCCAGAGCTTTATGACAGAGCTTTGCAAACATATCGGAGCAGACACAGACGTTCCGGCAGGTGATATCGGTGTTGGCGGACGTGAAATTGGTTATATGTTCGGACAGTATAAGAGAATCCGTAACTTGTATGAAGGTGTTCTGACAGGTAAAGGACTTACTTATGGTGGTTCCCTTGCTCGTACAGAAGCTACCGGATATGGTCTTTTGTACTATACACAGGAAATGTTGAAATGCAACGGACATGACTTGGCTGGTAAAACAGTTGTTGTTTCCGGTGCTGGTAACGTTGCTATTTATGCAACACAGAAAGCTCAGCAGCTTGGTGCAAAAGTTGTTACCGTTTCTGATTCAACAGGCTGGATTTATGATCCGGAAGGAATCGATGTTGAACTTTTGAAAGAAGTAAAAGAAGTTAAGAGAGCACGTCTTACTGAGTATGCAGCAGCTAGAAAGAGCGCTGAGTACCATGAAGGAAGAGGCGTTTGGTCTGTTAAATGTGATGTTGCTCTTCCATGTGCAACTCAGAACGAGTTACACTTAGACGATGCAAAAGCATTGGTTGCTAACGGCGTTATCGCTGTTGCTGAGGGTGCTAACATGCCTACTACTTTGGAAGCTACTGAATATCTTCAGGAGAACGGTGTTCTGTTTGCACCTGGTAAAGCTTCTAACGCCGGTGGTGTTGCTACATCCGCACTTGAGATGAGCCAGAATAGTGAGAGACTTAGCTGGACCTTTGATGAAGTTGATGCAAAACTTCAGGGTATCATGGTTAATATTTTCCATGCTTGTGATGATGCTTCTAAGAAATATGGTTTTGAGAAAAACTATGTTGTAGGTGCTAACATCGCTGGTTTTGAGAAAGTTGCCGAAGCTATGACAGCTCAGGGAATTGTTTAATCAATTAAATGAATAACAATTTAGGAGTCAGCCTAGGAAGGCTGGCTCCTTTTTTTATGTCGTAATACGCCAAAAATAGCGTCAAACAATCCTTGCAAATCCATCTTTTCTCTGATACAATTTTTGTTACACGGTAATGGGTTATAATAATGGGAAGGGAGTCATTATGACAAAACAAGATTTTATGGAACAATTGATTGAAGAGCTGTATCGTTATTTTTCACCGGAGCAGTATCTGTTAGAGGGCAGTGTTTTACTGAAAAACAATGATACAAAACGGTATGCCATTCTTTTGAAAAAGATTGAAGGGATT
>CALELW010000232.1 GCA_937902905.1 uncultured Clostridium sp. | reverse complement strand
ATAAAGGCGAGTGCAGGGTAGAGAATACGAAAATTGTAACGAAAGATAAAATTACCATTGCTAACATGTATCAAGCAAGTACAGCAGTCGCATTAGACAATCCGTCAATATTTTGGATTCGGTATTTTAACCACACACAAATGAAAGAAAAAGATGGTATTTATACCGGAACAATCCATCCGGTACTTGCTTATCACAAAACAGCATTTCAGGCGGATGCTTTAGAATATGGTGGTTTTTTACATGAGATTATTAAATCGCTTAATAATTCCGGTGTTCAAAAAGTTTCGACTGCAAAGAAACTGAAATTAATTCATGACTATGTTGTGAATACATACAGTTATCGTAACAATTCCCATATTTTGAGTGCGGCAGCAACAAATGAAACACGTTCGGTAGGCTATCTGATGACACATAAAGAGGGGTGTTGCGAGTCGTATGCGAAAATGATAAAAATACTTTGTGATTATTTTCAGATTCCTTGTGTTACTGTTTACAGCTTGACACACATGTGGAACCAGGTAAAAATTGGAAACCAGTGGTATTTGCTGGATGCTACGTGGGATGATGAGGAACCGGTCGTTTATACATATTTCTTAAAAGGAGCAAAGTCGGTAATCGATGAACATCATGTTGTTACATCAATGTTTTTTAGTGATTGTCAGGGAAATGGAATAAAAGATTATGCCAATTATTCAGTGCCAACGCTCTCTAAAGAAGATTATGTGGAGCCGGTTAATCCGACACCGAATAACAGTCAAACGGCTCCTAAAAAAACGAAAACTATTACTTCTGTAACGAAAGGAAAAGTACTATATGCTATTTCCGGAAAGTATGCGGTTGTTAAGAAATGCACATCGAAAAAAGCGAAAAGCATTACCATCTTGCATAAAGTAAAGATTGGCAAAAGGACGTATACCGTTACTTCGATTGCGAAAAACACTTTCAAAGGCTGCAAGAAGTTGAAGAAAGTAACCATTAAGACAACAAAGCTGAAGAGCATCGGGAAGAATGCTTTCAAGGAAATTTATAAGAAAGCGGTATTCAAGGTGCCGAAGAAGCAGCTGAAGAAGTACAAAAAGCTGATTCAGAAGAAAAAGACCGGATTTAAAAAGACCATGAAAGTAAAGTGATTTAACTGTCCAATAAGGCAGAAAAACTTTGTTTCTTTAGCCATAATGTGGTATGATAATAGTAACATTATTTTTGATGGGAGCAGGGGCTTCAGAACGGAGGTTGCTATGGATAAAGAGAAAAAGTGGGGTGTTGATTTGGCAAATCCTTTGCTGAAAGCGTATATTAATTATGGACATGGGCTTGAGGAGGACGGCGTTTCGGTGACCGCAAAAGGCATTGAGTTTTATGCAAATTTTGAACCGGGGCTGTATCCGATGTATGCGATTGAACTGAGAGAGTATGTAGAATATATGGGAATTGCAATTGAAGATGTTAAAGAAATTCATTTGGTGGCGGCTGCATATGATGAAAATGAGGAAGAAATTGATTTTTCCATTGAATATGAAAAATGCGCACTTGTTTCTGAGGATGAATTAAATGGTTACAGTAATTCGGACATTTTACCAACGACAAATTATAAGGTTATTGGCTCAAAGGAAATTACAAAAATAAAGCTTACGGATTACAATGGATACAAAGCGGATGGAGTTTCTCTTTCGGATCATGAGCTTCACGATGCAGTGGGTATTAACATTCAGTTTACGAATGGTGAATTTAGCAGGATTCGTAAATTGATTCTTTTAAAAATGGAGTTGCTACTGCCGGCAGACGAAAGGACGGAGCATTTACAAGAAAATAATGCCAGACAGGAAACGGTGTCAGAACCAAAAGTGTTGGTTGCGGATTTGGAGGATAAAGACATTATTGGTTATATCAATCTTGGTAAAGGTCTCGTCGCGAGTGGTGTAAATAAATTGGATGGTCTGATGCTTTTTGAAAATGAATACGATGAGGAAGTCAATTGTATGATTGCAATTGATTTCAGTCGGTATTTGTTAAAAAAGGGAATTCGTATACAAGATGTCACCTCATTTGAGATTCAATTTGGTGTATATGATGCTTCCGGTACAGAACTTGATTTTGAGGGAGATTATCAGAAATGTGCCTTTGTTTCTTCTGAGTCGTTGAATGGCTACAGTGATTCCGATATTTTAGATAAAGGAAACTATAAGCTGATTGGTTCAAGGGAACATACGGTATTCGATTTGACAAAATATAATGGCTCCATGCCTCACAAACTGGAAGAGGGTGTCGGGTTTAACATCCAGATTCTGAATGGTGAGCGAAGCCAGACCAAATATGTATCATTAAATAAATTGAAATTTAACTATAACTAAAACTGTAGGAATGTCAGTGAAAAAGCGAACATGAGACATTTGTAACCTTACCATTTTATGCTTGATTCAGTATAATGAAACAGATTTGTATGGAATTAAGAAAGGAGATGGTTAAGGTGAATGAAAAAGCTTTTAAGGTAAGGAAATGTTTCATTTTTAGCATGCTTTTTATGCTGACATTCTTTTTCTCCATAGGATTTATGGTGCAGTCATCAAAAGCAGAAACGGTTAATTATTCTGAAAACGATTTATCTTATGAATTAACGCAGGAAACAAAAACGGCTACAGTATCCAAATATACCGGGACATCGCAAAATGTAACAATACCTTCTCAGGTTGATTGGGCTGGTGTGAGTTATGATGTTACTGTTATTGGGCAGAATGCGTTTCGGGATAATACCACAATTACATCCATAGTTATTTCACAAGGTATTTCAGAAATTAGTAACTATGCCTTTTATGGATGCAGTGCGCTTTCTTCGGTGAAACTTCCCACAAATTGCCAGCTTGGGAAATACATTTTCTATGAGTGTGATTCGTTAAACGAGATATCAATTCCTGAAGGTACAACATCGATTTACGACACATATCCGTTGGATGATGACAAAGAAGTGGATCAGAAAAATGATGGTGCTTGTCTTGCCGGAGATGCAATTGAAAAAATTACATTTGAGCCGGGTCTAACAAAAGTACCATCACATTTGTGTGAGAGTTTGACACAGTTAAAAACAATTGAATGGGGCGGTGTTGCGTCACTGGGATATCATGCCTTTAATCGTTGCGAAAGTTTAACCACGATTGAACTTCCGGAGAAGATTACAACGTTACCTCGACTGGCATTTGGCGGCTGTAAAGCGCTTACGAGTGTAACGATAAACGGAAAATTAACTTATTTGGGAGAAATGGCATTTGACAATTGTTCTAAGATGACTAAGTTTACCCTCAAATATCCGGAGGAATTAAAAACCGTATATAAAGATGTATTTGCAAACTGTTCGGGGTTGACTGAACTGCCGATTGGAAAAGATAAGACACCGAACCTTACCTATATTGGTTCAAGGGCATTCCGTGAGTGTACGATTGATACGGTAACACTTCCGGAGGGATTAACCTTTATTGGTTGCAGCGCATTTGCAGAATGTAAAAATTTAAAAAGTATTAATATTCCAAAATCCGTACAGCATATTGCATCGAATGCGTTTATGGACTGTGAAAAGTTAGACAATGTTGTGTTCCCGGAAGATGGGAAATTTACAGTATCTGCAGCGGATTATGATGGCACAAACAGTTATGAGAAGGATGAGGATAAGTATTCCGGCGGTTTGTTCTGGGGATGTAAGTCACTAAGTTCCTTTACAATTCCGGATAGCTGGACGGCAGTTCCGGGAACTATGTTTAAGGATTGCAGTTCATTAACTTCGGTTCATATTCCGGACAACGTAACATTTATTGGAAACAGTGCATTTGGAGAAACAACAAATTTAACATCAATTTCACTTCCATCTAAATTAACTTGTATTGACGGGCAGGCATTTAAGGGATGTGCCATTCGGAGTATATCACTTCCGAACGGTTTGACTCAGATTGGGTATCAAGCTTTTCAGGGAAGTGAATTGGAGCAGGTTGTGATTCCGGATTCCGTTAAAATTCTGGGAATAACCAATTTAGCAACAGAAGGAGCTTTCGAGGATTGTGAAAAACTGACATCGGTCGTACTTGGGGCAGGTTTACAAAAACTTGGCGGTAGTGAATTCCAAAATTGTACTTCGTTGGTTTCCGTTGATTTATCAAAGGCGGTTAATATAGATGAAATTCCGCCATATACGTTCAGTGGCTGTTCTGCTTTAGAGCAGATTGTAATTCCGTCTCAGATTAAGAAAATCGGATATGGGGCATTTAGCAATTGTACAAGTCTGAAAGCGGATAAAGTCACGATGTCAGAAAATTTACAATCAATGGAGGGCTCAGTATTTTCCGGCTGTACGTCATTTACCGAATTGCCGGATTTGAAATCGTTGACTTCCATACCCGAATATACGTTTTCGTACTGTACCGGACTTGTCAAGGTAGAAATTCCGGACCAGATACAAACGATTGGCGGGCAAGCATTTTATAATTGCACAAATTTAGTGGCGATTGGACTTGGAACCGGCTTTGATGGAGAAAAACTGGAAACCTGGGATACTTACATCTTTTATGAAATGCACAATCCGTCCACGATTTATGCAGCAACAAAGGAACAGGCAGACTGGTTAACAGCAAACAAAACAGACCGGTATTTGTACAGTGATTACACGGATGTAAAAGTAGGAAAAGTGCCGGAAAATCTTGTCATTCCAACGCCGAAACCAACGCCAACGCCGCCGGTAACACCTACCCCTACTCCGGTACCAACGCCGACGTCAACGCCAACACCAATTCCAACACCGACACAAAAAACTTCGGGAACACCTGTGAAAACGCCGGCTTCCAACGCAAAACCGACGGCAGCACCGGCAAATACAAACAAGGCTCAAAAGCAGACTGTTCTGAAAGCACCGGTTATCAAAAAGGTCAAAGCAGGCAAGAAAAAAGTTTTGATAAGCTGGAAAAAGTCAGCACAGTCAATTACCGGATACCAGATTCAATATAGTACGTCTTCATCTTTCAAAAAAGGGAAAAAGACGATTACGATTTCCGGTAAGAAAAAACAAAGCCGGACGATTAAGAAGTTAAAGGCGAAAAAGAAATACTATATACGAATCCGTACGTATCAGGTTGTAAACGGAAAGAAAACCGTTTCAAAATGGAGCAAAACAAAGAAATTCAAAACCAAATAACGGTTGACAAATAAGCAGTTCTATTATACACTACCCGTGTAGTAAAACATACGACAAGGGGTGCTTTTATGATAGAAGTTGTGATTGCGTTGTGCTTTGCATTAGGAGCATGGTTTTATTCTATTTTGCGATATTATGATTTGTGGAAACGCGGGAAAGTACCGGTGGTCTTTTTCGCGTTTTTACATATCATTTCTGTAGTGATTGTGTTCCTTTTTGAAACCGGAATATCCGCAATGATTTCGGATGTAGCTTCCGTTATTATGCATGCATATGCAGTAATATATGGCAGTGTTATGATACTGACGCCGGTTTTGTGTTTTTTGCGTGGCATTGTTCGTTTTATTGGGAAAAAAGCAGGATGCAGCGGGAAAATATACCGTTTTTTCAATCATCCGACCAAATTGATTCTTGGCTTTTTTGTCGTCACCTTATGTGTCGGTGCCGTTATTTTCTGGAAAAGCCGGTGCATATCATGGGAGGAGACTGTAATTTCGCAGGAGAATAAGAAGGAGCCTGTGAAGGATACTTCTATTGTTTATATTTCCAATTGCTTTGTAGGAAGTGACATGACCGCCCATGCATTTGATTCTCTGGTAGAAAAGGTCAATGAGAAAAAGCCGGATGTTATTTTAATTGGCGGAAATTTATTCGGCAAGCATACAAAAGAAGTAACAGTGGATAAAACGCTTGCAAGTATCAAAAAAATGAAGGCGGCATTAGGCATTTATATGGTGGAAGGAAGCGCAGATGCTGCTCTTGTGGAGGAAAAGAAAGAAAAAATCTCCGGTGCAGGCGTGCACCTGCTTTTGGATGAAAGTGCAGTTTTACATAATGGGCTTCAGCTTGTTGGCTGTCGTGCAGATGATAAAACGAAAAAGACGATGTCATATACCTTATCTCTAATCAATAAAGAAAAGCCAAGTATTGTGCTTGCAGGAGAGGAGATGGAGGAC
>CALELW010000231.1 GCA_937902905.1 uncultured Clostridium sp. | reverse complement strand
AATATCTGCTCTATTTTCATCACCTTTATTCAAAGGTTGAAATTTCCAATTACTATCAAAGAAGAAGTATGATGCTCTATGATTTTGGTGTGCAAACCTATCTTTGCACACCAAAATCATATCAGGTTTACCATTAAAACAATAAATTTTATAATCCATTGGAACTAATCCTTTGTCTGATATAAATTGTTCACAAATAATCATAGGATTAATATTCTTGTACTGATATTCTCTTCCAATGTAAAAAAAATTACTTTTTAAAGATTTCTCAATCTTATACTTAGTTTTTTTATAATTCAACTTGTTCTTATCCATACATAACACTAAACCACCTGAATCGTGATTACATTTAAGAACAAACTTATTGGGTAAATCATTAAAATTAATTTCATCATAAGTTTCCCATGAACCAAGAAGCGGTATAAGGTATTCCTTACCAATTTTTTGAGCTACATAATCTCTTACAAGTAATTTGTCAGAGACAATAGACTGGAGAGGCCCCCTATAATTGAACTTAAGCCACTGCATTTTTTCATTTAAAGTACTAGGATTTGCTGTATTTAGAGCTCTCCCAACTCTAAAACGATAATACAATTTTATATATATCTTATCTGGCAAAAAACGCAAACTCTTTTTCAACAGAGTCATAATTTTCTCTCTGTTCATATATCTACTCCTCAATAAATTCTTCTAAACTTTTTATAATCGTATGTGTATTACTCTTATATTCTCTATATGTCGTGCTTTTTACTAATTCTAAAGATTTTTCCAAATCCATATCCAAACATGCACATATTAAATTCATTTTACTAAATTCCTCAACCAATTGAATTTGATGATCATCAACATGTTCCCCAAATTTTTTTAATCTTGGCACCGCTATTACTTTTTTCCCTTTTTTTAATGCACTAATAATTGCTCCTGTTCCACCATGAGTAATAACAATATCGGCCTCATCCATAAAAAAAGAGAACTTATTTCTATCTAAAAATTTTGTGTATTTATAATGTATTGGTTCATAATCACTATATCCAATTTGAGCAAATATTTCTTCGTCTATTTTAAGATTATCAACAACTTTCAGTAATCTGTTAAACTGAAATTTTTGAGACCCCAATGTAATAAATACCATCAATATATTCCCCCTAAATATATAGCGTTTGGATAAAATTTCTTCATTGATTCCCATTGAACGTAAAATCTATCAGCAAACTTGTATAACAATTTACCGGTTTCCGTTGGAGACGAAATTTTAGCAAAAGACTCTATATATATAAGCTTTTTGCCAAAAATTTTTGCCAATATACAAAGAGGAATCATCGCCAATACCCCAGTAGTAATAACAATATCAGGCTTTTCAATTAATAGCACTTTCAAACTCTTAAAAGCATTTAATACCAGCCAGATTAACATTGTCTTTTCCTTGCGATTAACTTGATGCATATAATACATTTTTTGGTCTTTAATTACAGCTCTATATTCCGTCTTCTCTGTAACAACGCAACTTTCATATTTTTCCATAAGCGGTTTTAGCATAGATAACTGTTCAAAATGTCCACCTGACGAAGCTGCAAAACAAATTTTCTTTTTTATCATTTTTAATCCCTCTTAAAAATATCTCTTGTATAAACTTTGTTTTTTACATTATCTAAACACTTGTCATAGCGGTTTGCAATAATCGCCTGACTCATTTCCTTGAATCTCACCAAATCGTTAACAACAACACTACCAAAAAAAGTCTCACCATCTTTCAAAGTTGGTTCATAAATAATAACCGTAGCACCTTTTGCCTTAACTCTTTTCATGACTCCTTGAATCGAACTCTGACGAAAATTATCACTGTTACTCTTCATAGTAAGACGATATACACCAATAATCACAGATTTCTCCTGCTTCATATCGTACTCGTTATCATCATCATAATCGTAGTAACCAGCCAATTTCAAAACACGATCAGCAATAAAATCTTTTCGAGTTCTATTACTCTCAACAATAGCTTCAATCAGATTCTCAGGCACATCAGTATAGTTTGCCAACAACTGCTTAGTATCTTTCGGCAGACAGTAACCACCATATCCAAAAGATGGATTATTGTAATAACTGCCAATTCTAGAGTCAAGACAGACGCCATTGATAATCTGTTGGGTATTCAGTCCCTTGCTCTCTGCATAAGTATCCAACTCATTGAAGTAAGCAACACGCAAAGCTAAATATGTATTTGCAAATAACTTGACAGCCTCCGCCTCAGTAAATCCCATGAACAGGGTATCAATATTCTCCTTAATGGCACCCTCTTGCAATAGACCGGCAAATTTATGAGCAGCTTCAACCAACCTCTCATCATTCAAATCAGTACCAACGATGATTCGACTTGGATATAGGTTATCATACAAGGCTCTGGACTCCCGCAGAAACTCTGGACTGAAGATGATATTTTTACTATTAAACTTTGCACGCACAGAAGTAGTATAGCCTACAGGGATTGTAGACTTGATAACCATGATAGCATTTGGATTGCATTCCATTACCAATTTGATCACAGCCTCAACGGCGGATGTATCAAAATGCTGAGTGTGACTATCATAGTTGGTAGGTGCTGCTATCACAACAAAATCTGCATCCGAGTAGGCAGCCTTTGCATCCAGTGTTGCAGTCAAATTCAGTTCTTTCTCAGCTAGATATTTTTCAATATAATCATCCTGAATGGGGGACTTCCGATTGTTAAGCAAATCCACCTTCTCTGAAATAATATCCACGGCAGTCACATGATGATGCTGAGAAAGCAATGTAGCAATTGATAAACCGACATAACCGGTACCCGCAACTGCAATTTTATAATCTTTTTTCATAATCCTATATCCTCTCCATTTTCCCATTCCATTCCAAAAAACACCGTGCTTCGCCACCCTCTGCTCCCGCAGAAGTTGTCTACACGGTGTGTTCCATCTGTCCTGCAACGCGGCAAAGCGACGATTACACTTCAGATTTGCTTAAAAACTTTAGTTCCTCATAACGAAAATCAACCGCAGCAGGTGTTCCAAACACATCCACACTTGCCTTCACTGTTTTCTCTTTCTTGTTGTTTTCCAGGATGCGGCATCGACTTCCGGCAAACACCCCGGAAATAACAGAAGCATATTCAGAGTATTTCTGAACCACCTCAAGACCAACTTCCACCTTTGTCTGGCGGCCAAAAAGATTTACCATCAGCTGCGCCGTACGTCGGTGTCTGTCAATTCGGTAAATGGAACCTTCATAATTCTTTAAGGCCCCTTCCGTAATACATATTTTGTCGCCGATAAGATAACCAACTGATATTTGCACGATATAATGCTCGTCCATCATGGAAAGAAGGTAGTCTTTCTCCTCTTCCGTAATTGGTGCAATCTCATCAGCGTCGCGGAGCACCTTTTTAAATCCCGGTACTCCCGCTAAGTACTGGCAAAACAATTCGATGTCATTTGTATCAACGAAAATATAGCCGGGGAACAAGACCTTTTGCTCCTCGTGCCATTTCCCCTGATAGCGCTTTTTTCTGACGTACATCGGGACAAAAATTTTATCGTAAGTTCTGCCATCTCTATTTAGAATCAGCTTTTTGAAAAGCTGCTCCTTTTCATGTTCTTCCCCAGACATTACCTGGATTACATACCACATATCCTGCCTCACCACCTGCACATAATTTGAAAACATCTCCTATCTTGCCCCCTGGCCTTTCGCCACAGAGACAACTGTTTTCAATAAAATCTTAATATCCAAACCAATGCTCCATTTCGAGATATAATCTCTGTCAAGAGCAACAACCTCTTCAAAATCCATCACATCACTTCGCCCATTAACCTGCCACATTCCGGTTATTCCCGGCCGGATTGACATGCGGCCTCTATGATGCGGTTCATATTTTTCCCACTCATCCAGAGTCGGGGGGCGTGTGCCCACTAAACTCATATCACCTTTTAGCACGTTAAAAAATTGCGGAAATTCATCAATGGATGTCTTTCTTATGAAATTGCCAATTCCTTTTCCCGCTCCTTTTTCACTGCCAATGATACGAGGATCATTTTCAATTTTAAACATATATCCATCTTCCACCTCATTTAGCGCTAACAGTTCCTTTTTACGCTCCTCGGCATCCGGATACATACTACGAAACTTATACATCTTAAACAGTTTGCCATTTCTTCCAACACGCATCTGCGAAAAAAAGATTGGTCCCGGTGATTTAATCCATATGAATGGTGCCACAACAACCGTAAAAATACCGGTTAAAATACAACCAGCCAAACCACCAATAATATCAATGAGGCGTTTTGCAAATGCCTCCCGAAGATTTAAAATTGATGGTGTCATAGTCACCACAGTAAATTCACCAAACTTTTCCACAATTCGCTTCTGCATCGGAAAATCATACTGCGAACCAACACAAATATGAACAACTATGCTCATGTCTGCCATAACATAAAGAATGTCACGATATTTGTCATCCATCTGGGGAATTGCTAAAAAAACCTCATCAACCCAGTCACGGCAAATATACTCAACCGCATCGGACATTCCAGCCACAACCGGGACTCCACCAATTCTGGCATCCTTTTTCGGCTCACAATCAAGGTAAATGATACCTGTAACAGTAAACTCTCCTACATTTTTATTCTGAATACGTTTCAAAACATTTTTTGCATGCTCTCTTGTTGTCATCAGTACCAAAGACTTAGGCCCCTGCTTTTCACGGCTGCTGTGACGCAAAAAATATTTTCTGACACACCGCAGCATATATGACAAAATCAGATAATATCCTGCTGTTCCTACTAATACAAAACGAGAGAAATTCACTCCCTGTTGAATCAAAAACAGATAAAGCACAAGCAGCAGCATGACATACAATACAGTTTTTACCGTATTTTTAAACTCGTTGTAGTAACCACGCCATAACACATCTTTAAATATATTCAAACTAATAATCACAAAGATTTGCAGCAATAAGGCTACTAACGCAGTATTACGATACAAAACAAAAACATAGGGATTGCCCCAGCCATGTCGTATGGAACATGCAATGTTAAACGCAATCTGAAAGCAGAGTAACTCCTGAATCATAAAATCCAGATGCTTT
>CALELW010000230.1 GCA_937902905.1 uncultured Clostridium sp. | reverse complement strand
TTTAACATTTATTCTATTATTTTTATGGCAAAAGATGATGTGCCGGAACCAACGGTTACGCCATCAGAACCGGAAGAACCAACACCAACACCTGGTGTGGCAAGCGGAAGTGCTGCGGTTGTAGTAACAGCGACAGGAAGTGCGGCGGGAGTTGATTTGGAAGAGGGAGATACTCTTGATTTAAATGCCAATGTAAGCGTTACAGGATGTGCGGTGACCGGTGATATTGTCTGGACAAGCTCCAATGAAGAGGTGGCAACGGTTAGCGCAAGCGGTACAGCAGCAACAGTAACGGCGGTTGGAGAAGGAACCGCAACGATTAAAGCAACAATTACAACGGATACCGGCATTGTTACATATGGTAAATATATTGTTAAAGTTATTGCTTCAGATCTTGTTTTAGAAGGTGATGATTTAGGAGCAGGTGCATCTTATACATATGTACCAAATGGATTTGCTGCGTATTCATCCATGGGAATCTTTGAGATTGATAAGTCGAAATTGAGTGAAGGAACAATCATTTCGATAAAGTATACAGCGATGGAAGGAGATACTGACGTAAAAGATACACAGGGATTTAATATTGGATTAAAGACCGGTGACAAATGGAATTCCCCGACAATTAACAATTACTGGGGCAAGACAGGCGGCGAGGCAAATCTAACATTGACGGCTGCTGACATGGAGAAAATCGGTGCAGATGATAAGGTTTATGTTCATGTAAGCACAGGAACTGCAGGATTTAAAGGAACATTTACCTATCTTTCTGTAATGGCAGGAGAAGAAAGTCTTGTATCGGAACTTCCGCAGTCGGTAAGTTATGTAGAAAGTGGACTGGCACAGTATTCTCCAACGGCAAAAGTTTTGCTTCCGAGTGATATTGATTTCAATCAATATTCCAAATGCCAGATTGAATTTACAGCATCCGACCCGGCTTTTGAATTCCACGGAATTGTTGGTCATAAAGTGAACGGTGTAGAAGTAACAGATCCTAAGTATGGTGTGACATCAGAAGGATATTTTGAGGTGAATCTTTCTAAGGTGAAACAAGAAGAGGGTACGGAACCGTTTGTTGTGATCAATGCCGGAAAGGCAGGATACACCGGTTCAGTGACGATTACTAAAATAACGTTTGTCAAATAGAATTTGAGTTGAAAGGGGTCTGCTCTTTTGCGGGCCTTTTTCTTTATCAAAGGAAAGCGAGAATATTAATGAGAATCAGAAAATTTATGAAATGGTCGGTGATTACGATGGCAATGATGGCGGGGATTTGTTTTGCGCCGCAGTCAGGAAAAGCTGCAGAAAAATTGGAGGTTAAAATTCCTACCGAGCGAGCAATTTATCAGCGCGACAATAATAATTATGCCGGTGTGAAAGTTTCTGTTGAGTACAGTGGAGATAGTGAGGTATCAGCAAAACTTTTTGACGGAGATAAAGAGATAGGGAAAACAGTGATTTTAACCAAAGGGGAAGGCAATACATATGAAGGATGTATTGCAAATGTACCCGGAGGTGGCTGGTATACACTGATTGTAAATGCGGGAAGTGAGAGTAAAACAGTAGAAAAAGTCGGAGTCGGTGAAGTTTTTATTACCGGTGGACAGTCAAATTCCTGCAATTTTGGCGGTGAAAAAACGACTGCTCAGTCGGATTTAGTATCGGCATATAATCCAAATACAAATACATGGCAGCATTGTGAGGACAGTCAGCCAAGTGAAAGCGGATTTAATACCGGCAATGGTGGTGGCTCCGCATGGCCTTCCATGGGAGATGCCCTGACACAAAAGACAGGTGTTCCGGTTGGTTTTGTATCAACGGGTGTTGGTTCTGCTAAAATTGAGGAACTTCGTACAAAACATTATTTTGCAATTAAAAATGCAATTGATGATTTAAAGCCATATGGGTATCGTGCTTTTTTGCTCCACCAGGGAGAGGCTGATACAGATGGAACAAATCGCGAAAAATATCTTGCTTCTTTACAGCAGTTAATTGCGCAGACCAGAGAAGATGCCGGATACAATTTGAATTGGTGCATTGCGCAGGTTTCTTATGCGTGGAGCAATTACAATAATACGAAGAAAATGGAATCCATGAAAGAGACACAGCGTGCGGCCTGTAACGATGAAAATATTTTTGTAGGGCCAACGACCGATGATTTACAGGGTGAGTACCGACACACGGATAATCTTCATTTGAGTAAACTTGGTTTGATTGAGCATGGAAAACGATGGGCAGACGCTGTGTATAATAAAATGATTGCAGCTTATGAAGTTTCTATGGATACAAATATGAAGCATGGTCAGATAAGTGGAGAAAAATCCACATATCATGCAGGTGACATTGTAAAGGTAAATATAAAAGCAGATGAAGGATACTATTTGAAAATTGGTTCCTTTACGGTAAATGGAAAGCAGGAGGCTTTGGATGGTTCTTCGTTTGTTATGCATGCGGAAAATGCCGTTATGACGGGAGAATTTGTGACAATAGATGAACTGGTTGGTTTTCTAAAGGATGAATTAGACAAGGCGAAAAAAATTGATGCAACGAAGTATGAAGAGTCATCGGCAACTGCATTAAAAAATGCAATTTTGGCAGCTGAACAAGCGATGATTACGCCGGCGGTAACCGGGGAGCAAGTCCAAAAATGTACGGTTGAACTTATGACAACTCAAACGTCACTTGTTGAAAAGTCAGTGCCGGATGCGACACCGACACCACTTCCGACAGCAACAGTAACCGCTGCGCCAACTGAAGCACCGGTGCAGACAGAAGAACCCGGTGTCAGTCAGCCGGTTGCCGGTACACCTGCCGCAAAGGCAAAACTTCCGAAAAAAGGAACCATAATCAAAAAAGGCGGTGTAAAATATGTAATTACAGCTTCTTCCAGAAAGATAAAGACGGCATCCGTTCTCGGAGTGGCAAACAAGACAAAGAAAAGTATTACGATAGCCAAGACGGTTTCTTGTAAAGGGTATCAATATGTTGTAACCGGAATTTGCAAAAAAACTTTTTACAAAATGTCGAAATTAAGGAAAATAAAGATTCTATCAACAAAGATAACAAAGGTTGGTAAGCAGGCATTCAAAAAAACAAATGATAAATTAAAGGTTTATGTTCCGAAGAAAAAATTAAAAAAATACCAGAAATTGTTTCAAGGAAAGGGACTTGGCAAAAAGGAAAATATCGTGTAATATATGAAAAGAAAGAAAAAGACATCGTGGTCTGACACGGTGCCTTTTTCGGCTTTTGGACAAAAAGGAGATTTTATTTGCATTTTGCAGAAAAATGATTTACAATGATAATGAATCATTAGACTTATGATTACACATAAGAGGAGTATTTTGAACTGCCACGGAAGGCGTGATGATTATGATAGCGACATATAATTTATATCTTGGTGGCTTCCTGCCGGAAGTATCACCCAAAAACAGTATTCACAACAAAAGAGAATTAAAAAATAAATATAAAAGTATTGTCAGCCTGAATAATGCGAATCCGCTTGTTATGGTGAAACTTTCTGCGGACACGCAGGCGTATGCGCTGAATGTGAAGGAAATGTCGATGGAACTTTCAGAGGCTTCGCAGGATGTGATTAATGGACGAAGTGAGGACGTGGAGGATAACATGAACCGCGTCTTGTCGTTGTACAATGGTTTGCTCAAACGCAGTGACGAGTATGGTGAGGCGAATCATAAGCCGTCGAGACCGGGCGGTGAGCTGCGCTATCTCGTAGAGGGGCACACGGCTGAATTGTTTGAATCCGGAATTGCGATTGATTCCGATGGCTTTTTGTCATTTTCGGATGAGGCAGAGATAAAAGTACCGGAGAAATTTATTGCGGATTTGGCATCGAAGGCAGAACAGATGAGTATGAATCCGATGGAATATGTGGATAAAAAGGTGTATAGTTATGCACATTTATATCAGAGCGACATTGGAACCGCTTATCAGGCATCGGCATTTAGCGGCATGCTGTTTAATTCGTACTGTTAAAGAGTGGGATTCTTTGTCGGCAAAGCAGGACAAAGGCACCAATCAGACCACCGGCAATTAAGCCGGAGAAATACAGAAAAGGAAAATACGGCAGGATGGCAGAAGGACCCACAAGCCATGCGGCTACGGCAAACTGCCCGATGTTATGTGTAATTCCGCCTGCAACACTAACTCCGAAAGCGGAAATGTGTAAGCGGGTTTTATTTTTTAACAAATTCATGATGATAAGACTTAATACGCTTCCGGTGAAACTGTAAAGAAATCCGAACAGACTGCCAAAGGTAAAAGCATTTAACAGTCCTCGTACAATACTTACGGTAAGTGCCTGGCAGAAGCCATTTTTGTACAAAACAAGTACAATAACCAGGTTGGCAAGGCCGAGTTTAATTCCCGGAAATGGGATAGGAAGCGGAAAAAGACTTTCAATATAACTGAATATGAAAGCGATGGCGGTAAAAATAGCAAGTTCAGTGATTGTGTGGATGTGCGGTTTCATATAAGCCTCCTGTTTGGTATTATCGTACAATAGCATCCGGTGCCGAATCCGAAGAAGAATCCGTAATGGTTATGACAAGACGGTGCGGCAGACAGACAATCGACTGCCCGGCTTCTTTAATCGAGCCGGTTTTGACGCAGGTTTTGTCACCACAGTCTGCATCAGTCATAGTGACGGCGCCATCCTGAATAAGGAATTGATTGCTTCCTCCGTCTGTACAGCGAACTGTTTGTTTTGTGTTTTCTGACAGGGGCAAGGATAGAATCAATTTTCCATTTTCACGGACTTCAACGGTTGAGGCAGATGTGGACTTTGGATAGTAAATCCAGACGGTAATGCCGATACCGATGAATAATAAAAATAGAATTAATATAAAATCGCTTTTGGTAAGATGTGAGCGTAAATTTGACATTGTTATCTCCTTGTCGGCCGTAAAAAGGCAATAAACTATTTTACACAATAGCAGATTTTGTATAAAAAGTCAAAAAGAGAGGATGAACTACATGAGAAATCAAAAAGGGAAAAAGATGGGACTTCATATGCTGACGGCAGCACTTTTTTTTGTACTTGCCATGAGCGTCTGCACAGTAAAAACGGAAGCGAAAGATTATAAGCAGGGCAAGGTGTATAAAATCACAGCGAAAAGCAAACCGTTGAAAGCATCGAAGTTTACAAAATCTTCCTTATATAATAAAAAAACGAGGATGTATTTTACCATTCGTTCCTATATGGAGAAATTCCAGAAAAAAGGAAAAGGAACGCTGATTTTGAAAAAGGGAACGTATACTATTACCAATACCATTCATGTGCCATCGAATGTAACGATTATTTTTGAAAAAGGCGTAAAAATTGTAAAAGGAACGAAGACGAATAAGAAAAAGATGCCGGCGGCAATTACACTTTTTCAGTTGATTCGCCCATCAAATGCGAAAAAGAAAGGTGTTTACAGTGCCTATAATGGTGAGAAAAACATTCACTTTGTCGGCAAAGGCGGTGTTTCAATTGATATGAAATATATGAAGTACGGCATTGGCTTTGACGTAGCGCATAACGATGGGGTAACGATTGAAAAAATTAATTTTAAAAATGTAAATGTAGGTCATTTTATTGAAATGGATGCTTCTGCAAATGTTTCGGTTACCGGATGTACTTTTAAAAATGTAAAGAAAAACTCGGACTATGTAAAAGAGGCAATTAATCTGGACACGCCTGACCGCGAAACACAGGGCTTCCACAATGACTGGTCCACATATGACAAGACACCGAACCAGAATGTGACAATTGCAAACTGCAAATTCTCGAATCTGGGACGTGCGATTGGAACTCATAAATACAGTGCCAACGGAGAGGAACAGATTTACCATAAGAATATTGTTCTGCGCAATAACCGCATTGAAAATATGCTCTGGGATTCGCCGGTACGTGTGATGAACTGGTCGGATTCTGTGTTGGAGAACAATGTTATTTCCAATGTAAAACAAAAAGGAAAAAGTGATACCCGTGGTATTTTGGTGAGTGGCGGTGTGAATGTTTCGATTAAAAACAACACACTTAGTGGCATGGGACGTGCAATTCAGTGCATTGCATGGAAAAACAGCGGACCTGGCTCGGTTTATCCAATTACCTATAATAATCTGACAGACCAGAACAAGGAAGATTTGAAAACAAATATTGGAAAGAAACTGGGACTTTCGGAGTATTTTGTACGAATTAACCCGGTATATAATGTATTTACAAATGCGGAAACAATTGCGATAAGAAAAGGATGAAACTAAGATGTTGACACAATTTTCAAGAACGGAATTATTGTTGGGAAAAGAAGGTATGGAACGCCTGAAAAATGCCAGAGTGGCAGTTTTCGGAATTGGCGGTGTCGGTGGTTATGTATGTGAGGCGCTTGTTCGCAGCGGCGTGTTTACATTTGATTTGATTGACGATGATAAGGTTTGTCTGACAAATCTGAACCGTCAGATTATTGCTACAAGAAAAACGGTTGGACAGTACAAGGTGGATGTCATGAAAGAGCGAATTTTAGATATCAACCCGGATGCTGTTGTAAATGTTCATAAGTGCTTCTTTTTACCGGAAAATGCAGAAGAATTTCCGTTTGAGGAATATGACTACGTGATTGATGCGGTTGATACAGTGACGGCAAAGATTGAATTAATCCTGCGTGCGAAGGAGACAAATACACCGATTATCAGCAGTATGGGTGCCGGTAATAAGTTAGATGCGAGCGGTTTCCGTGTTGCGGATATTTATAAAACAAAAGTGTGTCCACTGGCAAAAGTAATGCGGCGTGAGCTGAAGAAGCGCGGTGTGAAGAAACTCAAGGTGGTATATTCGGAAGAACAGCCGAAACGTCCGATTGAGGATATGGCAATCAGCTGCCGGACAAACTGCATCTGCCCGCCGGGGGCAAAGCATAAGTGCACGGAGCGCCGGGATATTCCGGGAAGTACAGCATTTGTACCTTCGGTTGCGGGGCTTATTATTGCCGGCGAGGTGGTTAAAGACTTGTGTCAGACAGAAAGTGAGCGGCGTTAATATGAGTATTACAGTAGATGAATTATTTGCGATGAATCCGGAAACTTATCAGATTATTGATATTCGCGGTGAGCAGGAAGTGGCTAGAGGTGCCGTAGATGGAGCATTGCACTTGGATAAAGATGAAATTTCGGCAAGCCCTGAGGTGGATAAGACCAAAAAGCTTGTTATTTGCTGCAGCAGAGGTGAGACCAGTGTAGGTGTTGCAGAAAAACTTTGCGAAGAAGGGTTCGATGCTGTGAGCCTTCAGGGTGGCTACGCTTCGTGGCTTTTGGCACGTTTTCGTCAGATGGAAGAACAAGATAATGCCATTGATAAGGCGAAAGAAGTAGAGCGGAGTCTTCATAAAAAATTCCGAAAAAATATTTGGTCGAAGTTTACGAAAGCGGTTACACAGTATGAATTGGTAAAGCCGGGAGATAAAATTGCGGTCTGTATTTCCGGCGGTAAAGATTCAATGCTGATGGCGAAATGTTTTCAGGATTTGAAACGTTTCAGTAAGTTTGAATTTGACGTAAAATTTCTTGTTATGGACCCCGGCTACAGCGAGGCAAACCGCAAAGTGATTGAGAACAATGCGAAAATTCTGAATGTGCCGATTACGATTTTTGAATCGAATATTTTTGATTCGGTTTACCATGTTGAGAAATCACCGTGTTATTTGTGTGCCCGTATGCGGAGAGGTCATTTGTATAATTTTGCGAGAGAGCTTGGCTGCAATAAGATTGCACTTGGACATCATTACGACGATGTTATTGAAACGATTTTGATGGGAATGCTCTATGGGGCGCAGGTGCAGACGATGATGCCGAAACTCCACAGCACAAATTTTGAGGGGATGGAGTTAATTCGCCCGTTGTATCTTGTTCGTGAAGATGACATTAAGGCGTGGCGAGACTACAATGATTTGAAATTTATTCAGTGTGCGTGCAAATTTACGGACACTTGTACTACATGCGATAACGAGGAAACACGCTCGAAACGACTGGAAATTAAAAATCTGATTCATGAGTTGAAGAAGACAAATCCTTTTATTGAGGGAAATATTTTTAAGAGCGTGGAAAATGTAAATCTGGATACAGTAATTGCTTATAAAAAAGACGGTGTTAAACATCATTTTCTGGAGCATTACGAGGATAAATAGGAGGAGAGAGAATATGAAAAAATGGCTTGAAAAGATGGATTGGATTTATGTCATTGTGCCGCTTGCGTTACTTGGAGCGTTTTGGGTGATTGCGGCATTTACCGGACAATGGCCATGGCAGAGTAATCCATATAATTCATATGCCCTGCAGACGGATTCGTGGTTAAAGGGCAGACTTGATTTGGGGCAGAATTACGAGTGGCTTGAACTTGCCATTTATCAGGGAAAATATTTTGTTAGTTTTCCACCATTTCCTTCCTATGTACTGATACCATTTGTTATCTTATTTGGAACAAATACACCGGACCATTTAATTGCCCTTACCGTTACGATTGTCGGGTGCGTTTATGCGGTCAAGCTTTATCGGGAGACAAGTGCGGAGAAACAGCATTCACTGTTCTGGGTGCTTATGCTTTACTTTGCTTCCGGTTATTTATTTGTCGGAATGAACGGCTATGTGTGGTTTATTGCACAGAGCATGAGTTTTACGCTAAGCTTGATGGCGTTGTATTATACGCTGCGAAATAAAGGTGGTTTGGCGCTGGCTTTTTGGGCGTGCGCTGTAGGATGCCGTCCGATGCTTGTGCTCTATGGAATTCTTCTGGTTTATCTTTTGGTGAAAGGGTACAAAAAGGAAAATCCGAAGGGGACAGTATGGCAGCTTGTAAAAGAAAAATGGTACTGGGCGATTGGCTGTGGTGCGATTGCAATTTCGTATATGGTACTTAATTATGCCCGCTTCGGCAATATCACGGAGTTTGGACATAATTATCTGCCGGAGTTTACGAGAACCACAACCGGTCAGTTTAATCTTTCTTATTTAAAAGGAAATTTAATGCATTATCTGCGTCTGCCGGCAGCAGGGGAAAACGGCGGTGCGCTTTCATTTTTCTCATCGGACGGAATGGCGTTTTGGCTGATTGCGCCGATTTTTATTACTATGATTGGCGTTTGGGTTTATGCATTGGTGAAAAAGAGAGAGGGAAATCTTACGCTTTTGATTATGCTTCCTCTTCTGGCGGTGGCACATTTGTTGATTATCTGCTGTCACAAAACACTTGGCGGCTGGCAGTTTGGCAACCGGTATCTGCTTGATATGATGCCGTATTTGTTTTTTGGTCTGGCGCTCTGGAAACCAAAGGGTGAAAAGTTTGTGCAGTGGAATACGGTGATTTTGGCGTTTGGGTTTGCGATTAATCTGATTGGAACCGTGGCAACGTATAATCATTGGATTTAAGTGGATTTTTTTACTGAAAAATTCCAAAGAAATTTCAAAATGCATTTGTTATATTGAATGTAAAGTTATTTATGAAATTTTTTAGGAGGTAGAAAAATGAGAAAGAAGTTTATTGCAAAGTTATTGGTGTTATCCCTTTTGGTTGGAGGACTGTGTCAATGGGGCGGAGGAAGTAAGGCTAAGGCGGCAAGTTCGTATTGGCTTTATGGAACGGGGCTTACAAAGAGTCAGGGCGGTGAAGCTGGATGTCGTATTAAAATGTATTATCGGGGTGGTAAATTGATTATTAAGGGTGGCATGAGCAAGGTGAAGAAAAAGTTTGATTGGGATACAAGTAAAAAAATCAAGGCAAAGACGCGAAAGTATAAGGTTGCATCTAATTGTAAAGTGGTAGAATGCGAGGGAAATGAAGAGTATTCTTATGCAATTAAAAAGTTCACAAAACAACGTGGAATTAAAAGCACGAAAAATTGGGCTGGTATTTCCACATGGGTTAAAATAGTGAAAGGAAAGGTTTTAAAAATTTATCTTTCTGCATGATTTTGCGGCAGGGGCATATGTTTTGCCCTCTATTTTGTTGTTAGGAGAGAATGTTGGCGATAGAAAGCTACAAGCCATGCCGACCTCGTGAGCAAAGCTCACTCGGTCACGGGCTGTCGCCCTATAAAAAATAACTCATCCCCTATATTTGCTGTGAGCAAGCTCCCGCAAAATAGGTGCTGATTTATTTTTTGCATGGCTTGTAGCTTTCGCGAAAAAAACTTATTGACGTGGACCTATGGCTTGTGGTATAGTGGATAGGCGATGAATTAGGTCTTTTTTTTATGCCAAAATTTTGACCAAGCCGCAATTGCGGTGTAAGAGCTGAATAAGCGCAGGGTTGCGTGGATTCAGAAAAAATAATTTCACGGAGGTGACAAGATGCGTACTAAAATTACTTTGGAATGTACAGAATGCAAACAGCGTAATTACAACATGACCAAAGATAAGAAGAACCATCCGGACAGAATGGAAACAAAGAAATATTGTAGATTTTGTAAGAAACACACGTTACACAAGGAGACTAAGTAGTCCGTGTGATGTTTCGGAAAGGATGTGTGTCACATGAGCGAAGCAGAAAAGACTTCGAAACCTGGCTTCTTTAAAAGTGTAAAGAGTGAGTTCAAGAAGTGTACCTGGCCGAAGAAGGAAGACTTGGTGAAACAATCTGCACTTGTAATCGTAGTGTCCGTATTGCTCGGTATACTGATTGCTGGTGTTGACTGGGCGATTCGTCTGGGCTTGACCGCACTTCACATTGTTTCATAGGAGGTTGCCATGGCAGAAGAAGCAAAATGGTATGTAGTTCATACTTATTCCGGTTATGAGAATAAGGTAAAAGCGGATATTGAGAAAACAATCGAGAATCGTAATCTGCAGGATCAGATTTTAGAAGTTCTGATTCCACTGCAGACGGTCGTAGAAGAGAAAAACGGAGAAAAGAAACAGGTTCAGAAGAAAATGTTTCCGGCGTACGTTTTAATCAATATGATTATGAATGACCAGACTTGGTATGTTGTGCGAAACACACGTGGCGTAACAGGATTTGTTGGACCGGGATCTAAACCGGTACCGTTGACAGAGGAAGAAATTGCCAACATGGGATTTTTGGCAGAGGCAGAGGCTTCTCCGTTTTCCATTGGAGATCATGTTATCGTTACAGAGGGAGTATGGCAGGATACTGACGGTGTTGTTCAGGAAGTTCACCCGGCAAAACAGATGGCAGTTATTGTTATCGATATGTTTGGCCGTGATACTCCGGTTGAGATTGACTTCTCAGAATTGAAACTGGTTTAATCGTTTAGGAGGAATTGAAAATGGCTAAGAAAGTCGAAGGATATATTAAATTACAGATTCCGGCAGGAAAGGCAACTCCGGCACCACCGGTTGGTCCTGCACTTGGACAGCACGGAATCAATATTGCTCAGTTTACAAAAGAGTTTAACGCTAAAACACAGGGACAGGATGGAATGATTATTCCTGTTGTAATTACTGTTTATGCAGATAGAAGTTTTAGTTTTGTAACAAAGACTCCGCCGGCTGCTGTTCTTTTGAAGAAAGCATGCAAGATTCAGTCTGGTTCCGGCGAGCCGAACAAAAAGAAAGTTGCTACAATTTCTAAGGAAGACATCCAGAAAATTGCAGAAACAAAAATGCCTGACTTAAATGCCGGCAGCTTAGAAGCAGCTATGAGCATGATTGCTGGTACAGCAAGAAGTATGGGTATCACAGTAGAAGAGTAGTCAAAATTTATCGCAGAAAAAAGAACTAATGTCATTTGGACGTTGTGGGAGACAATGTTCGTTAATACCACTAGGAGGTTTGAAAAATGAAAAGAGGTAAAAAATATACAGAGGCCGCAAAATTAGTAGATCGTGCAACACAGTATGATGTGGCTGAAGCAATTAGCCTTGTTAAGAAAACAGCAGTTGCAAAATTTGATGAAACCGTAGAAGCTCATATCCGTCTTGGTGTAGATGGCCGTCATGCTGACCAGCAGGTACGTGGTGCCGTTGTTCTGCCTCACGGTACTGGTAAAACAGTTCGTGTTCTTGTATTCGCAAAAGGCGATAAAGTGGCAGAAGCAGAAGCAGCAGGTGCAGATTTTGTTGGTGGCGAAGAACTCATTCCAAGAATCCAGAATGAGGGATGGTTCGATTTTGACGTTGTAGTAGCAACACCTGACATGATGGGCGTAGTTGGTCGTTTGGGACGTGTCCTCGGACCAAAAGGCTTGATGCCAAACCCAAAAGCCGGTACGGTTACAATGGATGTTACAAAGGCTGTTAATGATATTAAAGCAGGTAAAATCGAGTATCGTTTGGATAAAGCAAATATTATCCATTGTCCAGTTGGTAAGGCTTCTTTCACAGAAGAGCAGCTTACTGAGAACTTTAACACATTGATGGATGCTATTATTAAAGCAAAACCAGCAAGTGCAAAAGGAACTTATATGAAGAGCGTTACAGTAACTTCTACAATGGGTCCTGGAATCAAAGTAAATACTTTGAAAATTGGATAATTAAAAAACTTGACAATTGTGTAGCGCTATGCTACACTGACTAAAGTTTATAACTGCCGTAGACAGCAAGTATAGCTTTGCTATGTAAGTGCGGATGCCGCTTGCCGAGGAAGATTGTGAATACAATCATAGTGAGATTATGTCCTCTGTCTGCGTGTGCAGGCAGAGGATTTTTTATAAATGTCGATGACATTTTTGATGAAATCTCCGGCAGATTATATGGCAGCATAAGCTGACAATAATAAGGAGGTAACAAATCATGGCTAAAGTCGAATTAAAAGCGCCTATCGTTGATGAAATCAAAGGCTATGTATCAGATGCTAAATCTGCAGTTCTTGTTGATTATCGTGGACTGACAGTTGAGCAGGATACAAGACTTCGTAAACAGTTAAGAGAAGCTGGTGTTGTATACAAAGTATACAAAAATACAATGCTTCACTTGGCATTTGATGGAACCGATTTTGCGCAGCTTGACAAAGACTTGGAAGGTCCTACAGCAATCGCGTTCGGTATCGAAGATGAGACTGCTCCGGCAAGAATTATCAATAATTTTGCAAAAGAAGCAGAGGCTCTTGAGATTAAGAGTGGAGTTGTAGATGGTGAGTATTATGATGCCGCTGGCGTTAAAGTTCTTGCTACAATCCCGTCAAAAGACGAGCTTATTTCCAAGTTGCTTGGAAGCCTGCAGTCACCAATTACGAACTTTGCTCGTGTCGTAAAACAGATTGCAGAAGCTCAGGGCGAAACAGCAGCAGAATAAGTTATTATTATTTTTTAAAATTTGAATGGAGGAAAACAAAATGACAACACAGGAATTTATCGATGCTATCAAAGAGATGAGCGTTATGGAATTGAATGATTTAGTAAAAGCATGTGAGGAAGAGTTCGGCGTATCTGCAGCAGCAGGTGTAGTCGTTGCAGCAGCAGGCGGAGACGCAGCAGGCGGCGCAGCTGAGAAAGACGAGTTCGACGTGGAGTTGACAGAAGTTGGAGCAGCTAAGGTTAAGGTTATCAAAGTTGTTCGTGAAGTAACTGGTCTTGGATTGAAAAAAGCTAAAGAAGTTGTAGACGGAGCTCCTAAAGTAGTTAAAGAGGGCGCTACAAAAGAAGAAGCTGAAGAAATCAAAGAGAAACTCGAAGCTGAAGGCGCAAAAGTAACATTGAAATAATCGCGTTCGCACTAAGCGGTGCAAAAACAAAAATAGACTTGGAAACTGCAAGCTTGCTTGCAAGTTTCCAAGTCTATTTTTGCTTTTATAGCGCGCGTGCGCGCGTAGTGACGCACGAAGTGCGGCACGGCACCGCGAAAGAGGAATTCGCTAACGCGAATAATGTTTCTCGCTGGTTTATGCTCCCTTTTTACTAGGATTCCTTTACGCTTCCCACAAATTCCTCCAATAACTTTGCGGTCTCTTCCACGCCAATCCGGCTGCTATTGATACAAACATCATAATTGCGCGAGTCACCCCATTTGAAATCTGAATAATGGTTATGGTATCGGCGGCGGTATGCATCATGTTTAGCAATTTTAGCTGCGGCGGCAGTATCAGAAAGTGAAAACTTCTCCATAACATGTTTTAATTTGCGGTCCTTGTTTCCGGTAACAAAAATCGAAACTAAACAATCGTATTCCTTTAGAATCGTTTCTGAACAACGGCCAAGCACGACAAAAGATTCGCCGGAGGCAGCCTTTTTACGAAGAAATTCGAACTGCATCTGTGCCAAATTGTCTTCCGTTGCGTTAGAATATCCTTTTACTCGGCGCGAAAGCAGTTTGTTACGCGGCTTTTCATCTACGCTGGCAAAGGCGGCTGGGTCAAAGCCCTTTTCTTTTGCGATTTCGTCAAGCATATTGCGGTCATAAAAAGGAAGCCCCATATCTTTCGCAATTTGTTCCGCAATTGTGTGTCCTTCGCTGCCGTATTCACGGCTCACTGAAATAATGATTTGATTCCCCATACATCGTCTCCTTAAAAAATATTTAAAAAATAGAAAAAAGTGCCAAATAAACGCTTGACACCTTACTACATTTGTGGTACGATAGAAAATGCACTATTGTGGTATGGTAGGCGCAATATCCCTACCTAAGTTGTAGTATATCACAGTTCTGTAGAAAAGACAAGGAGTGAAATCATCAATGGAGAAAAACAGAATACGCCCTGTCCATGTGGGCAAAGGTGTGAGAATGAGTTACTCGAAACAGAAAGAAGTATTGGAGATGCCAAACCTGATTGAGGTTCAGACAGATTCGTACAAATGGTTTCTGGAAGAGGGCTTGAATGAAGTATTCCGCGATATTTCGCCGATTGCGGATTACAACGGCAATTTAAGTCTGGAATTTGTTAGCTTTGAGCTGTGCCGGGATGATGTGAAATATTCCATCGAAGAGTGTAAGGAGCGGGATGCAACTTATGCGGCACCATTGAAAGTCAAAGTAAGACTCCATAATAATGAAACAGAGGAAATTAGTGAGCATGATATTTTCATGGGAGACCTTCCTCTTATGACCGCGACAGGTACGTTTATTATTAACGGAGCAGAGCGTGTTATTGTAAGTCAGCTGGTTCGTTCCCCTGGCATTTATTATGGCATTGCCCATGATAAAATTGGTAAAGAGTTGTATTCTTCGACTGTTATTCCAAACCGTGGAGCGTGGTTGGAATATGAGACAGACTCCAATGATATATTTTACGTTCGTGTAGATAGAAATAGAAAAGTTCCGATTACGGTTTTGATTCGTGCACTTGGCGTAGGAACCGATCAGGAAATTTTGAACATGTTTGGCGAGGAGCCGAAAATTTTAGCAAGTATTGAGAAGGACGTTTCCAAGAACTATCAGGATGGTCTGCTTGAATTGTATAAAAAGCTTCGTCCGGGTGAACCACTTGCTGTAGACAGTGCGGAAAGCCTTATTAATAATATGTTCTTTGATGTAAGACGTTATGACTTGGCGAAGGTTGGACGTTATAAATTTAATAAGAAATTATCCTTCACAAACCGTATTATCGGATTTGCACTTGCAGAAGATGCAGTTAGTCCGGAAACCGGTGAAGTAGTGGCAGAAGCTGGAACAATGGTTTCCGAAGAACTTGCCCGTGAAATTCAGAATGCAGCCATTCCATTTGTAATGATGCAGACAGAAGAAGGACATGTTGTAAAAGTATTGTCCAATATGATGGTTGATTTACATGCATTTTTGCCACAGGCAGATAAAAAAGCATTGGGAATTACAGAAGATGTTTACTATCCGGAATTGAAAAAGATTTTGGAAGAGAATGAGACGGATGAGGAGCGTTATGACGCAATCCGCCGCAATGTAGCATTGTTAATTCCGAAACATATTACAAAGGAAGACATTTTTGCTTCCATTAACTACAACATCCATTTGGAATATGGTCTGGGAAATGACGACGATATCGATCACTTGGGAAATCGTCGTATCCGTGCAGTGGGCGAGCTGCTTCAGAACCAGTACCGTATTGGTTTGTCCCGTATGGAGCGTGTGGTACGTGAAAGAATGACAACGCAGGATATCGAAGGTATTTCTGCACAGTCGTTGATTAATATTAAACCGGTAACGGCAGCGGTTAAGGAATTCTTCGGAAGTTCCCAGTTGTCACAGTTTATGGATCAGAACAACCCGCTTTCTGAGTTGACACACAAACGTCGTCTGTCAGCCCTCGGACCTGGTGGTTTGTCCCGTGACCGTGCCGGATTTGAGGTGCGTGACGTACACTATTCCCATTATGGAAGAATGTGTCCGATTGAGACGCCTGAGGGACCAAACATCGGTTTGATTAACTCACTGGCATCTTACGCAAGAATTAACGAGTATGGATTTGTTGAGGCTCCATATCGTAAAGTGGACCACTCGGATGCAGAGAATCCGCGTGTAACAGATGAAGTTGTTTATATGACAGCGGACGAAGAAGACCGTTATCACGTTGCACAGGCGAATGAGCGTCTGGACGAAGAAGGCCATTTCATTCGTAAAAATGTATCCGGTCGTTTCCGTGAAGAGACATCGGAGTTTGAGAGAAATAAAATTGATTACATGGACGTATCGCCAAAGATGGTATTCTCTGTGGCAACAGCCATGATTCCATTCTTGGAAAATGATGATGCGAACCGTGCGCTGATGGGATCCAACATGCAGCGTCAGGCAGTGCCGCTTCTTGTAACAGAGGCACCGGTTGTCGGAACAGGTATGGAAATGAAAGCAGCCGTTGACTCCGGAAACTGTGTCGTAGCCAAAGAAGGCGGTGTGGTAGAACGTGCCGAAACAAACCGCATTTTGATTCGCAAGGAAGATGGAAATCTGGATGAATACAAATTGTCTAAATTTGTACGAAGCAACCAGGGTACCTGCATGAACCAGAGACCGATTGTTACAAAAGGCGATGAAGTTGAGGCTGGTCAGGTAATTGCTGATGGTCCTTCTACTTCCGGCGGCGAAATCGCCCTTGGTAAAAACCCATTGATTGGATTTATGACATGGGAAGGTTATAACTACGAGGATGCCGTACTGCTCAGTGAGAGACTGGTGCAGGAAGATGTGTATACTTCTGTTCATATCAATGAATATGAGACAGAAGCACGTGATACAAAACTCGGACCGGAAGAAATTACACGTGACGTACCTGGTGTCGGTGATGATGCACTCAAAGATTTGGATGAGCGCGGTATTATCCGTATTGGTGCAGAGGTTCGTGCCGGAGACATCTTAGTTGGTAAAGTAACACCAAAAGGTGAGACCGAACTGACCGCAGAAGAAAGACTTCTTCGTGCTATTTTCGGAGAGAAAGCAAGAGAAGTAAGAGATACATCTCTTCGCGTTCCACATGGTGAATTCGGTATCGTTGTGGATGCGAAAGTATTTACCCGTGAAAATGGGGATGAATTGTCACCTGGCGTAAATCAGACTGTGCGCATTTATATTGCACAGAAGAGAAAGATTCAGGTCGGCGATAAGATGGCTGGTCGTCATGGTAACAAGGGTGTCGTTTCCCGTGTACTGCCGGTTGAAGATATGCCATTTTTGCCAAACGGACGTCCGCTTGACATCGTATTGAATCCTCTGGGTGTGCCTTCCCGAATGAATATCGGACAGGTGCTTGAGATTCACTTGAGTCTGGCAGCGAAAGTTCTTGGTTTCAATGTTGCAACACCGGTATTTGATGGTGCAAACGAGGTTGACATCATGGATACCTTGAAACTGGCAAATGATTATGTAAATACACCGCTCGAGGATTTTGAGAAGAAATATAAAGATGTTCTTGATCCGGAAGTGATGGATTATCTCCTGACAAATCAGGACTATAGAAAAGAATGGGCAGGTGTGCCGATTAAGGAAGATGGAAAGGTTCAGCTTCGTGACGGACGTACCGGAGAATATTTCGATGGCGAAGTTACGATTGGTTTCATGCATTATTTGAAACTCCATCATCTGGTTGATGATAAAATCCATGCTCGTTCCACTGGTCCTTACTCACTGGTTACCCAGCAGCCACTTGGTGGTAAAGCGCAGTTTGGTGGTCAGCGATTCGGAGAGATGGAGGTATGGGCTCTTGAGGCGTATGGCGCAGCTTATACTCTTCAGGAAATTCTGACTGTGAAGTCGGATGACGTAGTAGGACGTGTTAAGACATACGAAGCAATTATCAAAGGCGACAATATTTCTGAGCCTGGCATACCTGAGTCCTTTAAGGTATTGCTGAAAGAGTTACAGGCTCTCGGATTGGATGTTGCAGTGCTGGATGAAGAAGGAAACGAAGTTCAGATGAATGAGTCCGTAGAAGAAGGAACTCATGAAAATGTCAATGAATTAATCAATGACAAAAACTTTGAACTCAAAGAAGAATCCTTTGAAGATGCCGGTTTCCGCGAGACGGATGTACAGGGCATTGATGACGATAGCGGCATCAGCGCAGATTGATAGAAAGGACGGGTTATAAATATGCCACAGTATGGTAATGAAGAAGAAAAGACATTGACTTACGATAAAATTAAAATCAGACTGGCATCTCCGGAAAAAATCCGTGAGTGGTCCAGAGGTGAGGTAAAGAAGCCGGAGACCATCAATTATCGTACCCTGAAACCGGAAAAAGACGGTTTGTATTGCGAGCGTATTTTTGGACCGAGCAAAGACTGGGAATGTCATTGCGGTAAGTACAAAAAAGTACGTTATAAAGGTGTTGTCTGCGACCGATGTGGCGTGGAAGTCACGAAATCCAGCGTTCGTCGTGAGCGCATGGGTCATATTGAGTTAGCTGCTCCGGTATCCCATATCTGGTACTTCAAGGGAATCCCGAGCCGCATGGGCTTGATTTTGGATATTTCTCCAAAAGTTTTGGAAAAAGTATTGTATTTTGCTTCCTATATTGTATTGGAATCTGAGACACCGGAGATTCAGGTAAAACAGGTTCTTTCCGAGCAGGAATACCAGAAAGCAAGAGAAGATTTTGGTGATACGTTCCGCGTTGGTATGGGTGCAGAATCCATTCAGGAACTTTTGCAGAGAATTGATTTGGAAGAAGAGTCCAAAACATTGAAAGATGAATTGAAGGATGCCAGCGGACAGAAACGTGCCCGCATTATCAAGCGTCTGGAAGTTGTAGAAGCATTCCGTGAATCCGGAAATCATCCGGACTGGATGATTCTTACGGTAATTCCTGTTATTCCACCGGATCTTCGTCCGATGGTTCAGTTGGATGGTGGACGTTTTGCAACTTCCGATTTGAACGATTTGTATCGTCGAATCATCAACCGTAACAACCGTTTGAAAAGACTTTTGGAACTTGGCGCTCCGGATATCATTGTACGAAACGAAAAACGTATGCTACAGGAAGCTGTTGATGCGTTGATTGATAATGGACGCCGTGGCCGTCCGGTTACAGGACCTGGAAACCGTGCATTGAAATCCTTGTCTGATATGCTTAAAGGTAAACAGGGACGTTTCCGTCAGAACCTTCTTGGTAAGCGTGTTGACTATTCCGGACGTTCCGTTATCGTCGTAGGACCGGAACTTAAGATTTATCAGTGCGGTCTGCCAAAAGAGATGGCAATTGAACTTTTCAAACCATTTGTAATGAAAGAACTGGTTGCAAATGGAACTGCTCATAATATTAAAAATGCAAAGAAAATGGTAGAGAAGTTAGAGCCTGCCGTATGGGATATTCTCGAAGAAGTTATTCGTGAGCATCCGGTTATGTTAAACCGTGCCCCTACACTTCACCGTCTGGGTATTCAGGCGTTTGAGCCAATCCTTGTTGAAGGTAAGGCAATCAAACTTCATCCACTCGTATGTACAGCGTTCAACGCCGACTTCGATGGAGACCAGATGGCTGTGCATTTGCCACTTTCCGTGGAAGCGCAGGCAGAGTGCCGTTTCCTTCTGTTGTCACCAAACAACTTGCTGAAACCATCCGATGGTGGTGCCGTAGCCGTGCCTTCTCAGGATATGGTCCTTGGTATTTATTATCTGACACAGGAGAGAACTCCGGAGCAGGGTGCAAAAGGAACGGGACGTTTCTTTAAAGATATGAATGAGGCAATTATTGCCTATGAAAACCATGAGATTACACTTCATGCCAAAATTAAAATCCGTCGTTTCGGTGTAAATGATGCAGGCGAAGAAGAATCTCGTATTATTGAATCGACATTGGGAAGATTTATTTTCAATGAGATTATCAGCCAGAATCTTGGATTTGTTGACCGAAGCAATCCGGATAACTTCCTTAAACTGGAAGTGGATTTCCACGTTGGCAAAAAGCAGTTGAAACAGATTCTGGAAAAATGTATTAACAATGAAGGTGCAACTAAGACAGCGGAAACGCTTGATGCAATTAAAGCACTTGGTTATAAATATTCGACAAAGGCAGCAATGACCGTTTCCATTTCTGATATGGAAGTGCCGGCAACGAAGAAAGATTTGCTTAAGCAGGCAGAAAATACGGTTGAGGTTATTTCCCAGAAATACCGCCGTGGTCTGTTGACTGAGGAAGAGCGTTACAAATCTGTTGTTGAGATATGGAAAACTGCCGATGACCAGATTACACATGACTTGCTGAGTGGTTTGGATGAATTGAATAACATCTACATGATGGCGGATTCCGGAGCCCGTGGTTCGGATAAGCAGATTAAACAGCTTGCCGGAATGCGTGGTTTGATGGCGGATACATCCGGTCGTACCATCGAACTTCCAATCAAGTCAAACTTCCGTGAAGGTCTTGACGTATTGGAGTACTTTATTTCCGCGCATGGTGCTCGTAAAGGTCTTTCCGATACAGCGCTTCGTACAGCCGATTCCGGATATTTGACAAGACGTCTTGTTGATGTATCCCAGGAATTGATTATTCGTGAGACGGATTGCTGCGAGAGCCGCAACCGTGCAGAAATTCCGGGTATGTGGATTAGCGCATTCATGGATGGAAAAGAAGTAATTGAGACACTTGAGGAGAGAATTACAGGACGTTATTCCTGTGAAACGATTCTTGATGACGATGGTGAAGTAATTGTTAAGGCAAATCATATGATTACGCCGAAACGTGCGGCACGCATTGTAAATACAAAGAAAATTATCGATGCCGGTGATAAGGCACAGGTTAAGATTCGTACGATTCTTACTTGTAAATCACACATTGGTATTTGTGCAAAATGTTATGGTTCGAACATGGCAACAAAAGAACCGGTACAGGTTGGTGAAGCAGTTGGAATTATTGCTGCCCAGTCCATTGGTGAACCGGGTACACAGCTTACCATGCGTACGTTCCATACCGGTGGTGTGGCCGGTGACGATATCACACAGGGTCTTCCTCGTGTCGAGGAGCTTTTCGAGGCAAGAAAGCCAAAGGGACTTGCTATTATTTCCGAATTTGCAGGAAAAGTTCAGCTTCGTGATACCAAGAAGAAACGTGAAGTGATTATTACAAATGAAGAAACCGGACAGAGCAAAGCATATCTGATTCCATATGGTTCCCGTATTAAAGTATTGGAAGGACAGGAATTAGAGGCTGGTGACGAGCTGACAGAAGGTAGTGTAAATCCGCATGATATCCTGAGAA
>CALELW010000229.1 GCA_937902905.1 uncultured Clostridium sp. | reverse complement strand
ATTATGTAATTTCCTTTTTGAAAATGATGTATGCTTTGCTGACAAATAAAGATGAGGACAGGCGGTTTCTTTTTCAGGCGTCGTTCTTTTCGGCAGTTCCGCTGCTTGGTATTTTGATTAATACCTATTTCATTCCGGTGTATGAGGTATATCCGTTCCAGCCGTTTTGTCTGGTGATTGGGGCGGTGCTTGCGTACATGTTTATGGTGGACAGACAGCGAAATATCAGCGAAATGAAACATCATGAGCAGTTGTGCGAGGCGCTTGAACAGGAGAAAAAAGCGTTGCAGGACGCCCGCCGGGCAGGGCGTGTGAAGTCAACATTTCTGGCAAATATGTCGCATGACATCCGGACGCCGATGAATGCGATTCTTGGTTTTGCCGGGATGATTGAGAGAAATCCGGAAGATGTGGAAAATGTAAAAAATGCAGTGGGGAAAATCAAAGCTTCCGGTGATATTCTTTTGAAAATTATCAATGATATTTTGGATTTGTCACGCTTGGAAAGCGGCAAAATGCAGGTGAGCAATAGCGTATTAAATTTGGAGGAGATGGCGGAAAATCTCAAACTTATGCTTACCTATACATTGGAGAAAAAACAGATTGATTTGGAAATCCGCACGGAGATGGAAAATCCGTATGTGTGGTGCGACGAAACGAAGCTGCAGCAGATTATGGTAAATGAGTTGAGCAACGCTGCGAAGTTTACGGAAAATGGCGGGAAAATTGTACTGGAGATGCGACAGGGGCTTGTCTGTGATGGTATGGCAGAGTACCGGATTTCTGTGAAAGATAATGGTATTGGTATGGATTCTGAATTTCAGAAGCATGCATTTGAAGCATTTGAGCGTGAGCGGACTTCGACGGAAAGCGGCGCGCAGGGAACGGGGCTTGGACTTGCGATTGTGAAGCGGCTCGTTGAGCTGATGGAAGGTCAGGTTGAAATTCATAGCAAACTTGGCGAGGGCACAGAAATTTTGGTTCATTTGTTTTTGAAGGTTGCGGATGAATCTGAAATGGCTCAGGTGCACACAGAGAAAATTGAGGAAAATGCCCTTCTTGGAATGAAGATTTTGGTGGTTGAGGACAATGAATTGAATGCCGAGATTGCGACCGCTGTGCTTAGCGAACTGGGTGTTCAGGTTGATACGGCAGAGGATGGCATTGTCTGCCTTTACAAACTTGAAAACAATCCGGCAAAAACATATGATTTGGTGTTGATGGATATTCAGATGCCGCGTCTTGACGGCTATCAGGCTGCAAAGAAAATCCGCAATCTGCCGGACAAAGAAAAAGCAGAGATTCCGATTATTGCGATGACGGCAAATGCCTTTGAGGAAGACAAACAGCGCGCACTTGCTGCCGGGATGAATGACTTTATTGCCAAACCATTTGTAAGAGAAGAGTTGGCAAACATGATGGCAGAGTACAAGCAGGAAAACCGCTAGGAGGGGTCTTTCATGGATTCAAGAAAAAGTGACGCAATTTACGAAATACTATTACAAAAAGGCTTTGCTGAAAGCCTTTGCCGAGAAATTGCATACAAATATATGACTACCGATTACACTGCCACACGAATGCTTGGCTATTTGTACCGCATGACCGAGCTAAAAGAAGAACAGCTTGTTGACGAAATGATAGCAATCTTAGAAGACAGAGACCGAATCATAAAAAAGCATGAGATGGAACAGGCACAAGCAGCCATCAATCGGATTTATAATGAAGGGCTGGAATAAATTAGTTTCACTGTATGTTTAAGTTAGAAAATGAGAATGTTGTTTCACATTCGGAACCGCTCCCGCTTAGAGAACACACGTAGCGGTGCATGAGGGCAAAGTACGCCCTCTATGCACCGACGGTGTTCAATGTTCCTCATAGTGAAAGAAACATTCTCATTTTCTGGCTAAGCATACAGTGAAATATTTTAATAGAAGAAGATATGTTATATATTTTGCTCCAGATGCAACGCAAATCTTCACAAGTCAAGGAAAAAGCGTTGTCATACAGGGCTTCAGGTATATGTTCAGAAAAAGTATGCCCTGCCCCCCAAATGCATTACAAGAGCTAGTTTATATACAGTATTAGATATCAATTTTCAGGATTCCAGTAAATCATCAAGAAAACGGTTGCGATAAGTGGGTACAAACACGTGGGTATCGAGCATGTGTATTTAACATGCCGATACCCTTACGCGTTTGTTTAACGGGAGTGCCCACTTAACGTAACCGTTTTCTTGATAATTTACGGAACTTGAAAAAAATGCCATCTTGCAAAACCTATACAAATCCCATATAATATAAATACAAAATTATAAAGGAGGCCAATTATGGGTTGCGCAAAAATGAAGAAGTTACTTTGCCACGGACTGGCTGTGGCGATGGTTGTGTCATTAACGGCCACGGCATCGGACAGCAGTGCGGCAGCAAAGAAAGCAAAACCTGCGAAGAAAACAATTACGATTGAGCAGGGAAAATCAAAAAAGATTGTGGTGAAGAATAAAAAGAAAAAAGCAAAATACAAATTTACCGCATCAAACAAAAAAATTAAAGTTTCAGCTTCCGGTAAGGTGAAAGCAGTAAAAGTTGGAACTGCCAAAGTTACGGTGAAGGAAAAGTATAAGAAAAAGACAAAGAAAATCGGAACCGTAAAGATTATTGTAACAAAGAAAAAGACAGTTAAAGTAAAGAAAACACCGGTGCAGACGAGTAAACCAACAAATCAGCCAACAGCACCATCGGAAAAACCACAGGTGACAAACCCGCCGATTAAGACGCCGGAACCGGTTGCGTCTGAAGTCTACAGTAACTATTTTGAAGACGGGGACCTCAAAGGATTTGCGCCAATTGGTGGCAAACTGGAAGTTTCCAATTCACAGAACTACACAGAAGGCGGTATGAATAGTCTTCTTGTGAAAGACAGAACGAGTGAAACAGATGGAGCAAAACTTCCGATTTCCGAGTATGTGATTGCCGGCGAGCATTATCAGTTTAGCGTTGTCGTAAAACAGGATACCGGAAAAAGCCAGAAGATTGCACTTCGTATGACTTATACCGACCAGAATGGAATGGCAAGAGACGTTACGCTGATTACAAACGCAGATGCAGGAAAAGCATGCGCAAGCGGCAATTGGACCACGCTCAAAGGCGAGATTACCATTCCGAAAAATCAGGGTGATGTTGCGATGACACTCACCATGACTACTGCAACGGATTCATTCCTTGTGGATGATGTTATCATTAGCGGAAAAGCACAGAATAATGTCTATAAAGTCAGTGACGAAGAGTATGAGAAAATGCTGGAAGACAGTGTGTACTCAACCGGAAACAACGCAAGAATCAAGCAGGTAATCCAAAATGCGAGAGACGGAAAAGATGTCACACTTGCTTACATTGGTGGTTCCATTACAGAGGGCGCATTGGCAAAACCAAACAGCATGTGTTATGCGGAAGTTTCTGCAAAAACATTTGGTGTGAAATATGGAAAGAACAATGGAGAAAATGTTCACTTTATCAATGCCGGAATGAGTGGAACGCCATCCGATATTGGTGTGGTACGTTACAATCGTGATGTGATTGACCGTTTGCCGGAAGGAAGCGACCATCCGGATGTGCTGTTCATTGAATTTGCCGTAAATGATTACGGTACGGCAACCGCAGGAAAAGGTTATGAAGGACTGATTCGTCAGGCGTTGAAATCCGGATCTGCTGTTGTGCTTGTATTCTCAGTGTTTAAGCAGGAAAGTGGCGGTGTTGTATGTGAAAATGATTATCGTCCGTTTGGTACATACTATGATTTGCCGATGATTAGCATGGGAAATGCGATTTCTTCCTACTTTGCTACAAGTGATAAGGAAGCGTTTTATAAATGGTACTTTGGTGATTCCCTGCATCCAAACAACACCGGTTATCAGTTGATGGCAGACTGCATTACACGCATGTTTGATAAGATGGATAAGGAAACGGCAGAAGAAGATAACATTACCGATATGGATGCGATGGCACCGGTTATGTCTTCCGCTTATCAGGGAATGAAGATGTTAGATGCGAAAACAGATGTTACAAAGGACGATGCAATTACATCCTTTACTTCCGGTGGATTTAATCAGAATGATAATGCAACCGGCTCTTTCCAGTACGAGTATAAGGGACAAAAAGGTGCGGCATGGTTCCCGGATAACTGGATGCATACGTCAACAAGCGGCACGGACGCTTTGAAATTAAAGGTAAAATGTAAAGCACTTACACTGATTTACAAATTGAGCAATTCGATTGAATATGGTTCTGCGGATCTGTATGTGGACGGCAAACTGCAGGCAACTTTGAGTGGTTATGATACCAGTGGATGGAACAATGGTAAGGTATATGTAGCCATTGAAGAGGATGCTGAGGAAGAGCATACAATTGAACTTCGCATGAATGAGGACAGCGAGAGCAGTAAGTTCACCTTGATGGCAATCGGATATAACTAAAAAGAAAACTCAAACGTAAAAAGAAACCTGCACAGGCAAGAGGGCTGGCAGGTTTCTTTTTCATTTGGAGTAGAAAACGATTGTGCTACAGCACAAAAAAACTTAGGCTGCCGCCCATATCATGTTGTGCCGGAATGCGATATAGTGTAACCAACGCAGAGAAAAACATGAAAGGGAGGTTATTCTATGACACCAAAAGAAATTAATGAAAATGCGAAAAAGTATGTACTTCAGTCGTGGAGTAAGCAGAAAAATTCAAATCCAATGCCGATTGAAAAAGCAGAAGGAATCTACTTCTACGATTACGATGGAAACCGTTACACGGATATGACATCACAGCTTGTGAATTTGAATTTAGGATTTGGAAACAAAGAGATTGAGCAGGCGATTACCAAACAGGCGTCACAGTATTGTTACCTCTCACCGGCACTTGGCTGTGAAGCACGAAGCACATTGGGAAAACTTTTAATCGAGCATTTGCCGGATAGTTTTGGAAAAATATTTTTCACAAATGCCGGAGCGGATGCCAATGAAAACGCTGTAAAGATGGCTCGTATGTATACGGGAAGAAATAAAATTTTCAGCCGTTACAGAAGTTATCATGGTTCCTCTTTCGGGGCTGGCAATCTGACCGGAGAGCCGAGACGATATGCACTGGAACCCGGTGTTCCGGGATTTATCAAATTCTTTGACCCTTATGTATATCAGGAAAAAATACGATTTGCCAGCGAAGAAGACGCTACCGAGTTTTATCTTGCCAAACTTCGTGAGCAGATTATTTATGAGGGCGCAGACAGCGTGGCAGCGATTTTCCTTGAAACCATTACCGGTTCGAACGGTGTGATTATTCCACCAAAAGGATATCTGCCGGGAGTTCGTAAGATTTGTGATGAATTTGGAATCCTTATGGTGTGCGATGAAGTTATGGCAGGCTTTGGACGTACCGGTAAATTATTTGCTTTTGAAAACTTCGATGTTGTGCCGGATTTGGTTACGTTTGCCAAAGGTGTCACCTGCGGTTATGTACCACTTGGCGGTGTCGCTGTCAGCAAAAAGATTGCAGAGTTTTTCAACGACAACTTATTATCCTGTGGCTTGACTTACAGTGGACATCCACTTGCCTGTGCCGCCGGCGTAGCTTGTGTAAATTATTATTTTGAACATAACATTTTGGAAAATGTACAGAAAACAGGAAAGGTGCTCGGTGAGATTTTGGAAGAGTTAAAAGAAAAACATCCATGTGTTGGCGATGTCCGCTACATCGGATTGTTCTCATCCATCGAATTTGTCAAGGACAAGGAGACCAGAGAGCCGCTTGTTCCGTATGGCAAAGATGAGAAGGGATTGATGGGTAAAATCGTCAAAGCACTGATGGAGAAGAAGTTCTTTACCTATTCTCATGAAAACATGATTTTCATCAGCCCGGCACTGATTATTACCGAGGAGCAGATTCGCGAAGAAATGGTAAAAGTTGATGAAGTTCTGTCGATGGTAGACAAAGAAATGATTTAGGAGGGATTTGCTATGGCATTATTTAAAACACCGGAATATACATTAATCGGCTCAAAAGCTTTGGAAGAGGCAAAGCCTTATCTGGAAAAATGCGGGAAAAAAGCTTTGATTGTAACTGGAAAACATGTCGTTTTGTCGGACATGATGGCAGAGTTGAAAAAAGCACTGGAAGAAATCGGAATTGCCTATTTTGTTTTTGATGGCATTACCGGCGAGCCGACCAATGTAATGATTGACGAGGGAATTGCAGCATACAAAGAAAACGGATGTGATTTCTGCATCGGTATTGGTGGCGGAAGTCCATTGGATTCGGCGAAAGCGATTGCTGCCATGATTACGAATGAAGGTAAAATTGCAGACTATAACGGCAAAGTAATCGAGAAGCCGATTCCGCCGGTAGTGGCAATTCCGACGACAGCCGGAACCGGCAGCGAGGCAACGCAGTTTACGGTTATTACCGATGTGGAAAAAGATATTAAGATGCTTTTAAAGGGCGGTTATCTGGTACCAAAGATTGCAATTGTTGACCCGGCATACACCTATTCGGCACCAAAGTCGATTACGGCGGCAACCGGAATGGATGCGCTCACGCATGCGATTGAGGCGTATACTTCGAGAAAGGCATTGCCGGTCACGGATACGCTTGCAGTATCAGCTGTAAAACGAATTATGAAATATCTGCCGGCAGCATACAAAGACGGCAGTGATGAAAAGGCTCGTTATGAGATGTCTGTTGCTTCGTATGAGGCAGGTATCTGTATCAATAACTCAACCGTTACGCTGGTACACGGCATGAGCCGGCCGATTGGCGCACTGTTCCATGTAGCACATGGAATTTCCAATGCGATGCTTTTGACAAAATGTCTGGCATTTGCGCTCGATGGTGCCTATGAAAAATTTGCCAATCTGGGACGGGAAATCGGTGCGGCAACAGCAGAAGATGATGATAAAACAGCTTCGGAAAAATTCATTGAGGCCTTAAATGAAATCTGCAAAATCTGCGAGATTCCGACTCTTTTAGAATACGGTATTCCAAAAGATGAATTTTTCGCCCACATGGAAAAAATGGCACATGATGCCTTGACAAGCGGAAGTCCGGGTAATACAATGAAGCCAATATCCGAACAGGATATGATTGAAATTTATAAGAAATTGTGGGAATAAACCACAGAGAAACAAAGTATGAAACGCAGCAATGGCGCTGAATGAGAAAAGCCGTTGCTGCGTTATTTTTTTTAGAGCGAAAGCTTTGGAAACGGAGGCAGATATGGACGTAATGGTTATAAAAGAAGGAACCATCGTAACACCATACAGTATGTATCAGGCAGATGTAAAAGTGGTGGACGGGGTGATTACAGCGATTGCAAAAGACATCGAGCCGGAAGGCACGGTCATAGATGCCAAAGGAAAACTTGTTTTGCCGGGAGCGGTTGACGTGCATACGCACCTTGAACTTCCGTTTAACGGAACAACAAGTGCAGATGATTATTACGACGGCACGGTGGCAGCAGCATTTGGCGGCACGACAACGGTGTTCAATTATTTGAATCAGATAAAAGGAGAATCGCTTCACGACCGGTATCTGAGGGATAAACAGTCGGCAGAGAAAAAAGCCTGCATTGATTATGCATTCCACTTTGGTATCACGAATTGGAATGAAACGACAAAACAGGAAATGAAAGAAGCGATAAATGATGGCGTAACCAGTTTTAAGGTATACACCACCTACCGGGAAGACAATATGATGATGGACGAGGCAGGACTTTGTGAAATCCTTGCTTACGGAAAAGAAGAAAATCTTCTGATTTGTGTCCATGCAGAAAATAATCCTCTGTTGGAGTACCGCAGAAAAAAATATGCCGAGGAAGGACACACATCCCCATGGTATCACTACTTAAGCCGTGATGAAATGGTAGAAGCACAGGCGGATAAAACAATTGTTTATTTTGCCGAGAAGATGAATGCACCGGTATATATCGTACATCTGGCAAATGCAGAAGGTTACGAGGAAGTGAAGAGGGCAAAGGAAAAAGGAATACCGGTTTTGGCAGAAACGTGTCCTCAGTATTTGGAATTTACCTCGGATGTTTATAAAAGGGCAGATGCCGAGAAGTTTGTCTGCTCACCTCCGATGAAAGGGGAAGAGAGTCGTTTGGCGCTCCGTGAGGGCGTAAAGCGTGGCGTCATTGATGTGATGGCAACCGATCATTGTCCATTTACATTAGAGCAGAAAGCACTTGGAAAAGATGATTTCCGCAAGATTCCAAACGGCTGCATGGGTGTTGAAAACCGATATCCGTACATGCTTTCGATGGCGGTGAATGGCGAGTTGTCATATTCGGATGTAGTCAGGATGTGCTGTTATCATCCGGCAAAATATTTTGGCTGTGAAACAAAGGGAAGTATTGAACCGGGAAAAGATGCAGATTTGGTGATTTTCAATCCGGAGGGCAAGGTGACGGTTACGGCAGACAATATGCATACCAAAGCAGAATATACCATTTGGGAAGGCGTTACGACATCCGGACGGATTGAGAAAACAATTGCCAGAGGAAAAATAATTACCGACGGTGATACATTTCTTGGACACGCCGGAGACGGCAGATATTTAAAGAGAAAGAAAAGTTCTATATTTAAGGAGGGATTGAAATGAATGCAATACCGGTACTAAGAAAAGAACGGGTGATAAATGAAGCAGAGCGCTGTCTGTTGTGTTACGACGCTCCGTGCAGCAAAGCTTGTCCGAATAAATGCGCACCGGCAGATTTTATTAAATCCCTTCATTTTGAAAATGAGAGAGGTGCAGTAAAACAGGTAAAAGATAAAGGCGTGTCACTTGCCTGCATCAACCAGTGTGAGGGACGTTACTGTGAGAGGGCATGTATCCGTGGCAAATTAGATACGGCGGTTGCTGTAAAAGAAATTCATGAATATCTGGCTGCGGCAGCAGAGAAAGGAGGAGAGGCGTATGAGTAATTTGAACATTGATTTTTTAGGAATTCCTTGTGAGAACCCATTTTTCCTTTCATCTTCTGTTGTGGGAAGCAACTATGAAATGGTTGCCAGAGCCTTTGAAGAGGGATGGGGCGGCGTTGTATTTAAGTCGGTTGCTACGTGGGTGCCGGAAGAAACTTCTCCTCGGTTTGATGTGACGAGAAAGGAAAGCACCAATTTTGTCGGACTTAAGAATCTGGAAATGAATTCAGATTATGACTTGAAGACAAACATGGAATTTATGGCAAAACTCAAGGAAAATTATCCGGAAAAAATCGTGGCATCTTCCATCATGGGAGAGAGCGAAGAAGACTGGGCGCTTTTAGCAAAACTTTCCGAAGAAGCAGGCGTTGATTTTATCGAGTGTAACTTCTCCTGTCCGCAGATGATTCTCTCAACGATGGGAAGCGATGTCGGTGAAAATCCGGAACTCGTAAAACAGTTCTGCAAGGTAGTCAGAGAGTCGACAAAACTTCCGTTCCTTGCAAAACTCACGCCGAACGTCGGACATATGGAACCGGCAGGAATCGCTGCAATGGAAGGCGGTGCGGATGGACTGGCAACAATCAATACGATTAAAAGTTTAACTGGTTTTGATATGGAAAATCTCGCACCAAAACCGGTGGTTGACGGCAAAAGCTGTGTGTCCGGTTACAGTGGAAAAGCAGTGAAGCCAATTGCTTTACGATTTATCCATGACCTCTTCGTCTGCAAAGAACTACAGGGTGTGCCAGTCAGCGGTATGGGTGGCATTGAGACGTGGAAGGATGCACTGGATTTTATCCTGCTTGGCTGTGAAAATGTGCAGGTAACAACAGCTGTTATGCAGTATGGATATTCCATTATTAAGGATATGATTTCCGGCTTGTCTCTTTACATGGAGGAGAAGGGAATCGAAAAACTTTCCGACCTTGTCGGTGCCGGTTTATCCCATGTAGTAAAAGCGGATGAACTTGACCGCAAGACAATTGTTCCGGTGTCTATTGACAGGGACCGCTGCATTGGATGCGGACGGTGTTATATGTCCTGTATGGATGGTGGTCATCAGGCCATCGAATGGGATGTGGTTCATAGAAGCCCGGAAATTCTTCCGGATAAATGTGTTGGCTGCCATTTGTGTAAACTGGTATGTCCGGCGCAGGCGTTTCGACTGGAGGCGCGTAAACAATTGGTTTAACGCCATAAGGCTTAAACAGATAGATGACAACGAAAAAGAGAAAGAAAAGGAGTGATTCTTATGATGAAGAAAATTTTATCGATGATGCTTGTATGTGTAATGGTAGTTGGTATGGTGACCGGATGTGGCAGCAGCGACGAACAAAAAACAAGCAGTTCGACAAGCGACTCGGGTAAGAAAAAATTGACGGCAGCAGCAAATGTTGATTATGCACCATTTGAATTTTATGAGGATGGAAAACCGGTTGGTTTTGACGTTGATTTGTGGAGTGCAATCTGTGACAAATTAGGTTATGAAGCAGAATTTGTTCACTATCCGTGGGATGGTTTGATTTCCGGTATTCAGGCAGATAAGTTTGATGCCATCGTAGCGGATATGGAGATTACAGACGAGAGAAAAGAATCCGTTCTTTTCACAGACCCATATTTTTATGAAACAATCGGTATTGCCAAACAGGCCGGAAGCAGTATCAATGCTCTTTCCGATTTGAAAGACCAGACCATCGGACTTCAGACCGGAACGGTTGCTGAGACATGGGCAAGTAAGAATGAATCTAAAATTCAGGAAAAAGAATTTACGAAATATGAGACAATGGCAGATGCTTTGATGGATTTGGAAGCCGGCAGAACGGTAGCGGTAATTAACAATGGTCCATACATTCAGTATCAGGCAAAGATTAATGACAAGATTGATGTTATGGATATTATTGATGATGACCCGATTTTGTGCGGTATCGCATTTAACAAAGATGACTCCGAACTTTGTAACAAAGTAAATGGGGTATTGAAAGAACTGGTTTCCGATGGAACCTATGCCAAATTGTATCAGAAGTGGTTTGGTGCTGACCCGAATAAAGACTTTATGCCGGGCGGTAAAAACGGAGCGGCAACCGGAAGTGCAGCACAGTAAATGAGAAAATGACGTCTCGGAAAGGAGGTTAATATGGACAAAATAATTGAAAATTTCTTTAATATGTCCGTGTTAAATCAGTCGATGAAATGGCTGATGTCCGGACTTGGTTATACCGCGATTCTTACGTTGATTGCGATGATTACATCCCTGATTGTCGGACTTTTCACCGCATTGGCAAGGATATCAAAGCGGCGGTGGCTGCGGACCTTAGCAGGTGTTTATATCAATATTTTCCGTGGAACACCATTGCTTGTACAGGTTATCATTTTATTCTTTGCCTTTCCGTATCTGGGGATTCAGATGGACCGATGGACAACCGCAATCCTTGCCCTGACGTTAAACAATGGTTCCTATGTAGCAGAGTTTATCCGCGGCGGTATTCAGTCGATTGATGCCGGACAGGAGGAAGCGGCGAAGTCGCTTGGTATGAATTATGTGAAAATGATGTTTTTTGTCATCTTGCCGCAGGCATTAAAACAGGCGTTGCCGGCATTGGCAAACTCATTTGTATCGCTGTTGAAAGATACAGCGCAGGTATCCGTAATCGGTGTGGAGGAGCTCCTGAAACAGGGGCGCTCCATGCAGTCGATGACGGCAAATGCAACCCCTCTTATGGCGGCCGCAATTATTTTTTTCGTTGTGACACTTCCATTTATTTATGCAATTGACAAAATGGAAAAGAAACTTATGGTAAAACGTTAATTTGAAAGGAGAGAAAAACAATGGGATTTTATGAAGAGACTTTATTACCAATGATTAAGAAGACGGTGGCTGTAATTGAAAAAACACCACATATGCAGGACATTTTACATGGCACAATGCCGGACGATCGATTTCGCTTCCAGATTAAGCAGAATTACAATTACCTGATGGAGTTTACAAAATGCTGGGCAGTTGGTTTTGCAAAATGTAACGGCTATGAGGAAATGAAAATCTGGTATGACCTTTTAACAGAAACAATGCATGATGAAGTTATTTTGAACCGTGATTTCTGGGCAAAGAAAATCGGTGTCAGCATTGATGAGATGGAGAAAACGATTATGGCTCCGGGCAAGCAGACCTACACTTCCTTCGAGCGTTCGAGAGCATGGGAAGGAGACCTTGCAACACAGGTTGTGGCATTGTTCCCTTGTACGATTCTTTACATGTTCTTTGGACTGGATTTGGTTCCGGAGTGTACTTTGCCGGAAGATAATATGTACCGTTTCTGGTTAGAGTTTTATATTACCGATGAGTACAAGAGCCACTGTGCAAGAGCAATTGCTCTCGTAAACAAAGTGACAGAAGGAAAAAGTGAGCGTGAGCTTGCAAAACTTCAGGAAGTATTTGCCATTGGCTGTAACTATGAAATCCTTCAGTGGCAGGATATGTATTACAACATGAGAACATGGCCATTGGATGAAATCTTCCCGGACAAATTTACGAATTATAAATTTGAACTGGATGTAAAAGAGATTGAAGGGTAGCGTGGAAAATGAATGCATTTAGCAGTATTTTGTTTCAGATTACCGTGATGTTTTTGCTCATTATGAGCGGTGTGTTTTTGTACCGGATTCACTGGATTTCGGAAGAGACAAATAAGCAGTTATCCAAGATTGTAATTTCATTTGTCAATCCGGCACTGATGTTTTGTGCGTATACCATTGAATTTAAAGAATCGCTGTTAATCGGACTATTGGAAGCGTTTGGTGTTGCGGTTATTACCCATTTGCTATTCATCGCAGCTTCAAGATTTTTTCTTCGAAAAAAAGATGAAAGATATGGACTGGAACGGTACTGCTGCATTTATTCGAACTGCGCCTTTATCGGGATTCCGTTAGTATCGGCAGTCTACGGCTCCGAAGGGGTATTTTATGTAACGGCTTACATTACGGTATTTAACCTTTTGATGTGGAGTCACGGTATTTACCTGATGAGTAAAGACGGAGAATTTGATTTTGTAAAAAAAGTTCTTTTGTCGCCGACGATACTGGCAACCATTCTTGGTATGATTGTTTTTTTTGCAAGAATACCAGTCCCACAGGTGATTCTAAAACCGCTTGAATATATTGGCAGTATGAATACACCGCTTGCCATGATTGTTTCGGGCGTTACGATTGCTCAGTCGGGATTTATAAAGGCATTAAAGAATGGAAGAATTTATCAGATTTCTTTTTGGAAACTGCTTTTTGTGCCACTTGTGGTGATGGCAATGTTTCTTTTTACCGGTGTAAACCACATGGCACTTATGGCAACAATTCTTGTAGCGGCTTGTCCGGTGGCAACTGCATCGACGTTGTTAGCCATGCAGTATGGACAGGACGATAAATATGCTTCACAGATTTTTGGCATGACGACGATTTTGTCGGTTGTAACACTTCCCCTTTTAGTATTTTTAGGGGAGATTATTCACTAGGAGGTGGTGCCTGTGAGAAATGAAGATGCAAGGAGTAAACGGGTAGCATTGGTTTCCAGTTGTGTGTTAAATGGAAATAATAAAGTGCAGGAACTGTCCCGTTATCCGGGAGCGTGCAGACCAATACTTGATTTGCTGATGGAGTATGATATTGGAATTATGCAGATGGATTGCCCAGAAACTCTTTATCTCGGAATCACAAGGTGGTCAGCGACAAAGAATTTGTATGATACACCGGGATATCGTAGGCATTGCAGAAAACTGGCAGAAAAACAGGCAGACTATATTCAATGTTATTATGATGCCGGCTATGAGGTAGTTGCAATTTTCTGGATTAATGGTTCTCCCTCCTGTGGATGCGATGTAACCTGCTTCGATGAGAGGTGGGGTGGTACTCCAATGGATATGGGAGAGAGTTCTACATTTGTAGATGGAAAAGGTGTATTTGTCGAAGAACTTGCAAAAGAATTGGAAGAAAGACAAATAGAGAAACCTTATAATTACGGATTGGACTTAGAAGATATGACCGTGTCCATTGAAACAATATGTGAAAAATTAAAACAATATCTGGAAAAGAGAAAGGAGGACGCAGTATGGAAGCACCAATCATAGAACTAAAAAATGTGAAAAAAAGCTTTGGCGAGTTGGAGGTATTAAAGGATATTAATGTTTCCGTAGGCAAAGGAGAAGTGATTGTACTGATTGGTCCTTCGGGTTCCGGAAAAAGTACCTTGCTTCGCTCAATTACTTCACTTGAAACGATACAGGGAGGCAGCATCGAGTTTCATGGAAAGCCGATTGCACTGCCGGGGAAAAAGAGCAAATCAATTAAGCATGAAAAGGTGAGACAGCAGATTGGTATGGTGTTTCAGCATTTTAACCTTTTTCCGCATTTGTCAGTGGAAAGTAATATCGAACTGGCACTTCGCCAGGTAAAACATGTGAGTAAAAAAGAAGCGGCAGAGATTGCCGATAAACTTTTGATTAAAGTTGGATTGGAAGATAAAAAAGATGCAAAACCGGGACAGCTTTCCGGTGGACAGAAGCAGCGAATTGCGATTGTCCGTGCACTTGCCATGAATCCGGAGGTGATGTTGTTTGATGAGCCGACATCAGCACTTGACCCGGAGATGGTAGAAGAGGTGTTAAAAGTAATGGTAAATCTGGCAAAACAGGGAATGACAATGATTGTTGTTACCCATGAGATGGGATTTGCCAAAGAGATTGCAGACCGCGTAATTTTCATGGATGGCGGATATATTTTGGAGGATGCACCGCCGGCAGAACTTTTTAACAATCCAAAGAATGAGCGGTTAAAAAGCTTTCTTGGAAAGATTTTGCATTAAAAGTGTAACGAGGAAGAAAAGGGGAGGTGGCCTATGTCAATTACATTACGTCAGTTGTGTGCCAGTGATAATTACCGGTATGGTCTGCATATGGTGGCAGGCGAAGAAGGGCTTGATAAAATTGTCCAATGGGTACATACGTTAGAAGATGAGGAAGTAGGAGATTTCCTGCACGGTGGCGAACTGATTTTCACGACAGGTATCGGACACAGGAATATGGAAATTTTAGAATGGCTGCTTCCGCTCATAAATAAATTAAAGGAAAATGATGCTTCCGGAATTGTTATCAATACCGGACCGTACATCAAAAAAATTCCGGATGAAGTGATTCAGTTTGGAAATGAGTTTGGCTTTCCGATTTTTACGATGCCGTGGGAAGTTCATGTTGTGGATGTGACCAGAGATTTTTGCAGCCAGATTATCGAGATGGATAAGCGTGAAGATAACATCGGTAACATTTTGCAAAATGTGATTTTCTATCCGGGCGATTTGGAAAAGTATACACCAAGACTTCAAAAAAATGGATTTTTTCCTTCTGAAACCTGCTGCCTTTTAGGCGTGAAACTGGTAGAAGGCAAAAAGACAGCGATACAAAACAGTATTTTTGCCAAACAGTTTATTAAGCGCAAGGTGAAAAGTCTTTGCAGCCAGGTCGGATTTTTTGAATTGCAGGATGTTTTATACTTTGCTCTGGGTGACTGCGAGAAACATTTATTGCATCAGATTGTTTCCGGAATTTGTGAGGTTTCCGGTGATAAAAAAGACCAGAAACTGTATGTTTGTGTCGGTTCAAACGAAGACGGGCTTGCCAAACTGTCGGAAAACTATAAGCGGCTTTCTCTCATGTTTCCAATTTGCGAGGCGCATGAGGAAGAAGTTTTGTTTTACGATGAATTAGGAATAAAAAAGATTTTATTGTCAGTCGGTGATATGGAGTCGCTTCGGCGTTACGAACATGAAATGCTTGGCCGGCTGGAAGAATATGACGATGGAAATGGCACCAATTTTTTGGAAATATTTAAGATGTATCTGGATTGTGACGGCAGTGTGCAGCGCGTGGCAGAACAGACTTTTACGCACCGCAATACCGTGAATTACCAGATTAAGAAGATTAAAAATATTATTGGATATGATATCAGCAGTTTGGAAAGCCGATTAGAATTAATGTTAGCTTACCAGATTCGGGATATTTTACAGTGAAAGGAGCGTTTGCTATGATGGACATGTATGAAAAAATTGGAGAAATCGCAGCAGGATTTGAAGATGATATGGTTGATTTTGCCAGACGTTTGATTCAGACAAAAAGTATCAGCGGAACAGAGGGCGGCGTGGCAAAACTGTACCAGGATGAAATGAAAAAATTAGGTTATGATGAAGTGTTTCAGGATGCTGCCGGTAATGTTATTGGATTAATTCGTGGTGATGAAGAGGGTCCGACTATTATGTTTAATTCGCACATGGACCATGTAAGTGAAGGTGATGTGGCAAACTGGGAAGGATATGATCCATATGGCGCCGAGATTGATGTGTGTGAAGTTGACAATCGCGAGAAAACAGGAACGGAACTTGCCAAATGTATTCATGGGCGTGCTGCCTCAGATACAAAGGGCGGCGGTGCCGTACAGATTTATTCCGGCGCGATTATTCTGAAACTTCGTGAGCTTGGTTATCCAATCAAGGGAACGTATATGTTTACCGGCGTTGTTTTGGAAGAAACGAGTGAATGCGCAGGAATGAAGTACATGGTTGACCATACATTCAAAGAGCGCGGGCTGGATTATGATGCGTTGGTTTCTTCTGAGGCAACTTCCTTGAATCTGTATCTGGGACACCGCGGACGTACAGAATTTTTAATTACGGTTTACGGACGTACTTCTCACGGAAGTGCTCCGTGGCTTGGAATCAATGCCATTTACAAGGCAATGCCTTTGATTGCAAAGTTGAAAGATGAGTTGTATCCATCGCTTCCATCGGATGAGAAACTTGGTAAGTCAACAATTTCTCTGAATATTATTGAGTGTTCACCGGGGGCATTATCCATTGTACCGGATAAATGTATGCTTTCGATAGACCGCCGTACAGTTCCGGGCGAAACGGATGAGGAAGTGTTAGCTCAGTTCCAAAAGGTGATTGATGAAGTGGCTGCGACAGATCCGGAATTCAAGGCAGATGTAAAGATAAAGAGTGCGGTGGAAAAAACATTTACCGGAATGGAAATGGAGGAAGTGAAGAATGTGCTTCCATGGCGTTTGCCGGAAGATCATCCGTTTACCGAGGCATGTGCTAAAGGTCTAAAGGAAATCGGTCAGGATGCCAAATTGGATTACTGGATTTTTGCTACGGATATGAGTCTTAATTCCGGACGCGACAAGAAACCATCCATTGGTTATTCACCGATGCAGGAGCAATATGCACATACGCCGTATGACAAGGTGCGGATTGATTTTATGATGGAGGCATTATCCGGCAACGCTGCCATTTTCTTAAAGAGCTGCGAAGCGGGAAAAGGAATCGGACAGAGTTTGTAAGAAGTTTAGATAAATAACTTCGGATTGGAGGCTTTTATGAAAATGAAACTGGATAAAATACAGAGAATTCATATGCGGGACTTTATTACACCGGACCGGTTTCGTACCGTCGAGAGAGAGCAGTATGATTATGCGCATGGGGTACATGAAATCCCGGTTGTGATTGATTTGGATAAAAAAACGGAGAAACGCTTAAGTTTTTCAGTTGGCGAGCGTGGACAGATTTTCGGATTTGCTACGGCGTTTGGTGAATTGCTTAGGCGGTTTGATGAAGTGGAGCGCATTAGCATGGAGCCAACCGAGGAAGATTATTTATTTATGGTTGTTATCCGTGGCAAAAATGATGAATATTATCTTGTGTCAGAAACGGAGATTGTTGTTTTATTGGAGGGGGCACTAAGAATTCCTTCCCAGCGGTAGTTGAAAGGAAGAAAAACCTGTGGTACACTATGGTTGAAATTAAAACAAGGATATGAGAATTATGATGTACACAGGAAAACAGTTAAGGGCACTTGTGATGCCACTTATGTTTGAGCAGTTTTTAAATGTAATGGTCGGCATGGTGGATACGCTGATGGTTTCCAAGGCGGGAGAAGCAGCGGTGTCCGGTGTGGCACTTACGACTAATATTAATTTATTGATTATTCAGGTAATGGCGGCACTTGCGACAGGAGGTGCCGTCGTTTGCAGTCAGTATAACGGACGGCGTGATACAAAAGATGCTGCTTATGCGGCGGGACAATTGGAAACGGTGTTGTTTATTTTCTCCATGGCAGCAGCGTTTATTTGTGCTGTTTTTGGAAAGCAGATGTTACCGGCAATCTTTGGAAGTGTAGAAGATTCGGTTATGCACAGTGCATGGATTTATATGTTTGTAACGGCTCTTTCTTATCCATTTCTTGGAATTTATAATGCGGGAGCTGCTATTTTCAGAAGTGTGGGAAACAGTAAGGTCAGCATGGGACTCAGTGTGTTAATGAATGCGATTAATATTGCGCTGAATGCGGTTTTGGTGGCACTCGGCTATGGGGTGCTTGGTGTGGCTCTTGCAACACTTGTGAGCCGTGTTGTCTGTGGAATCTGTATGACCGTTTTGGTTGCCCGCCCGTATAATCCTTTGCAGATAAAGAAATTTTCTTCACTGCTTCCGAATAAAAAAATGATTCTTCGGATTCTCCGTATCGGAATTCCAAGCGGTATTGAAAATAGTATGTTTCAGGTCGGAAAATTAATGGTAGTAAGTATGATTACGTCATTTGGAACGGCGGCAATCGCAGCCAATTCAGTCAGTTATTCCATTATTGAATTTCCTAATATTCCGGGGATGTCGATGGGACTTGCTCTGATTACCGTGGTGGGAACCTGCCTTGGAGCCGGTGAGGTGGCACAGGCAAAAAAATATACGAAAAAACTGATGTTGTTTGCTTATTTGGGAGACTGGATCATGAATCTAGTTTTGTTTGTTTTTGCCGTTCCGATTGTATCGGTATTTTCTCTCTCGCCGGAAGCAACCCGGATGGCGGCGGAGGTGCTTCGGTGGTTTAGTACAATTGCTGTTTTTATCTGGCCACTCAGTTTTACCCTGCCAAATGCATTGCGGGCAGCAGGCGATGTGAAATTTACGATGCTGACCGGAATTATTTCCATGTGGCTGTTCCGTGTGCTTTGCAGTTATATACTTGCGGTGGTATGTAACATGGGTATTTTAGGCGTGTGGTTTGGTATGTTTATTGACTGGGCGGTCCGCTCGCTGTTATTTGTTGTGAGATATTTGTCCGGACGCTGGCAGATGAAAAAAGTGATTTAAGATATTTACTGATTTTAAGGAGAGACGGTTATGATACAAGAAATTGAACCCAAAAAGTTTGATAATGCTTACCACGCAAAAAGTCCGAAGCCGGATGATTTTGTCCTTGTTTTTCGTGGACATGGAAAACCGGATGACAAAATTTTGTGCCGTATTGAAGATGGAAAAATTGTGCTTCCCACCTGCAGTGAATTGGGGTGCGAAAAGCATTTATTACAATATTTATTTTCGATTGATGAAACCTGCTATTTTCTTTATATGCCGGGGAATTTATCAGCAGGTTTATTTATATCGGACATTTTTTCTTTTTCCTATGAACCAATTCGGAGCCTTCGCAGAAACGACCCGGTATACACCTGCTTTGCCGGTATGACAGGGTATCATTTGTATGTCTGGTACCGCGATAATGTTTTCTGCGGCCGCTGCGGCACAAAAACCGTGCATGATAAAAAGGAGCGGATGAAGCGGTGTCCGCATTGTGGAAATCTGATTTTTCCAAAGATTGCTCCGGCGGTGATTATCGGGTTAATTCATGAGGATTCTATTTTGATTTCCACGTATGCAGACCGTCCCTACAAAGGGCGTGCACTGCTTGCCGGTTTCTGCGAAATTGGTGAGACACCGGAGCAGACGGTCGTGCGTGAGGTACAGGAAGAAGTGGGACTTCGTGTGAAAAACATCCGTTATTTTGACAGCCAGCCATGGGGCTTTGACTCGAATCTTTTACTTGGCTATTACTGCGAAGTGGATGGCGGTACTTCGATTACAATGGACGAAACGGAACTTGCAACGGCACGCTTTGTTAAGCGGGATAAAATTGAAGAAGACAAAAATCTTTTAAGCCTTACGGCAACGATGATTGACCGGTTTCGCAAAGGACTGGAATAGCTTTTTTATAGCGGTATATTTTCCCGGTTTGACAAATATATTGGTACAAAGAAAGTGGTGCGGGAAATGAATATTTATGTTAAAAAAACAAGAGGTTAAGTTGTATCTTGGAACCGTTGTCCTGATTGAACTTTTGGGAGCATTAGGAGCATTTGTAATTCGGGATGGCATAGCAGAATATGGTATGGAAATTCAGCCGGTTATTTCTCCGCCGGCGGTGCTGTTTCCGATTGTTTGGACGATTTTGTATGCCCTGATGGGAATCGGACTTGCCCGTATTTTTAGCAGGGAAGAAAGCATGGCAAAAACAATCGGACTCAATTTGTTTTGGGTACAATTATTTTTTAATCTTATGTGGGGCGTTTTCTTTTTTAATCTGCAGGCCTATGGATTTGCCTTTGTCTGGCTTCTCATTATGCTTTTGTTGATTTTTATGATGATACTTGTATGGCGTCTCATTGACTCGGTGGCTGCATTGCTTCAGGTTCCCTATTTTTTGTGGGTGATTTTTGCAGCGGTTTTAAATGCGTCGGTGTGGTGGATGAAAAAATAGTTGTTATTTAGACACAAGTTGTTTATAATATGACTAACAGAGAAAGAAGGGATTACGATGGAGAGTATACATGATATTTTAGTTTTGTTCGAGCAAAATGTTAAAAAAATTATGGGGGAAAGTTTGAGCAGACTCCTTGTATATGGTTCCTACGCTAGGGGGGACTATACGGAAAACTCGGATGTGGACATTATGGTTTTAACTTCATTACCAGAGGATAAAATTGAGCCAGTAGAAGATTCTTTATATGATGTGGCATATGACATATTGATGGAGTATGGAATACAAATTTCGGTTATTGTTAAGAATGAAGAGCATTTTAAGTATTGGCTTGGGGCATTACCTTTTTATGATAATGTAGAGCGAGAGGGGATTGAGATAAGTGGATGAAAGACGGCGGGATTTGTGTCAATACCGTATTGAACAGGCAAGAGAAAGTTTAAAAGCGTCGAAAATTATGTTAGATAATAAAATGGTTAAAGACTCTATTAATCGTTCGTATTATTCTGCCTTTTATGCAATGAAAGCGGTATTAGCAATAGAAGAAAAAGATTTTAAAAGACATAAGGACGTAGTAGCATATTTTAATAAAATGTATGTTGCAACAGGGAAATTTCCTAAAGATTTGGGACGAATGATAGCAAAGCTTCAGCAATTAAGAGAAAAATCAGATTATGATGACTTCTTTGTTGCTTCGATAGCAAAGGCTGAGCAGCAGATTATGACGGCGGAAAAGGTAATTACAGAAGTAGATTATTTTATTAGAAATAATGACAGTAAATCAAAATAAATTTTCCGCCGATATAATATCTGTACTATAAAAATATTTACAAATAAGATAAGATTAAGGATAAATGAATGAAAACACTGCTTTTGATTGAAGATGATGAAATAAACAGACAGTTCCTTTTGGAAATATTGCAGGAGGACTATGTAGTGCTGACGGCTGCAAATGGGCAGCAGGGGCTGGATATATTGGAAAAAGAGGCTAAAAACATATCGGCGATTTTATTAGACATTCAGATGCCGGTTATGAATGGTTTTGAGTTTTTAAAACATGTTGAAAATAATTCCGATTATAGCAGAATACCGATTTTGGTTACGACGGTATTAGATGGTGAAGAGGATGAAAAAGAATGCTTAAAACTGGGTGTCTCGGATTTTATTGTTAAGCCGTACAGTCCATTACTTGTAAAAATGCGTGTGGAAAATATTATTCATATGACGGAAAGTGAAGATATGATTTCGGAGCTGGAAATGGATGCGTTGACCGGGTTTAAAACACGCAGGGCATATTATCGTGATATAGAGGCAATTGAGAGAGACCGTACAAAAGAGATGCAGGCAGCAGGGCTGGTGTTCGCGGATATTAATGGATTAAAGCGGGTCAATGACAGAGTCGGACATGAGGCAGGTGACGAATTGATTGCGTCGGTTGCAAAACAAATTGCTGAGGTTTTTCCGGAAGCTAATAAATATCGCATTGGTGGCGATGAATTTGTTTTATTTTCCTTTGATGACAGCGAGGAAACCTTTAACACAAAATTAAAGAGACTTAAGAAAAATTGGAAGGATGATTTTTCCACAGCGATAGGAAGTGTCTGGGTTGAAAGTGCAAAGGAACTGGAAAAGAATATTTCAATTGCAGACAAGATGATGTATCGTGACAAGAGCAGTTATTATGAGAATAAAATGCACGAGAGGAGAAGACATGGACAGGCTGAGTCCGTAGATGCTCTGGAGCAGATGGAATCGATGGCAGAGCTTTTGCCGGGAGGATTTTTTGTTTATCACGCAGATGGCGGAGAAGAACTGATTACATTTAATGAGGAGCTCTTAAAAATTTTTAAGTGTAAAGACAAAGAGGAATTTCTTGAACTTACAGGAAATTCATTTAAAGGGATGGTACATCCGGATGACTTGGGAAATGTCGAGGGAGATATTATTGGACAGATTAAGCAGGAAAAAGATATTGACCGAGTGAAATACCGCATTATATGTAAGGATGGTACGGTCAAGACAGTGCTTGACTATGGGCGGTTTGTGCATACAGAGATGTATGGGGAGGGGAAAATCCAGGAAACGAACAAATGTTCATTTTCTCATTGCAATACAATTTTCAATGTGCTATACTTGTATCACGAGTAGTGAACGACCTATCGATAGGGAATGAATCATATGATTTGTTCCCTATGTTGTTATATCAATTCATCCAGACGGAGGTGGACAAATAAACGATGGACCATTTCGTATTACATTCCGAATATCAGCCGACCGGTGACCAGCCGCAGGCAATTGATGCTCTTGTAAAAGGCTTTCAGGAAGGAAATCAGTTTCAGACACTTCTTGGTGTTACCGGTTCCGGCAAAACTTTTACGATGGCAAATGTGATTGAAAAATTGAATAAGCCGACGCTTGTGATTGCGCATAATAAGACACTGGCGGCACAGCTGTATGGAGAATTTAAAGAATTTTTCCCGGAGAATGCGGTAGAATATTTTGTGTCATACTATGATTATTATCAGCCGGAAGCCTATGTGCCTTCGACGGATACCTATATAGAAAAGGATTCGGCAATCAATGACGAAATTGATAAACTGCGCCACTCGGCGACAGCGGCACTGACTGAGCGCAGTGATGTGGTTATTATTGCGAGTGTTTCTTGCATTTATGGACTGGGTAGTCCAATCGATTATCAAAATATGACAGTCTCTCTGCGTCCTGGCATGGAAAAGGATAGGGATGAAGTGATTCGGCGTCTGATTGATATTCAGTACACGCGGAATGATATGGATTTTCATCGTGGCACGTTCCGTGTGCGTGGTGATGTGGTTGAGATTTTTCCGGCATCGGCAAGTGACCGTGCGATTCGGGTTGAGTTTTTTGGGGATGAAGTGGACAGGATACAGGAAATTGATGTTGTGACCGGAGAGGCGACGTCGGATTTAGAGCATATGGTTGTTTTTCCGGCATCCCATTATGTGGTGGCACCGGATAAGATGGAGCGTGCGATTGCGGGTATTGAAAAAGAACTGGATGAGCGTGTGAAGTATTTTAAGAGTGAGGATAAATTGATTGAGGCGCAGCGGATTTCCGAGAGGACACATTTTGATGTTGAGATGTTAAGGGAGACCGGTTTTTGTTCCGGCATTGAGAATTATTCCATGCATTTAAATGGCTTACAGCCGATGGAAACGCCGATGACTTTGATGGATTATTTCCCGGATGATTTTTTGATTATTGTGGACGAGTCGCATATTACGATTCCACAGATTGGCGGGATGTTTGCGGGGGACCAGTCAAGGAAATCTACACTTGTAGAATATGGATTCCGCTTGCCTTCTGCCAAAAGTAACCGCCCTCTGAACTTTGAAGAATTTGAGGGGCATATTAACCAGATGATGTTTGTTTCGGCAACGCCTTCGACGTATGAGACAGAGCATGAGCTGCTTCGTACCGAGCAGATTATTCGTCCGACGGGGCTGTTGGATCCGGAACTTGATGTCCGGCCCGTTAAAGGACAGGTGGATGATTTACTCGGGGAGATTCGAAAGGTTACCGAGAAGAAGGGAAAGGTTCTCGTTACGACGCTGACAAAACGAATGGCGGAGGATTTAACAAAGTATCTGAAGGAAGTCGGGATACGTGTGCGGTATCTGCATTCGGATATTGATACGCTGGAGCGTTCAGAAATTATCCGCGATATGCGTTTGGATGTGTTTGATGTCTTAGTCGGAATTAACCTGTTGCGAGAGGGGCTTGATATTCCGGAGATTCAGTTAGTAGCGATTTTGGATGCGGACAAAGAAGGTTTCTTACGTTCGGAGACTTCTTTGATTCAGACGATTGGACGTGCGGCACGAAACTCGGAAGGACATGTTATTATGTATGCGGATAAGATTACCGATTCCATGCGTAAGGCAATTGATGAAACCGAGCGGCGCCGCAAGATACAAAAAGAATATAATGAAGAACATGGTATTGTGCCAAAGACAATTCAGAAGGCGGTGCGCGATCGAATCCGTATTTCAAAGAAAGCGGGTACGGATATTACGGAAGAAGAGAAAGATCCGGAATCCATGAGTTTCGAGGAATTGCAGCGTCATATTGCTAAGATGATGAAACAGATGAATCAGGCAGCGGCTGAATTAAATTTTGAAAAGGCTGCCAAACTGCGTGACCGGATGATTGAATATAAAAAGCATTTAGAGGAAATCCGCAGTGAACTTTAGAAGCAAAAAAGCGATGGAGGTTAGTATGGATACAAAGCGAGAAATACGGATACGAGGTGCCAAAGAGCATAATCTTCAAAATATTGATTTGGATATTCCAAGAGATAAATTTGTGGTGTTGACCGGTTTAAGCGGTTCCGGAAAGTCATCGTTGGCGTTTGACACCATTTACGCCGAAGGACAGAGAAGATATATGGAGTCATTATCTTCTTATGCCAGACAGTTTTTAGGTCAGATGGAGAAGCCGGATGTTGAGAGTTTAGAAGGGCTTCCACCGGCAATTTCAATTGACCAGAAATCGACCAATCGTAATCCACGATCTACGGTAGGAACGGTTACGGAAATTTATGATTATTTTCGTCTTTTATATGCCAGAATTGGAATTCCTCATTGCCCGAAGTGTGGCAAGGAAATCCAAAAACAGTCGGTAGACCAGATGGTAGACGAAATTATGAAATTGCCGGAGCGTACGAAAATCATGCTGCTTGCCCCGGTTGTGCGTGGCCGCAAAGGTGAGCATGTAAAAGTGTTAGACAAGGCGAAGCGCAGCGGTTATGTGCGCGTTGTCGTGGATGGCAATTTGTATTCGCTGGATGAAGAAATCAAGTTAGAGAAAAATAAAAAACACAACATTGAAATTGTAGTGGACAGACTTTCGATTCGGGAGGGAATTGAAAAGCGAATGACCGATTCTATTGAGACGGTGCTTAAGTTAGCCGATGGTTTATTGGTTGTCGATGTGGTTGGAGGAGAAAAAATTTCTTTCAGTCAGAGTTTTTCCTGCCCGGACTGTGGAATTAGTGTAGATGAAATTGAGCCGCGCAGTTTTTCGTTTAACAATCCATTTGGTGCCTGCCCGGAATGTCACGGAATCGGTTACCGGATGGAGTTTGATGAGGATTTGATTATTCCGGATAAGACGCTTAGTATTGCGCAGGGAGCGATTGCGGCACCGGGATGGCAGTCTGTGGTAAATCCGGATAGCTACAGTCGTGCGATTTTGGATGCGATGGCAGAGTTTTATGGATTTGATTTAGATACACCGTATGGCGAATATCCGGAGGATGTTCATGACTTAATCTGGTATGGGACCGGCGGTCAGCGTGTGGAAGTTCATTATACCGGCAGACATGGACACGGTGTTTATAATATTGCGTTTGAGGGACTGCTTGGTAATTTACAGAAGCGGTATCGTGAGACCGGTTCGGAGACTACGAAGCAGGAATATGAGTCATTTATGCAGATTACGCCCTGCCACGTCTGCGGCGGCAAGCGGTTGAAGAAAGAATCGCTTGCGGTTACGGTTGGGGATAAAAACATTGCAGAAATTAGTGAATATTCCATTATAGATTTGAAGAAATTTATGGATGAATTGACACTGACCGACAGACAAAAGCAGATTGGACGTCTGGTATTAAAGGAAATTCGTTCGCGTCTGGGATTTTTGGTAGATGTTGGGCTTGATTATTTATCACTGGCACGTGCGACGGCTACGCTTTCCGGTGGAGAGGCACAGCGAATCCGCCTGGCGACACAGATTGGTTCTGGACTTGTCGGTGTGGCTTATATTTTGGATGAACCGAGTATTGGTCTGCATCAGCGGGATAATGACCGCTTGATTGCTACATTAAAGAAACTTCGTGACCTTGGTAATACACTGATTGTCGTGGAACATGATGAGGATACCATGCGTGAGGCGGATTATATTGTGGACATCGGACCGGGGGCAGGAAAAAATGGCGGACATGTGGTTGCGTGCGGTACGGCAGAGGATTTGATGAAAGTGCCGGAGTCGATTACAGGTGCTTATTTAAGTGGGAAAAAGCAGATTCCGGTGCCTGCAAAGAGACGCAAGCCGACAGGGTATCTGAAGGTAAAAGGTGCCAGTGAAAATAATTTGAAAAATATTAATGTTAAGATTCCTCTTGGGGTAATGACCTGCGTGACCGGTGTATCCGGTTCCGGAAAGAGTTCTCTTGTGAATGAAATTTTGTGTAAGAGTCTGACACGCACATTAAACCGGGCGCGCTGTATCCCGGGAAAGCATAAAGGAATTGAAGGTGTGGAGCAGTTAGATAAGGTAATTAATATTGACCAGTCTCCGATTGGACGAACCCCTCGTTCAAACCCGGCAACTTATACCGGTGTATTTGATATGATACGAGATTTGTTTGCTTCGACACCGGATGCAAAAGCAAAAGGATACAAGAAGGGGCGCTTCAGTTTTAACGTGAAAGGCGGCCGTTGTGAAGCGTGCAGCGGTGACGGTATATTGAAAATTGAAATGAACTTCCTTCCGGATATTTATGTCCCTTGCGAAGTTTGTGGCGGAAAGCGGTATAATCGTGAGACTTTGGATGTTAAGTATAAGGGAAAAAGTATTTACGATGTGTTAGATATGACGGTAGAAGATGCCCTTGAATTTTTCCGGAATATCCCGACGATTCACCGCAAAATTCAGACGTTGTATGATGTGGGATTGTCGTATGTTAAATTGGGACAGCCGTCTACTACATTGTCCGGTGGCGAAGCTCAGCGTATTAAACTTGCGACAGAATTAAGTAAGAGAAGTACCGGACGGACCATTTATATTTTGGACGAGCCGACGACAGGACTTCATTTTGCAGATGTTCATAAGCTGATTGAAATTTTGCAGCGGCTGACCGAAGGCGGTAACTCGGTAGTTGTTATTGAACACAATCTGGATGTGATTAAGACGGCAGATTATATTATTGACATGGGACCGGAAGGCGGTGACCGTGGCGGTACGGTTGTTACGCAGGGAACGCCGGAACAGGTGGCAGACTGTGAAGAATCCTATACGGGTTACTATATGAAAAAGATGTTAAAGGAGAATTAGGATGTATTCATTTTTTGCGATGATGGCACGCATGAAAAATATTGAGCGGTGGGCACTTATGCGGAATTCTGTTCAGGAAAATATTAGTGAACACTCGCTGGAAGTTGCGATGTTAGCGCATGGTCTTTCACTCATAGCCAATGAAAAATGCGGAAAATACGTGGATTCCAATGAAATTGCCTTAATGGGAATGTATCACGATGCAAATGAAATTATTACCGGAGATATGCCTACGCCGGTTAAGTATTATGATGATGATATCAAAGAAGCTTATAAACGGGTGGAGTATGTTGCGAGTAAAAAGATGGTGGATAAACTGCCGGATTATATGAAAAAGCATTATGAGAAATTGTTTTTTCCGCAGGAGGACAAAGCATATGAGTGGCGTCTTGTGAAAGCGGCAGATAAGTTATCCGCACTGATTAAATGCAAGCAGGAATTAAATTCCGGCAATCAGGAATTTAAGACGGCATATGAAACAACGAAAAAAGCACTGCATGATATGAATATGGAAGAGGTTGAAATGTTTATACAGGATTTTCTGCCTGCCTATGATTTGACACTGGACGAACTGCAGGCAAAATAATCGGTCACACATTTTACACAGACTAAACACAGAGTGACCATTTCCTTTCGATACAATGTAACCATAACAATAAATCATTGTATATGAAGTGGAGGTTACATATGGAAGGAAAGAAGATTCGAGCAATTGGCACCAGTCTGATTTTGTGTTTGGCGGCTATGAACATTTCCGGATGTGGTTCAAAGGATAGTGAGAGTTCGGCAAATGCGGTAATGGGTCGTGTGACAAGTATTTCAGACACGCAGATTGTGATGGAAGTTATGGATAAGCAGGATGACAAAAAGCCGGAAGCGGCAAGTGGCGGAGCCGCGGGCATTGAAGGAAATAAGCCACAAGGAACTCCGCCGGCTGATATGCAGCAGGATAGTGATGGCAAGAAACCGGAGGGAACTCCACCGGCGGATAATAAAGATGCGAAGAATGGTGAAAAACCACAGGGTACCCCACCGGCAGATGCGAAGGATGGTGGCAAAAAGAAAGGTGAGTCAAAGACTTACCAGATTGACAGCGATACCAAGATATATAAGAAATCCGGCGAGGAAAGTACGGAAATATCGGTAAGCGAAATCAATCCGGGAGAGATGGTCAGTGTGGAAACGGATGGAGAGAAGGCAACCAGTATTACTGTTTCTGATATGTCTGCTATGGGACAGCCTGGACAAAATTCGCAGGACACTTCCTCCGGTAAATAGCCTTGTCAGACCTTTTGTGTAGTATGCTTTGGCTCGGGATGATTTTGGTCTGAAAGATTTTGGCTTGGAAGATGAATAAGCCGAATGGATTTGCTGCCGTCTGCTTCTTTGATAACGAGGTAGAGCGAATCGGCAGAACCGGAGAACATGGTTAAAATGGTGCTTTGCGTTGGTAATTGTAATTCGCGGAATGCAAGCAGTTTTTGCAGGGAACTGCTTTTGCATTCTCCGCGAAACAAGCCACGAGGCGTCAGGACATAAAGAGTATTTCCAAGATTTGTGATGTGGAAATACTCTTTTTTTTGTGCAAAACTTCCCAGCGGAAATGTGTGTGTCACCTCACCGGAGCGGATATCATAGTCACGCAGATAAATTTCTTCGGTGGCTTTTTTTGTCTCAATTGTTAAATAATGCAAATCATAAAAAATATTTTCCCTTGGCGTACCGCTTATGGAACTGCCGCCAAATGCCTGCCGTTCTAATAAATTGTATATTTTCACATTTCCGTATTGATAGGTGATGGCGATGGAAGTGCCATTACACCGGATATCTTTGATTTCATCCGTATTTTTTTTGTTGTTTAAGTGGATGAGATTTATATTTTTTATGTTGCCGTTGTTTCTCAGGCAGACAATGGACTGCCTTACTAATTTACTTTTTGACCATTTCTTTTTGCAGGCATAGAGAGCTCCATTCGTATTATACGAAAATTGCTCTAGTGTTTCGGATTTCTTTATTTTCCATGATTCTACGTTAGTCGTCCAACCGGATTTTTCATCCCATATATTTCGGATATATTGATTTTTTTTGCGAATAAATTGAGATAAAACACGTTCCGTCGGATGATAAATCAATGCTGATTCTTCTCCATCAGAAAGAGAAGTTACACAATAAGAAATGGAAGTTGTTTTGTCCGCAGTTGTTTTTTCTGCTGTTTGCTTTTTCTTTGTTTTGGGCTTGTCCGATTTTATGTAAAAAATAAGAAGAAAAGCAGTGCAGCATAAAAAAAACAGTAACAAAAATAGTTTTGTGATTTTCTTGTTTCTTTTGAAAATTTGTATCATAATATTCCTCCTTGCTGAATTGCAAACAATGATACGGATTGCTCCGTT
>CALELW010000228.1 GCA_937902905.1 uncultured Clostridium sp. | reverse complement strand
AAAAGGAAATGGAACAATACGTAGTCAAAATGGTTTGCTTGGGCAACAATATTTAGACAAACAAAGCATGAAAAAAGGAAAGAAATTGTTGAAGAAAATGGTTTCTTACAGGACAACATGGAATTTCTTGATGTAAAAACAAGAGATGAATTGTATTATCAGGCATTGGAACAGGCAAAGACGCCGTACATCACTTTTACGGATGCGAAAGTCAGCTATGCGAATAATGCATTCAAATATGCGATTAAAAACTTTATCAAATCGCCGGCGGATTTTATGTCAGAATTGATTTACCATCGTAATTTTGGAGATATGCAGGCGGTGCTTTTCAGTACCGTGGCATTAAATTCTGTAAAGACAGGCTATGAAAACAACCCATACATGGGTATGGATTATACACTTGCCAATAAATTTTTTAAGACCGACTTTTTGAAAAATCAAACGTTAGATAAATCCAAAAGCCTGCTGTCGCATCTGCCACAGTGGTACCAAAGAGGATATTTTACATTTATGAATGACCGTATTGTATTCTATGAGGATTTAGAAGCAACATATGTGGATTATGTTGGAACGAAAGAAACCATTCCGATGATGAAGGAATATTTGGTAGACAGAAAAGCTGATTTGAACAGTCCGGAGATTGTTCCTGATTTAAATGAGATTATGCCGAAGATGCTCCGTTTCCCGTCCGAAAACTTTGGCCAGATTTTATTCCGTAAGATGGTAAATTTTCTGCGCCGTTATCCGGTCAAAGAGCAGGTGTTGTTCTTTACCGTGCGAAAAGATGGCGAATTAGAGGGTAATGCAAAGGCATTATATCCATATGTTAAAGGAAAGAAAGTAATCTGTGCGAAGCGTCTGCCGCACAATCCGATTACGAAACTTTATATGTACTATAAAAACATTACAAGCCGCGTCATTGTAACGGATGACTATAACCGTTATCTGCGTCACTTTCAGCTGCGCCAGAGTCAGCGAGTTGTGCAGTTGTGGCACGCTTGCGGTGCATTTAAGAAATTCGGACAGCGGGGAACCAATATGTCGATTGCGGCGGACCATGCATACCATGCACAGTATAACATGGTGACGGTGAGTAGTGACAGAATAAGAAGTATTTACGCGGATGCCTTTGATATCGATGTGCATAAAGTAAAGGCGTTAGGATGTCCGAGAACGGATGCTTTTTATGATGCAAAATTGATGGAAGAGACAAAGCAGAAGGTATATGCTGCACATCCGGAATTAGAAGGCCGCTATGTAATTGTATATGCACCGACATTTCGTGATATTGGGGATGACAGAACACAGTTTAAACCGGATTTGGATTTTGATAAATTGTCAAAAGAACTGCTGCCAAATCAGACCTTTGTTATCTGCCCGCATCCGGTCATGAAAAATAAAATTGTAGAAAAATCGTATGATAACATTGAAGTCATCCGGGATTACTCTACGAACGATATGATGTTGGTGTCAGATTTACTGGTTACGGATTATTCTTCTGTGATTTTTGAGTATGCGCTTTTGCGTAAGCCAATTGCGTTTTACTGCTATGATTTGCTTAATTATAACCGTGGTTTTTATTTGAATTATCCGGACGATTTGCCGGGGGATGTTTATGAAACGCAGGAGGCGCTTACGGCATACCTTCAGTCGACGGAAAAAGATACATTGACGGATAAGTATGACCAGTTCATTGAAAAATATATGGGAGCGTGTGACGGACACAGCAGTGAGCGGATTGCCGCTATGATTAATCAGTATATGGAGGAAGCGAAACATGAATGAGACAGAAATTACATTTTTGAGCAGCCGCGGACGCGGACTGAGTAATGACCTTGCGCTTTTAAAAGATTATCTTGTGAAACAATCCGGAGAGGATGTAAAGTTCCGCTATTACTTGAATAATGAAAGACATAAAAATCCACTGGCAGCACATGGTTACCGCCGTGCGAAAAAGGATTTTATGGAGGGCATGACAAATGTAGTCTGTGTAGATGCTTCGCTTTCCACAAAAATTAATAACTTAGCACCGGAGGGAAGCCGCATTTTGTACGGTGTTCCGTATGACTACCAGTTTAAGAATATGTTTTTAATGGAGGATAAGGGAAAGCAATTCAACTTAAATACCTTTGCAAGATTTACCCATATCATTCCGGGCTCTCCATTTACGGCAGATTTGTTAAAGCGGGCGTACCGTTTAGAAGACAAGGAAATCATCGAGGGCGTTTCTCTGCCGTTTACCTATGACATTGGGGATGCGAAGAGAAGAGAAAAAGTTTCTGACCTGATTTATTATTATTTTCCACAGGCAAGAGACAAAAAGATTCTTTCCGTTATTGTATACGGTGATGCCGACGCTAAACGAAAAGACTGGGAAGCAATTGATGTAAAACAGTGGGTCAAAGACCTCGGAGAAGAATGGTTTGTTTTTACGAACAGTGAAATTTTAATGGAAAATGCATTTTCCATGGGGAATCATTATAAAGACAGTTTTGGCTATGTAAACCGGATTCTTCCGGTTCCGGACTTATTGTATGCCACGGATGTTCTGGTGACGAATAACGGACGCTTAGCTTCCTCATTTTCTGTTTTGGAAAAGCCGGTTTATGTCTGCCGCTACAATAAGAATTATTTTGAAAAATATGTAAGTTTAAAATATCCGGAAATGTTTTTTGAAAATGCCGGAAAAATGTGTGAGACAGCATATCGGGCAGATGTGTGTAATAGAGCACAGACAGACTTTAATGCAAGTATGTCATATGGTGTTGACCAAAATATATATGAAAAGACTGTGAAGTGCTTGTTTGATTGAAAGAGAAAGAGGAGAAAAAATGAATCGAATTGCAAAATGGGATAATGCGAAATTTATTTTGATTATATTGGTTGTTATTTGTCATTTTTACGAAAATTATTTAGGAAGTTCAAAATTGGTGAATTCCTTGTTTTTTTCGGTTTATACGTTTCACATGCCGGCATTCTTTCTGATTTCCGGTATGTTTTCAAAAAAAACAGTCAATGAGAGAAAAATTGTGAAGGTGGTACCTTATCTGCTGGTTTATTTATTTATGAAAATGTTTGGCTATTTGGTATCCAGAATTATGAATGGCGGTACATTTGTATCAATTGATTTCTTCCGGGAAGCAGGTGCTGCATGGTTTATTATGGCTTTGTTTTTTATGTATCTGATTACGTTTTATACCAGACAATTCCGCCCTGCGTATGTGATGCTTGTGTCAATTTTGATATCTATGGCAGCCGGATACTCAAATG
>CALELW010000227.1 GCA_937902905.1 uncultured Clostridium sp. | reverse complement strand
ACAATCCACTAATCATTTCTTCTAAATTACTGGAATCCAAATAAATCAGCAATACACATTGATACAAATCTTTTCTTGCTAAATTACTAAACTCGAAAACACGTGTGAATATTTGCCAACTCTACAAACGAAAGTGCCCACTCAATCCAAATAAATTGGCAATACACATTTGATGCAAATCGACACTTTCACGCTCTCTTAATTAGGCGCAGTCCATCCATCACTTCATTCGGTAGCGTGTATTTTAAAAATTACTTGTGGCAAGCATTCCATCCCCCCTAGTGCCGCTATGAAACAAAAAAAATCCAACGGGGTATGAGACTATAACGCGAAGCGTTATCCCATCTCGTAACCCGTTGGATTTCTTTTTGTAATCTTTATAAATCTACAGCACCTGTAGAACCGTTTTTCAAGCCTTCGTTTACTACATAATAAGCTTTTCCTTCTTCCGGTTTTACATACAGTTTTGCTCTTTTAATGGATGTAATTTTCTTTCCTTCTGCTTCCCATGCTGCCACAACTTTTTCCATAATTGCCTGCTGGGAAAATTCCTGTCCGTAAATCTGAACAAAAACTTCTGAATCAACAGTAGCTGCCGTTTTGCGAATCGTAGCTTTACTTGTTTTTCTCGGTTTTCTTGTTGTCTTTCTGGTCGTCTTTGCAGCCGTTGTTTTTGCTGTTTGCTTTTCTTCCTTAGCAGCCGGTTTTACTGCTTCTTTTTTCGGCTCCTCTTTTGCAGGAGCTGCTGTCGTTTTTACTGCCGGTTTAGCGGCCGGTTTTACAGCTGGCTTTGCTGCCGTTTTTGCTGTTGTTGTTTTTGATACTTTGTTCGCCTTGTTCGTAGTCATCTGAATCCCTCCATTACTTCTGATAAAACATTGTATCATAATTTGTAAAATATTATACATGTTTTATTGATTCTTTACAATTGCTATTATGACCAAAAAAACGCCGTTTGTCAAATAAATACATACACTTTCACCAAAAACTCTTTACTTTTTTTCTTCTATCACGTAAAATAAGGATAAATACTAGCGCAATGGATATAATAAATGCGTAAGAAAGGAAGGATATTAGAATGAAAAAATTTATGAAATTCCTCCTTGGTCTGACTGCAGTTGCAGCAGCAGTAGGTGGTATATTGTATTTCTTGAAAAATGTTCTGATGAAAGATTATCTGGATGATTACGATGACGACGATTTTGACAATGACCTTTACGATGAGGACGATGACGACCGCGACTACGTGACACTCACACCGGATGAAGAATCAGAAGAAGCAGACGATACATTAGTTCCGGATGATATGGAAGAAGAATAAAATTCATCATAACACAAAGAACTCATAAGCCGGATGGTTTATGAGTTCTTTTTCTATACCATATCAATTAACGTGAAAGGCGCTTTGTCATACTATACAAATGCTCATCAATATCTTTTGTCATCTGCAATGCATAGTCAATATCGAAATCGGTGAATTCACCATTTTTATAAGCAACCACACGGTTTGTCTGTCCTTTGAGCAAAAGGTCAACTGCTCTTGCCCCCATTGCTGATGCATACACACGGTCGCGGCAAGAAGGATTGCCACCACGCTGGATGTGTCCGATTACCGTTGCACGCGTCTCAATACCGGTTGCTTCTTCAATTCGTTTTGCCATTTCATGAGAATGTCCAACACCCTCTGCATTTACAATAATATGATGTTTCTTTCCGATACGACGTTTGGAAAGAATCTTTTGGATGATTTCTTCTTCATCGTTTTCTTCGGCACGCTCCGGAATCAAAACGTACTCAGAACCATTGGAAATACCACACCATAATGCAATGTGTCCGGCCGTTCTTCCCATTACCTCAATGATACTGCATCGCTCGTGGGAAGCGGAGGTATCACGAACCTTATCAATGGCTTCCATCGCCGTATTGCAGGCGGTATCAAATCCAATCGTATATTCGGTGCAGGCAATATCCAAGTCAATTGTTCCCGGGATACCAATTGTGTTAATTCCATTTGCGGAGAGTTTCTGTGCACCACGGAAAGAACCGTCACCCCCGATTACAACCATACCATCAATACCATGTTTGCGGCAAATATCAGCAGCCTTCTGCTGACCTTCCGGAGTCATCATCTCTTTGCAGCGGGAAGTAAATAAAATTGTGCCGCCACGCTGAACGATATCCGTAACGCTCATCGTGTCCATGTCAATAATATCTTCTTCCAAAAGTCCTGCATATCCACGGCGGATTCCTTTTACATTTAAGCCGCTGGAAATGCCGGCTCTGACTACTGCACGAATCGCAGCATTCATTCCCGGCGCATCGCCACCACTTGTTAATACACCAATCGTATTTACCTTTTTCGCCATAATCCGATTTCCTCCAATTTTATGTTTTATCTGTTTCATTTATCATTTTTTGTCACACACATTTATATTTTACTATGCCCGGAAACTTTTTTCAATACTCTTTTCCGTAACTTTCACATTATCCTCACCGAATTTTTCATACAATTCCGATAACAATTCTTTACATACTTTCGTGCACCGGCTCTTTGGCAAAAGTTTTCTCGCACGGTCTTTCGACAAATAAATATAAACATTTTCCGTGCCATCGTAATTTCCAAGAATGGCAAATAAAGTCTGCTCTGCTTCTTCATAATCCGCACGTGTCGGAAATTGAATCCACAGTTCTTTTTCCACGGCGTCAAATGGCACAACACCGGAGCAAATGAGCTTCGCAGGCTTGTCCTCCTCAACCGTCACACGCCCCTGAATAAATACTTTTGCATCTTCCTCTAAAAGTGTGCGGTATTTTTCATAATCACGTGGAAAGACAATAACTTCTACCGTTCCGTACAAATCTTCCACCGTAAGAAATGCCATCATGTTATTCGTCCGGGTTGCTTTTACCGTCCGTCCGGTAATCATACCGCCGATAACCGCTCTCTCCTGGTCTTTCACCTTCGGCTCCGTCTCGCCGTCAACCGCTTCAAAGTCAGCCGTCGTGCGTGTAATATTTTTCTCTAATGTTGCCACATATTCTTCCAGCGGATGACCACTGATATACACGCCTAATACTTCTTTTTCAAAACTTAAAATTTCTTCTTTTTCGTATTCACCTACATCCGGCATTTTTACTTCTAACTCTTTTTGTTCTTCCGGACTAGCAAAATCAAACAAGGACATCTGACCGGAAAGCGTTCCTTTCTTCTCCTGATTTACACCATCCATAATGCTGATGTAAGAATACATTTTCTGCTTTCTGGTGCCCGGCAGACTGTCAAGTGCTCCCGACTTAATAAAACTTTCGACGGTTCGTTTATTCACCGATTTTCCTGATAAGCGCATGCAGAAATCCTTCAATGAGCGGTATCTGCCGCCGAGTTTGCGCTCTGCCACAATTTCATCAATAACCGGTCTGCCGACTCCTTTGATAGCAGCAAGGCCATAGCGGATATTTCCTTCATACGGCGTAAAACGATACTCTCCTTCGTTGATATCCGGCGGCAGAATTTCAATTCCCATTTTACGGCAGTTCATAATGTACTCCGTAATTTTGCCGGTATGCTCCATAAAAGAGGTCATCAGTGCCGCCATAAAATCAACCGGATAATGACATTTTAGATATGCCGTCTGGTACGAAACGACAGCGTAAGCCGCCGCATGAGATTTGTTAAACGCGTATTTCGCAAAATCGGTCATATCATCAAATATTTTAATTGCCACTTCTTCCGGGATTCCCCGCTTAATACAGCCTTCCACGCCAATTTCTTCATTGCCATAGATGAAATAATTCTTTTCCTTCTCCATGACATCTGCTTTTTTCTTAGACATGGCACGGCGCACCTGGTCGCTTCGCCCATAACTGTATCCGGCCAAATCACGCACAATTTGCATAACCTGCTCTTGATAAACAATACAGCCATAGGTCGGTGCTAAAATCGGCTCTAATTCCTTGCAGTCATACTGAATGTTATCCTGATTATTTTTTCCCTCTATATATTTCGGAATAAAATCCATCGGTCCCGGACGATACAAAGAAATTCCGGCGATAATATCTTCCATGCTGTGCGGCTTTAACTCTTTCATGAAGTTTTTCATCCCCGCACTTTCCAACTGGAACACACCTTCTGTGTGTCCGGAACTTATCATATCAAATACTTCTTTATCATTATAGTCAATGTCATGTACATCAAACGCACCATGAATCGCATTCTGGATTACCGTCAGTGTGCGAAGCCCCAGAAAATCCATTTTCAAAAGACCTAATTCCTCTAACGTTACCATCGTGTACTGCGTCGTAATGTTGCCATCGGAAGCCCGCGAAAGCGGAACGAATTCATCGACCGGTTTTGGACTGATTACAACACCCGCCGCATGAACAGAAGTATGCCGCGGAAGTCCCTCCAAACGCATTGCCATATCAATCAGTTTTTTCGCTGAATCATCCGTTTCGTACATCGTGCGCAGTTCCGGATTCATTTTCATCGCTTTTGCAATCGTAATACCAAGCTCCATCGGAATCGCTTTTGCCACACTGTCTACATACGCATACGGAAGGTCTAACACACGTCCGACATCGCGGATTACCATACGCGCTGACATCGTACCAAATGTAACAATCTGCACGACATGGTCGGCTCCGTATTTTCTCGTCACATAATCTATGACTTCCTGGCGTCTTTCATAGCAGAAGTCAATATCAATATCCGGCATCGTCACACGTTCCGGATTTAGAAAACGCTCAAACAAAAGGTTATATTTAATCGGATCAATCAAGTCCGTAATATTCAAAGAATACGCCACCAAAGAACCGGCTGCAGAACCACGCCCCGGTCCTACCGGAATTCCATGGTCTTTCGCATATTTAATAAAATCCCAAACAATCAAAAAGTAATCAACAAATCCCATCGTGGAAATGGTATCAAGCTCGTAATTTAACCGTTCTTCTAACTGCTCTGCCTGTTTTTCCGGATAGCGTTTATATAGGCCCTCTTTGCAGAGTTTTCGCAGGTAACTTTCAGAATTCTCTCCCTCCGGCACATCAAAGTGCGGCAGTTTATAATCTCCAAACTCAATTTCAACATGGCATCTCTCAGCGATTTTATGAGTGTTTTCAATTGCCTCTTTGGCATAAGGAAATAATGCCGCCATCTCCTCGGCAGATTTCAAATAATACTGTCCACCCTCGTAGCGCATACGGTCGGTGTCACTGACTTTCTTTCCGGTCTGGATGCACAAAAGAATGTCGTGCGCTTCCGCATCCGAATCGTAAATGTAGTGGACGTCGTTCGTCGCCACCAAATCAATCCCTGTCTCCTGATGCAGACGAAGCAGTCCCTGATTGACCGTCTTTTGATCCGGAATGCCATGATCTTGAAGTTCTAAAAAGAAATTATTTTCACCAAAAATTCCTTGCAACCGGTACGCTTCCTGCTTTGCCTCATCATACAGCCCACGGCGCAAAAAACTTGGAATCGAACCTGCGAGACACGCACTCAACGCAATAATTCCTTCATGATATTTTTCTAACACATCATAATCCACTCGCGGTTTATAATAAAATCCTTCTGTAAAACCGCGGGAAACGATTTTTACCAGATTTGCATATCCGATATCATTCTCTGCTAAAAGCACCAGATGATGATAGCGGCTTTCTTTTGCATTTCCTGCTTCCCTGTCAAAACGTGAACCGGGTGCTACATAAATTTCACATCCCAAAACCGGATTAATTCCTGCTGCTTTTGCCGCACGGTAAAAATCAATAACGCCATACATCACGCCATGGTCGGTAATTGCCAGACTGTCCATCCCCAATTCTTTGGCACGGCTCACAAGCTCCTTGATTTTACTGGAGCCATCTAACAAACTATATTCCGTATGTACATGCAAATGCGTAAATTCCATGGTATCCCCCGTTCACTAAAATAAAAAGGCTGCTATACAAACCGTAACATCCCGGTTCGGACAGTAGCCTGTAACTATCACTATTTCTTATCTGCTATTTTCCGGTCAGGTAATTCTCCATCTCTTTCATAGCAGTCTCTTCGTCTTCCCCGTCAATAAGAAGCTCCAGCTTTTGTCCCTTTGCGAGTCCCAGTGTCATCATGCCCATAATACTTTTTGCATTTACTGTCATAGTGTCACGATGGATTTCAATATTACTCACATACTGACTTGCTAACTGAACCAGCATAGCAATTGGTCTTGCTCCATCCTCGCCTAAACTGACATCAATGTTCTTCCTTATCATGTTTTCCTCCTTGTAATCGCAGCCCTTGTGCTATCTCACTTAATTTGCGCAATCGATGGTTCACCCCAGATTTTCCAATTGGCGGTTCTAACATCTGTCCCAACTCTTTCAGCGAAACATCCGGATTCTCCAGACGTAGTTTCGCAATCTGCGACAAATTCTCAGATAAATTACCAAAACCTATCGTATCATGAATATAACGGATGTCTTCCGTCTGTCTTGCTGCTGCCGAAACCGTCTTCTTAATGTTTGCGGTCTCACAATTTACCTGGCGATTAATGGAATTTCGCATTTCTTTCAAAATACGGACATTTTCAAACTCCATCAGTGCCTTGTGTGCACCGACAACATTCAAAAAGTCAACAATCGCCGCTCCTTCTTTCATGTATACGACAAAATTATGCTTTCTTTCAATTGTTTTTGCCTCAATTCCAAAAATACCCATAATCTCCAAAATCCGAGCAGCATGTTCTCTGTCTCCTGCCGCGATTTCCAAATGATACCCGCTGTTTGGGTCAGTCACAGAACCGCTTGTCAGAAAAAGTCCCCTTAAAAAAGCCCGGTTACAACAGGCTTTTTGTCCAATACACTCCGCCGAAAATGGCGAATATTCCTGCACTCGAATTGCTTTCATAAAGTCCCTTGCATCTTCATCTTCCAATAGGAAAAGTGAATACTGATGATGTCCACTAACGGATACATCCGGCACAATATGAAAGACTCTCTTAACTAACATATAGCATTTCTTCGCAACTGTCAAGTTTTCTGTCACAAACTTAACCTGACATTCGCCTTCTTCATTCATATAAATCTGCCCACACACGGCAAAAACCGCCGCTAGTTCTGCTAACTGGCAATGTCTGGCTTTTCCCATTTGCCCAAGCAGTTCTTCTTTTACTTTTCCTGCGAACGACATATATATCTTAACCGGTCCTTCTCTATATCTCTATGCTCTTTCTTGCAGCCATATTCCGTGTTTGCATACTCCTCATACATCGCATTGGTTAATGTCACGGAACGATGCTTGCCGCCCGTACAGCCAATTGCAATCACCAACTGCGTTTTTCCCTCCGCAATATAGTTTGGAATCAGAAAATCAAGCATATCTTTCATTTTGTTTCTAAACTCAACTGCCTTTGGTGAACTCATAACATAATCGTATACCGGCTTGTCGTCTCCGGTAAGCGGTTTTAATTCATCCACATAAAAAGGGTTCGGTAAAAATCTCACGTCAAAAACCAAATCGGCATCCGAAGGAATTCCATACTTAAATCCAAAAGAAACAAACGTGAGATAAAAGTTGCAAAAATCCTCATGTTCCACAAAAATGCGGTCAATCTCCTGTTTCAATTCACGTATCAAAAGAGTGGTTGTATCAATGATATAATCCGCACGTTTTTTCAGTTCGGAAAGAAGTGCTCTCTCATCTTCAATTGCTTTATCCATGCGGCCGCCCTGCGCCAGCGGATGCATTCTTCTCGTCTCTTTATAGCGCTTTACAAGAACTGACGTTGACGCTTCCAAAAACAGAATTTCCAGCGTATATCCCCTGCTTTTTAAATCATCCAGTACATGAGCAGCTTCTTTTAACGAGCGGTATCCGCCACGGATGTCAATGCCAAGTGCCACACGCTCAATTTCCTCACTGGAATCCTCCGTCAATTGAATCAGCGTAGGCAGTAAGGACAACGGCAGGTTATCCACACAGAAATATCCATCATCTTCTAATATTTTCATTACGGAACTCTTTCCGGAGCCACTCATTCCGGTTACTATGACAAATCTCATGCAAAGTTCCCCCTTTTCTTATTATTCAAAACCAATCATGCGGACTTCCGGCTCTAACTTAATGCCAAATTCATCCATCACACGATTCTGCACATCACTTATTAACTGCGCCACATCTTTGGCAGTCGCCTCACCGCGGTTTACTACAAAACCGCAATGCTTTTCGGAAATCTGTGCATCCCCTACCCGGTATCCCCTAAGTCCGGCATCTTCAATCAGTTTCCCGGCAAAATGTCCTTCCGGGCGTTTAAACGTGCTGCCTGCACTCGGATACTCTAACGGCTGTTTTTCACGGCGTCTTTTATTTAACTCCTTGATTTCTTCTTGAATTTCTGCCGGATTTCCCTTTTCAAAGGAAAAGGTTGCCTCTAAAACCAAATAGCCTTTTTGAAGAATCACGCTGTTGCGGTAGGAAAGCTGCAAAGCCTCTTTTTCTAAGACAATGCACTCACCTTCTTTTGTCAATACTTTTGCACTCACAATACAATCTTTGATTTCTCCACCATAGGCACCGGCATTCATCGCGACACCACCGCCTAATGTTCCCGGAATTCCTCCGGCAAAGGCAAACCTCTTTAACCCTTTTGAAGCTAATTGGGATGCCATATAAGCTAACGAAACACCGGCCTGTGCGGTCACAACGCCATCATCCGAGATTTCTATTTTTTCCAATCCTTTTCCAATTTCAATGATAACACCATCAAAACCATCATCGGAAAAGAGCATATTGCTCCCCTTTCCAATCACATAATAAGGAAGTCCTTTTTCTTTTGCAAAATCCAGTGCCTCGATAATTTCTTCTTCTCGTTCCGGTATGAAATAGTACGCTGCCGGTCCGCCAATCCGAAATGTCGTATGAGTCCGCAGCGGTTCCTGTTCCAGTCGAATCATTTTTCTCTCCTTCTATTTAAAAAGCACCATTCGCACAGCACCATAAATGCCGGCATCATTGCCAAGTTCTGCCAAGTGAAAACTCTTGTTTTTCAAGGCAAACATGGAATTTTCATTATAATATTTTTCTACTACATCTAATAGAATCTGTCCTGCTGCCGATACCCCGCCGCCGATAACAAAGGCTTCCGGGTCTACCACATGAGCAACATTACTTAATGCGACACCTAAATATCTGCCGAATTTCTCAACTACTTCCATGCAGTAAGCATCGCCTTCTTTAGCACCATCAAAAACAGCTTTTGCCGTAACTTTTTTATCTGCTAAGTAAGAACCTTCCGGTACATTTTCTTTTGCCATATTCACAATTCCGGTTGCTGAAGCATACTGCTCCAAGCAGCCTTTGTTTCCGCATCCGCAAACACGGGTTTCATCCATATTTACAGTCATATGACCGATTTCTCCACCGGCACCTTTACAGCCGGTCAAAATTTTTCCCTGTAAAATAACACCGCCGCCAACGCCGGTACCAAGTGTCACCATAACAATACTGTCGTAGCCTCTGCCGCCACCTTTCCACATCTCGCCAAGTGCAGCTACATTTGCATCGTTTCCAACTTTTACATTGCCAACACCGGTTAAACTTGCCAGTTTATTGGAAACCGAGAATACATCCCATCCAAGATTGGCGCATTTTAATACTGTTCCGTCAGCGGTAACCGGTCCCGGAATGCCAACACCGATTCCCTTAATATTTCCTTCAAAGGTTTCTCTTTTTTCTTCAATACTGTCCACAATATCCGGCAGAATATACTTTCCATTGTCTTCCAGTCTCGTCGGAATTTTCCATTTATCCAAAAGTTCTCCGGTATCTGAAAACATTCCCATCTTTACGGTCGTTCCTCCCACATCGACTCCAACATAATACTGTGCCATATCATCCGTCCTTTCTATGCCTTACCAAAATTATTACTCGTCACACGGTTGTACAATTCTCTCGCTGCATTATATCCCATCTTCTTCTGTCGGTAATTAACTGCTGCCGATTCGCAGATAATGGCTACATTTCGTCCCGGTCGAATCGGAATCGAATGACAGACTACTTTATTTCCAAGGTATTCAATGTACTGCTCTTCCAGTCCCATGCGGTCATATTCCTGCTCTTTATTCCACTCCTCCAGTTGAATGACAAGGTCAATCGACTGTGTGTTTTTTACACTTTCTACACCAAAGAGTGTCTTAGCATCAATAATTCCAATGCCTCGCAGTTCAATAAAATGTCTTGTTATATCCGGAGCAGAACCAATCAGCGTCTCATCACTTACTTTTTTGATTTCCACCACATCATCGGAAACCAATCGGTGTCCTCTATGAATTAATTCCAGTGCAACCTCACTTTTACCAATACCGCTCTCGCCGGTAATCAATACGCCCTCACCATAGATGTCAACTAACACGCCGTGGATACTGATTCTCGGTGCCAGTTCTACTTTCAGCCATCTCGTCACCTCAGCGGAAAATGCAGAAGTGTCAGCGTGTGACTGCAAAATCGGAATCTGATACTCATTCGCCAGTTCCAAAAATTCATCCGGCACCGGTAAATCACGGCAAAAAACAATGCCCGGAACTTTATAGGAGAGAATTCGTTTCATCTGCTTAAGACTTTCCTCAATCCCCTGCTTTTCCATATACGTATGCTCTACCTGACCGATAATCTGGATTCGGTGATGGTCAAAATAATCAAAAAATCCTGCGAGCTGCAACGCCGGACGGTTTACGTCTGACTGCGTAATCTCAATCGCCGAAATATCAACATCCGGTGTAAGATTTTTGACTTTCATTTTCTGGACAAATTTTTCTAAAGACACTGTATACATGGCAGTACTTCCTTCCCTGATATTCTATTGTGATGATACCATATTGGGGGGCGTTTTTCAACGGTAGTTTGTGGGAAGTGTTCGTTACTGGTTTTTTAGGTTCCGTAATTTATCAAGAAAAGTTTTTGTTTCGTAGGCGCTTGCGCTAAACAAACGCGTAAGGGTATCGGCATGCCAACCACGCATGCCAGATACCCA
>CALELW010000226.1 GCA_937902905.1 uncultured Clostridium sp. | reverse complement strand
CCTCCATGGACGAAGATATATATGTTTTTTCTAATTCTATCATTTTGTTTTCCCCCTTCTACTTGTTTTACTTTTCTACGATTTTCAAATCATAGGAAAATTTTTTCATGGCTTTTTCATACACTTGTTTTGTGCCCTTTGGAACATATACAACGCTTCCGCCTAATAGCAAAAATGCAGCCCCCTTTCTTTTTGGAGGTTCCTTCGATTGAAAAATATATTCTATTTTACTAGAATTTCCAAGCGTTCCTGCCCAATGTTCCTCAATCTGTTTTAATGATTTAGGAAATACTATTTTTTCACACTTTCCTCCCACAAAGGAAGTACCCTCTTTCAGCACTGTTACTTTTTCCGGAATTGTTATTACTCCTTTTTTAATGCCTGCAACGACAAGACGTCCACTCCTCCGGCTAACCACACATCCCTTTGAAACATAATAATATTGATTTTTGGATGCAATTTTAATTCGGAGCGACTTCGATGTTCCAAATGCTTTTTCTTTAATTTTCGAAACCGTTTTGGGAATATAAACCACCTTAAGATTATCGTTTAAAAAAAGCGCACCCTCTGCAATTGTCTTTACTCCATTTGGAATTTTTATGCTTTTTTTCTTTTCCAAATTACCGTAAAATGTCTTTCCACTTTTTGATATAAGGCATCCGTTCTTCATTTTGTATTTTTTATTGCTTTTATTGATTGTAACCTTTTTCCATTGCAAATTGCAAAGTGCTCTTATATTCTTTTTTAAGGTTTTAGGAACAGAAATCGTCTTTCCCTTTTGAATATCATGAAAGCAATCTGGCGTCAGTTCCTTTAATCCTGACGGAAGAATTATTTTCTTTATTTTAGCAACATCTGAAACAATTTGTTCCGGTACGAGACTGGAATCTTCTTCTAAAATATACATACCGAAAATATTATCCTGAAAATAGTCATCTGTATCGTCTTTTGCTCCCAATTTTATCACTTTGTTTCCATCGATTTTGGACGGAATCTTGAGTGTGGATATATCACTGCCTGTAACCGGTGTAATTTGCGTAATCCATACATCGTTCCCGTTTGGAGCACTGTCATATTCATATTTGAAGTTCCCAATTTTCTTTGTCTCGGCAGATGCTTTATCATAGCAAAAAAAACACGCATAACCAAGCATTAAAATCATAGCAAAGCAATGTAATATATTTAATTTCATAGCAATCATCCTCACTTTCTATTAATAATAACTTACTTATTTTGTTGAATTCTGATACGAATAACTTAATACATCAGCCGCCATGCTTTGGCCCTCTTCTTCTTTTACATAAGTATACAGGTTATACAACTTATATTCCGTTGGAACTTTATCCGGAAGCAAATCGCTAGTCGTTACACTTCCTGATTTCGTATACTTACTCATGATTTTTCTTGCTACTTGTTGAGCATCTTCATATCTCCAATGACACGTATAAGGATCATCTGCTATATTTATACCATTATCTCCCTTTACATGTCGCAAATACTCACTATTATATCTTACACTATGTGCATATGTATCTGTTGCAGAATGAATTGCCATTCCCCAAATAACAGCTCGGTGGAAACCAGCTGTATTTTTTTGTTTTTGTGCTTTTTCATTATTTGTATTCTCACTTTTCATTCTTGCTAACTCTGTTGTCCAATTAATCCAACCTAAATCATTAATTATTTCGCCCGCCTGTGAGTAATAATTAGTATCAGCTGTACACAACTGACCAACCGGTAATTTAGCTACAGCATCCCCAACACGAGTTGCATATATAACTGCTTTAATATAATTTGTTGCAAGATAACCATGCCACCACGGATTTTTTTCCATTCCTCGAAACACATACGTATTATCACTTGTCTTATATCTTTCATTATCTGGGAATCTTGCTCCGTAGCGTACATTAAAATATCCTTGCGTAACCATATTCTCATGCCTATCCTGAGACCAGCTCCCCGCTACACAGCCAGTATCCTCAAAAGTTTCAACTTTACGCTTGTTTGCTTTTACTTCGACCCCATTCTGTGTATTAATTTTTGTATAGTTTTTACTATAATTATCATACTGTGCTAAAGCGTATTCAGCATCCAAAAGTCCACTTCCATATGCATCGGATTCACCATACAAGTTAGCAGTTTCATTTAAAAGACCACGAACAAATTCCGGCGAAGCATTCAAATTTTTCTCCATAATCAATGACGCTGCTGCCGCAACCTGAGGTGCAGCAAGACTTGTTCCTGAAACTACCTCTTCTGAACCAATAAAACCGGTTGTCCGAACAAGTTCACCTGGTGCCACAAGATCAAGTTCCTCGCCCTTTGCGCTATATTGCTCTACAGAACCATCTTTATCCACCGCACCTACTGCCATTACCTCGTCATAAGCAGCCGGATACTGCACGCCTTCACTCCCTGTGTTTCCTGCTGCGGCAACAACCAAAATTCCTGCATCTGCAGCATCCTGTACTGCCTTTTCCAAAGTTTCTGAATACTCACTGATTCCAAAACTCATATTGATAATATTTACTTTATGATTAATTGCCATATAAATTGCTTCAACCACTCGGCTTATCGGTGCTTTATTCCCATCTCCTAATACACGATACGAATAAATTTCGGCATTTGGATTAATTCCTGTAATTCCCTCGCCATTATCTTTTGCTGCAATAAGACTAGCCACACTGGAACCATGACCGGAACCATCCATAAACATCTGTGTCATTTCTTCTTCTCCCGGAACAAGACTTGTCTGATAGGCAAGATCGATATCATTCCCCCAGTCAACTCCGGAATCCAAAATAGCTATCTTTACTTTGTTATTTGATTTCTTTGCCTTGTTTTCAGCATGAATCATCTGAACATTCCATTCTACCTTGGATTCATTTTTCTTATGTCTTTTCTCCACCTTCTTATGCTTTTTCTTATCTTTTCCCGCAAAGTATTTCTCGCCACAAGCAGAAA
>CALELW010000225.1 GCA_937902905.1 uncultured Clostridium sp. | reverse complement strand
TTGATATTTCAGAATAATGATTTCGCAAATCAGCAGATGGTCTTATTGTTTCTTGTAATGTCAACATATTAGTCACCTCCGTGTATAGTATATGCAAATTATATCATTTTTTGTATATATATTCAATATCGGATGTTGTGCTGTTTGTCACAATAAATCTTAAATTACCATCAGCGTATAAATCACACATACGCTTCATCATTAAGCCCCTGCTGCATAAGACGAACTTTCGCCTTTTTACTGTTGTAGAGTTTTGTCACTTTCGTATTTTTGTTGTAGGAATAATAAAAAAGTTCACCTTTCTCATTTACAAATTCACCAATCCATGTACCGTTTTTCGTCACATCCAGTATCATTCCTGTACGCACGGTCCAATTGTGCATGCCACACTGATTGCCGTCATTATATCCATTTCCATAATCTTTCAAAAAAGAACTTAGTTCTTCCTCATAGGTAAGCGACTTCCCGGTCTTTTTATTTAAACTTACAACAACATAATTTCTGTCGTATGAAATTTCCTGATATGCTCCAATTTTATACTGATAATCTACTGCTAATTGCAGATACATTGTATTGCCGATAAAATAGAACTTATCAATATGCATCGAATGGAATGCATCTGTGGAAAACTTCTCTTTAACACATTGCGTTAATACATCCATTGAAATTAGATTTGTTTTCTTTTTTTTTGCCGTATCATAACAAACAATCCACTTCTCTGTTGGAACATACAGTTTCTTACCGGAAATACCAACCTGTGTATCTAACTTTTCATGATCATCATAACGGTAGCGTTTTGACTCATACTGCGAAGCCTTATTAACTATTTTTTTACGTTTTCCGGTAGACAGATTTAACTGGTAAAAAGCTTCATCAATTTTTTTATAATAACTCTTAAACCGCGAGTAATAAATACAGTTTCCAATCTTTGCAGTAAGCCCCGATGCATCTTTTGCAACATTAATACTGCTGTAATAAACAGGCTTTCCGGTAAGTGACGTTTTCTGTTTCGTTTTCTTATTATAAGATACAATCGAATTGTTTATGCGATAGACAACTTTTTTATCCGTCGCATAAAGGAACTCCCGCCATTCGTAGACATAAAACAATTTCTTTTTCTTCTTCATTTTTAACTTTCCGTTTTTTTGATTCAATGGAACCTGCCATACATAACCGGTCGATGAATCTTTCTGATTTACTTTGTAATAATAAATATAACTTTTCGTCTTGTAAATTTCCCTCATTGAATACTCTTTTTTAATCAATGTGTACTTTTTCTTTTTACTGCCATCCTTTCCATAGAGTTCAATTCCATCTTTGTAATTACTGCAGTAAACATACTTTTTGCCGGTATACGGATTCGCTGTCTTTGCTTTTGAAACCGCTGCCTGCGGTAAAATCATGGAAAGTACAAACATCATGCAAACCCCTATTTTGCTGAATTTTTTTGCCATATACATCATCCTCCTTCTCGGGTTGTTTCTATAAAGAGTACGATTGAAAGTGGTAAAATGTTGCAGTTTTTGCAAAAATTTTAAATAGCAACCTTTTCTTCCCTTTATTAAAAAATTATGTTATAATAAGTAAAAATTTGTAATTATCTATTTAAGGGAGGAAATTATTATGGCATTTAATTTAGGAGAATCATCTTTTTCAGGGGCATCCGGTAAGGATTTGCATTATGTAGTTATGCAAGTCACATTAAAAGAAAAGTTTATCGGAACTGGTTCAGGAAATCTTTCTGAACTAGAAAATGTAATTAATACTCAGGCTCAAAAAGGCTACCGACTCCACACAATTACTACCTCTAATGGAGGAAGCAAAGGTTTAATGGGTGGTGACCGCATTCAAGCTACACTTGTATTTGAAAAACTTTTGAATTAATATTTTTGAAAATTAATTTGGCCCTAAATAATTTCCATTTATTTAGGACCTTTTTCTCTGATAGATTTATATGCTTACTCCATAGGTGGCACTGGTGGTGCACTATGTAATAACTTTGCAATTTCTGAAATGTTTTGAGCTTTATCCCATTTTTCCATTCCAACAGTCCACAATAGCGTATCCTCTGATATTTGATGCGTATTAATCATTTGCAAAATTGTATTCATATCAAATGGTCCCGCAGAATTACCATTTATTACAACATGATATCCTGCTCTCGGTATTGGTGGTGGGGCTATTGTAGTATCTATTTGAGGATGTATATTATTTATGGCTCCGTTTACCGAGCTTGCAATATTTTGTCCAAGAGCTCCTCCTACTGCCATACCTGCCATCATCGCAGCAGGATTAAATCCTACACCACCATCACCCAGTTTCACGTCTCCTACGCCATTTTGTCCCATTTGACCAAGCGCTTCTGCACCTGCAATTCCAACTTCTGCCTGTTTCTCAACATGAAAAGCTGACATATTAGCAGATTGAGTTGCCTTATGCTGTGCATATTGCCCTTCTTCTCTCTGAATGCGAAGTCTTTCAATATAATCCTCTTTCTCTGCCTGCATTTTTTCAGCTACAATATTTCTTGTCACATGCATAAGCTGCTGATATCCGTCGCTCTTTTTATCAATTTCAACCGCATTAATATCCACACCAGATACTAAAACTCCAAAATTTTCCTTTAATCTTTCTTTTATATCATATTCCACAACATCATTTATCTGTGATATTTTGGTTTCAATCTGAACAACCGGAATATCATTAGATGCCGGAGCATTCGTGACGGTATCTTTCACATATCTTGATACAGCATCTCTAATCTGTGCCTGAAATTCATCCAGATTGAAACTGCTCAATCTATGAAGTTTTATAAACTCCTTATAATCTTCTATTTTAAAAGTAACTGTCCCTCTTACCGCAACAGGCACTGCAAAGTCTAAGAATCTTGGATCGTATACATCAAAAAATGGTACGCCAAATCTCACCTGGTTAATATGCGCCAGATTTATAAAATAAACTTCTGCCTGAAAAGGGGTTCCTCCATCATATGCAATACCGATGATACTGGCAAGAACCGGTAAATTTTTGGTTTCAATTTTTTTATCAAACGGACCCATTATAAAATCCTGCATAGTACCATCTTTTTGTTTATATACAAATACGGCGACTTCACCCGTTTTTACTCTTAAGGAAGACCCCCACCGAATTGCATTTTCTCTCATATTATGATTCAGTTCTGAACCTTTTGGATGCCATTTCCAGATCAAATATGAGGATTCATCACATCGAATTTCATCCATGAAACCGCCATTTTTAGACTTCCCAAATATAGCCATAACGCTTCTCCTTCCTATTTCTTCGAAACTAAACACTTAATATAATTAACTGCAACAATAATCAAAACAATTCCTCCACACAGTTGAAGCATAGAGCCATTACGAAACAAATGGGATACTACTATTGCTATTAACCCACTGCATGCAGCAACAAGGTAATCCATCATAGCCGTTTTCCTTTGAACCAAAGATATTGCTGATACAACTAAAACAATCATGGATATCAACTGATACATCGAAGAATTACCACCACTTCTATCAACATTTGCCGCTATCAATAAAAGGATTAAACCTATTGCAACAATAATATTGCGTCCAATTGTCTCAAAAACATTCCGTCTTGTTTTTTTATCCTTATCATTCTTAACTCTATTTTGGCAATCATCATATATTTGTTGTACACGATGTATATCATTGTCATTTCTAAATATCAATAGTGCTTTTTGATAACACAATTCAAATTTTGCCATCCATGCTTTAAAAATGTCTTTATTGCCTTCACCTAAAATATTGGTAGACGTTAAAAGCATAAACTCCATTATATCTTCCTTAGAATTGGGAATTGGATAATTGCGAATTATGTATTCCTTTTGCTCAGTTGTTTGTGCATTCATTAATTCATTATAAAAAGTAACAACCGAATTTGTCGCACTAGCATTTCTAATCTCACAACCGCAACTTGGACAATTTGAAACAAACGATTCTAAAACTTCCCCGCAATTCGGACACTTATAAATTGCTCCCTCATAAATCGCCTGCCTTGTCGCTCCAGTACCTAATGTCTGCTCTGAAACCATTGAACCACAGTTCTTGCAAAACTTTTCATCTGCCAATATTTTATTCCCACAATTTTTACAAAATAACATTTTTTCCTCCAATGCTCTACATTTTATCATCATGTGAAATAGCATCACATATATCTCCTATATTGCAGTTTAAATATCCACATATTCTCAATAGAACTGATAATGCAACTTCTTCATTTTTTCTAAGTTTTGTCATAGTTCCCGTTGCAATATTTAAGTCCTTTCGCAAAGTTGCAGGAGATATCTCTTTTTCTATAAGAAGAATCCATAATTTCTTATAACTTATTTTCACCTAGCCACCTCGTTTTACAATAAAAATTAGTAACTTCACATTACCCATAATCACCAATACATAATTATAATGCAACTTTTCCAAAAAATCAATCAGTTTTGCTAATTACATGTTTTATTTTCGCAACTTCTTGCGAATTTTATGTAATATGTCGAGATTATTTTCATTTTTTTACTTGACAAATAGTCCACATATGACTAGAATGTAAGTAAATACAATATTCACCATATTAAATTTTTAGGTAATGACTATCACCACTAAATCACCTCGTATTTCACATTACCCATCATTTTTTATAAATTTAATTAGTGAGTATCAACACAAATAAAGGAGAAGTTTATATGAAAAAAGTATTTAAAAAAATTGGATTAATCATGCTTTGTCTGACTTTATTCACCGGAGTAGGTATATCAAGTTATAATCCTGTATCAACACCTACTACTAAGACAATCACAGTTCAAGCAAAGAAAAAAGCAAAAATCAACAAAAAGTTCAAAAAAGCCATGGATGAATATTATAAGTTTTACAAGAAATATTGTAAATTCATGAAAAAATACCAAAAAGGCGG
>CALELW010000224.1 GCA_937902905.1 uncultured Clostridium sp. | reverse complement strand
TAATTAGCACGAGACAGGAAATCGAAGATGTTTACACAAAAAACTTGACACAATCTATTAAAACAGTAAAATATTTTTGTTTCATCATAGTAAAGCCTCCTTCTAAATGTCAGTTTGCTGGGTAAGTGCTTGTAGTACTAAATCCTATTTTTTCCAAATTCAGGAAAATCCTTAAAAAGCTGCTAATTATTTCATAATCCCTCCTTCATTTTATCAACCACTCTATGTATCTTCTTCCTCATCCAAAAAATATATTACCATATATTTACTTTGTAAGCAAATAACAAAAATACTATTTCTTTTAATAAAGTAATACAAATATATTATCATGTTGCCGATAAAACCAGAAAGTAGAATACACTAAGCAAAAAGAGGTTTGCAGTTTTATCGGCAACATTGGCAACAACTATTGTGACTGACAATAATTAAAAAAATTCAGTGCATGTACATAATCAATAACCGGTTTAGACTCCTGCTCCCATACATCAGTAAGATTTTTCAAATTATTATCTTTTAAATAATCATTACATATCCTTTGATAAGCACCATTTTTTTGAAGCATTTCTATTAATTTTTCAACATACGGATGCCATGAAGTATCCTTATAGCATTTAAGCGGATACCATATAACGTGCTTTATAAAAAGAAGCAATGTTGAACAATCCATATAATCATGGGAAATTAATTCCTGAATAAAAAACATCGGCTTATATTCAGGAAACATGGAAAAGAATATAAAGGGAATACTTTCATTGCGAAATATAAACTCGCCATTTTCAAACCATATATTTCCGTATTTTTTATAAAACAGACGCAATAATCGATTTTGGTAGGAATAGCCGGTCATTTTACGAACTAATTCAAAAGTCACGGGAATGTGTAATATATTCAGTACCGCAATGTATGGAAACAATTCCGATAACAATATTTTATTGCAGTATGCATCGAGAGTCTCGCACTTCACTTCCCACTCGCTCCATTCCATTTCCATATTCGGAATATATATGCATTTCTGTGAAATACCCCTCTCAAACAAAATACTATTATATTGATATACAAACTCCAAAAACAACTCTTTTATATTCTTAACTTCATATTCTAAATCGGACAGAATTTTTGTAACAATATCTTTCTCTATAGGTTTCATAATTAAATAACTATCTGCCATTCCATTAACCGCCTGAACTTTAACTTCCGTTGGAAAATCATAATATTCCAGCGTTTGAAATTGTATAGATGACGATAGGATTGTTTTTCTTTCCTGATTACTGATATAAAATGCATAAGGAAAAATATTATTTGACAAAAGGGAACTATCTTTCAAAAACGGAAGCAACGATGCTTTATAACCTGTTATAACAAAATGAATATTCTCAAAATTATTTTGCATAAAGAACGAATAAATAGATTCAAATATTTCTGCATTATCTTGTGGATTGTCAATTATAATCACATTTTTCCTTACTTTGCCGATATGATTTTCGTCTAAGTACATAAATATCTCATTAAGTGTCTGTTTTCCTTTAAATTGGATTCTCGATAAATCACAATAGTATACATTCCAATTGGGTTTTTCTTCTGACAAATATTTTCCCAAAGCACATGTAAGCGTAGATACTCCACTCCCTTTATCACCCATTAGCATAATCGGCGCAATTGTATCCGATTTAGGAATCCGCGCCATCACACTCTGTAAAATATTCAGGTATTGCAAATTCATAAAGTGCATCTCATTACAAACCGCCTGCATTGTAACTTTGCAATCTGCTTCCCCTGAAAAAAATTGATGTCGTAATTTTTCTTTGTCCTCATCATTATGAAGAAATAAATTTGCACAAAACTCCGGCGTAATGTGCCATAAAAAATCACTAGGTGCATTACGTTGATAAATTCTTCCATGAATTGGCATATGAAATATGTACCCACGTCCAGATACAGATTGAAATACCCGTTTTGATTCATCCGCTCCAAAATTAATATCTATATTATTTAACTTTTGCTTAATCCTCCATATCTGCTGTTTAATTCCCGGCATTTTATAATCGCCTAACTCATCATCAAATAATCCTTCTAACTGACTGAAAGAACATAGCAGCTCCCTGTTCTCCACAAAATAATTCAGCAGTTTTAATTGACCTGATGTAAGGCGTTCTCTAAACTGTGAATTACTGTATCCCTCTTGGTCATAACACTCCCCAGTAGATAAATCAATCAATAAATGTTCCGTTAATTTTAAAATTGTTTTCATCCATTTGCCCCTTTCGTATTTTCGTTACTTTTTGGTTACTATTTTTTATTATATTTATCACACAAGATATTCACTCGTTAATACAGCACAAAGGAGGTGAACAAAATATGCGGAAAAATGTTATTTACTCAATACCTTGCAAAAGAAGAGGTATTCTCCAGTTTTACTTCAAAGCACACGACAAAACTTACTATTTATATTATATCCGTTATCGAAAGAAAGCGCACGAGTTTTTTCGATTCGGCAAAAGTATTTCTGAGCTGCATCGAAGAAAAGACTGGAAAAAAAGTCCTTTTTTACGAAATTTAATTGAAGGTCCACTCAAACAAAAGGTAAATCAAATGAAAAAGGGGGAATTTGATGCCTGATGAACTCGTCAAAATGTTTTTAGAAGAAGTAATCGACAGTATTTCCAATTTGTCTGATGCACTAAGCTGCATACTACAATATTATTGCGTAGCTGTCGAAGAAAACAAATTTATCGAAAGCAAAAACTATGAATCAAAGGAGGAAAAATGATATGGCAAAAAAAAGCAGAATTATTATTCCATGTAGAATCGCATATTTGAACTGTTGGGAACCATGCACTTTATTCGGAGGAAAAAAATATTCACTAATCGCTATCATTGACAAAAAAGATTTACATACTCTGGAAATGATTAATGAAACTCTAGAATATGTAAAAAACAAGTCTGTAGCCAAATGGGGTGGCAGCATTCCTGCTAATTGCAAATCTCCACTCCACGATGGGGATATAGAAAAACCTGATAACCCTATTTTCCGTGGATGTTACTATATTGCTGCAAAGTCTAAGCAGCCTCCACAAATCGTCGACCAAAATGTGCAGCCAATTACAAATCCGAATGATTTTTATTCCGGATGCTATGGAAATGTCAGCATCGTATTTTATGGCTATAATGTCGGAGGAAACAAGGGAATTGCTTCTTTGCTTGGGAACATTCAAAAGATTAAAGATGGCCCGGGATTAAATGGACATGTCTCAGCAGACGAGGAATTTACCCCAATTAGTCAAAACGTCACACCACAGGGAGGTGATGGTTATGAATTTGCCTAATAACAATGTGTGGCAAAACAGGCTAACCCGTAATATGAATGGTGAGGCTTTGTGTACAATGCCTAACATTGCCCTCATTTTAAAATCTGATCCAAACCTCAAAAACCTTGTTTTTAATGAAATGAAAAAAACACTTGATATTATTGGGACAGTTCCATGGAAAACCGAGGCTTTCGGATGGGATACTACGGATTTTCCCTGTCTACAAATGTATCTGGAAGATAATTACCACATATATGCTCCTAGAAAATGTAAAGATGCACTTTATGCTACACTAAGTTCAGAAAAAAGATATCATCCAATAAAAAACTACTTAAAATCTTTGAATTGGGATGGAACAAACCGATTGGATACTATCTTAATTGATTACTTAGGTGCAGAAGATACTCCTTATGTCCGTGCTATTTCACGCAAAACATTTGTAGCTGCCGTTGCACGCATTTTCAGACCCGGAATAAAATTCGATACCATTTTAGTTTTATGTGGTGAACAGGGAATTGGTAAAAGTACTTTATTTAAAAAGATGGGACAAGCGTGGTATTCCGATTCCATGACAATTGCAGACATGAAAGATAAATCTGCAGCGGAAAAGTTACAAGGCATATGGATTATGGAACTCAGCGAACTGGCAGGCATTCGAAAAGTGGAAGTAGAAACTGTAAAATCATTTTTATCAAGAATGGATGACCAGTATCGTGCTCCTTATGAAATCCATGTCTCAACACATCCACGAAGTTCAATTATTGTCGGTACTACCAATACAACCGATGGATTTTTACGTGATATTACTGGCAACCGCCGATTCTGGCCGGTGAATGTTTCCGGAAAAAGCCACAAAAAACCATGGGATATAAATGAGGAGGAAATCAAACAACTTTGGGCCGAAGCAATAACATATTATAAACAGGGTGAACCTCTATTTCTTGAAAAAGATATTGAATGTCTGGCAAAAGAAAGCCAGCGGCTTGCCATGGAATCAGATCCGAGGCAGGGGCTTATCGACAATTATCTTACTTTATCCGGAAAAACAGAGATATGTTTACTGGAATTATGGTGCGATTGCTTAGGAAAAGACCGTTCCGACATGAAACGCCGAGATGCTTTTGAATTAGAAGCTATTCTTAATCAGATTGGCGGATGGTGCGTTTATAATGGCAATACAACAGGAAAAAAAAGACTTCCTGACTATGGAATACAAAAAACTTTTGTTAGAACTTTTACACAGAACGGAGGCGATTAGTATGACATTGCAAGAAATTTTATCTGAAAATAACTTAAATACTGCCCTTGAACATCTGAATAAGAAAAAGGGAATCCCGGGAATTGATAAAATGCCCATGGATGCATTTTCCGAATACTGGCACAAAAACAAAAATATTATTAAACAAAAACTTGAAAACGGAACATACAAACCAAGACCTGTTATGGCATGCTATATTGCAAAACCGGGAAAAAATGAGAAAAGAAAATTAGAAATTCCATGTATGATTGACCGCCTGATTCTATATACTATGCAACTGGCTCTTTCACCTCACTATGAACCTTTATTTAGTGAAAGCAGCTATGGCTTTCGTAAGGGAAGAAACTGTTTAGATGCAATTGATAGCTGCCTTATGCACATTAACAATGGTATGCAGGTAATCGTTGATTTAGACATTCGCAAATTTTTTGACACCGTAAATCATAAACTCCTTTTTGAACTTTTAGAAAAAGAAATAAAGGACAATAAACTGCTTTCTCTAATTCAACGTTATGTTAAAATTAAAGTAGTAGAAAAGGGCAAGAAAAATGACAAAAAAACAATGGGAATTTCACAAGGTTCAGCATTAAGCCCACTTATGGCCAATATTTATTTAGATGTGTTAGATAAATACTTAGAGAAACAAGAAATCCCCTTTGTTCGCTATGCTGATGATATGGTTATCTTTTGCAATACAAAAACGGAAGCACAGAACATTTTAACTGATGTGACATCTTTTATTCAAAGTAATTTACAACTTACTTTGAATCAAGAGAAAACAAATATTTGTTTACCATCCGAACTTAATTTTTTAGGATATGGTTTCACATTAAAACAAGATGGAACTTATACTCCTTCGGTATCAAAAAAGAGCCAAAATAATGTCTTTACACGCATTGACAAAATTCTACACAACAAATCTTTGTCCGTAGAGCAGCGTTTTATTTTATTGGGTGCCTTTAACCGTGGATGGAGTAACTATTACAAAAACATTGATTTAGATATTATGCATTCCTTTTTTAATGATGTAAAGCAATATATAAACACGCAAATAAATCTGCTTATTAGCGAAGAACCACAAAAAAGAAAGGAATATGCAACCATTTTATACAATTGCAAAAATTATAGTTCCATGCATGGGTGGCTTCAAAAAATTAAAACTGGCAACTACAACTTAAATTGCTCAGGAGGTGAGTACATGTCCTCAAAATACAATCATTGGCGTTCTGGTTTCTTTTACAAATCAAAGAACGTTTTTAGCAGACAGATTACCGAAATTATTCAGGAGCCCTTTTTTTGCACAGAAAATTGTTCTGTCTTCCTTAGTAATTATAAATTTGACAAAACAACACCAAATAAAATAGACCATTCACTTTGCTTGGCTGTATTAGGTATTTTAGCCGCAGGAAAGGGTATGCTTTTTTCACAACTGTATCTTTATTTGCATTTACTTGATTTTTCAATTTCTGAAGAAAAATTATCCAACATTATATGCTACCTAGGCTACAGGGGAGTACTTCAAGCTGAAATTTTATGTCATAATAATCACAATAATAATCCAAAAAGTATTGATGACCGTCATGTAGCTTTCTATCATATTACCGCTAAAGGAAAGCAATATATAAAACGTATAAAGGCTCCTTTAGACTATGAAGCTCAACAAAAACTATGCTCGGATAGTGCCGGTATAATCATATTTGATACTATTAACTGTATCATTTCGAATCAGGTTGTTTTAAATTCCTTGTTATTCGATCCTTATTTTGTATACTATGATATATCAAAAAAGATTACTGATAATGATACTTTTTTTAAGATGCATCTATGTATACAAAATCAGCGAAAAAACTATTTTGAATACATAAAGAATGTAAATAAAAAAACAATCCGAAATGCAATACACAAATTGGAGACCTATTATAAAAATTATCCCGGAGAAATGCAATTTATTATACTGGTAGATACTTATGAAAATATGAAACTCTTAAAATATTACATTGAGGAAGAACTTATTTCAAAGCCATGGCTTTATCACCATAATATCATGTTCTCCTCTATTCACAGTTGGTTTCGAAACCAAGCCGGTATACTAACCCCATATTATAAAGTAGAATACTAACTGTAATTTTAAAAATCCCCATGAGAACCAAAGCACTCATGGGGATTTAATTCATTATTCTTCAGCCGATTCCTCTTCATCCTCCGGCACTTCATTGTTGCTTGCAAGAATGCTGACAATCGGTGTATCAAGGTCGGTCTGCAAATCAATCTTATCATTCTTTGCAATGTCAAGGTCTGCTACTTTCAACGTATCACCCAGTCTCAGAGTAGCACAGTCTATCTCAACCTTTTCAACCAATTCCTCCGGCGTTGCCTTATAAGCAATCTCTTCCAGAAGCTGCTCCAGTACACCTTCGGTTACTTTTTCTTTATTCAAAAGAATCACTTCCGCAACGGAATGTACTTTCTCACCTTTTACTAATGCCTGGAAATCCATCTCAAGAATCTGATGGTCCATCGGACGGTAATCCATCTCTTTGATTAACACATCATATGTTTTCCCGTCTAACTCAAGGTAGAGCTGGCTTCCTTTCATGCACTCTCTTTCGATTCTTTCTGCCTCCTGCTTTTCAATCTGCAGTGGAATCGAACCCTCGATTTCTTTGCCAAAAAGGTTACCTGTAACATAGCCTTCTCTTCC
>CALELW010000223.1 GCA_937902905.1 uncultured Clostridium sp. | reverse complement strand
GTAAAAACATACCGACCGAAACCATGAATCATGTAGGTACTTCTGTTTGCATGAATGGGTATTATGCATGTGAATATGAATTATTATTTGCATGTGAAGGCAATACACGACGAATTGTTGTTCCTTTTTTCTCAAACAATATTCCTATGTATAACTTTATCAGTATGCTTGAGGATTACGCAAATGAAGTCATGGATGGAGATTGCGAACCAAATAATCCATTCAAGGATATCATTGAAATTGAAGCAGGTGAAGATTCATGTTATGGATTGCTCATGTTTAATGCAGTAGGCGAGTCTCAGACCATTGAATTTGAGTCCGTTGAAGATTTTCTTTCCATGCTTGTCTCTGTAAGATTACTAAGCTGTACGTTTGTTGAAAGGAAAAATGAGAATGGCTGACATGACAAATGAAGAGGCTTTGGAATGCCTTAAGAATGCAAGATGGTCTGCATACGATTGATTTTATGGATGCAAACGAACTAATGTTAATGTTGGCGTCAGTTAGGCTTCTAAGTTGCAAGTTTGTGGAAAAATAAAATAATTTGACAGTGATTTTATATAAAAAAGCCCTGTTGCAAGGGCTTTTTTATTGCTAAGAGTGAGGAAAGTGGTGTATAATCAGAGGATATGAAAGATTTTCTGGACTATGTTAGCGGTAAATGTCCGACAACAGTATTTACAAAGAAATTGCAAGATGCTGTAACTAATGTCAAAGAATGTAAAGAATGGAGGACTGAATATATGACATTATTAATGAGAGATAATGAAATGATGAATACTGGTAGAAAAAATGAAATCTTTTCCTGTGTTCAAGACGGTTTATTTTCGCCGGAAATTGGAGCAAAAAGGTTAAACTTATCCATCTCTGAGTTTGAGAAAGAGATGGAAGAAGCAGGATATAAAATTCCTGCAAATGTTTAGTACAAAAATAAAGCCACTGTGAAAGCAGTGGCTTTATTTTTTTTTGTAGATGTGGTATTTTAAAAGTATAGTACACATTTAGATGTAAACAAATGAAACGGAGGAAAAGAAAATGAATCGGAAAAACTTTTTACAGAAAGTGGGAACTCTAGGACTGGGAATCGGGGCATTATCCCTAATTCATCCCACAAATGTCGAGGGGGGGGGTACAAGACAACTCAACATTGAATGAGATTGTCGGAAAATCAGACATTTCCAACGTAGCCAACACAGTTACGCAAGCAATTGGAAACGAAGAATTGCTCACTAAAAGCAAAACATTATCTGGCGCAATTAACGAAAATACTGCCGACATTTCAGGCGTTACAACACAAATACTTGCAAAATGCGAAGAAATCAAAAATGCTGTAGATGCCATATCTGGTGCATCATTGCCGAATCCATTATCTTTACAAATAAACGGAAATATATCTCAAACTATCAATTATCCTTTTGGCACAGGTACTATGAGTGCAAATGCAACCTGTACTTTTCCGTTATCCGCATTTTGGACTTTAGGTTACAAAGAATGCTCAGTTAACGGAAAAGAATATGATACTTCAACGGCTAGTGTCAGTTTGAGCATGGGGAGTTGTCAAAAGAGCGACGGTTTAGTTGGAAGCACTGGTGGAAACCAATCTAACACATTGGTATTTCGCAAATAATTTGATATAAATGACTACTCCCCCCTACCAAAAATCTCTTGTCAGAATCCACAAAAGCTATATGAATAGAGGGTTCAAGACTTTCATGTAGAAAAAAATATGTGTAAAAACTTCACAAAAAATGTAGTTTTTTGAAAATAAAAAATAATCAATTATGAAAATTGCACAAAAAGTATTGCATTTTTCTCAAGCCAATGGTATATTCTAGGTGTGTAGCAAGTGATTACCTTTCGGTAATTGCTTCTTCTTTAATAAAAATGGTTTATTTATAAATCAAAAGATGCCGACACAATCACAGAAAGAGGCTACATTATAGGGAAAAAGAAAAAGCATACATGTACAAAAGGAGATGATAGTATGGCAACAAAATCTATACTCAAGACAGTTGACATCAATCAGAAATATCTCGGAAGAAATTTGGTAGAGGCACTTGATAAATCAAAAAAGAAGAAAAAATATAAAAGAACGCCTGTGAATTGTGAAGAAATGACCAAAGAAAAATTAAAGGATATGTTTGGATAATGGCATCGAAATTCTTGAGAACTAATTTAAAAGACATGATAGAAACATTGGGCGAGGATAGAGTAAAGTCTATCCTCGCTAATTTTTCGTGTGAAGTAAATAAAGACGTAGAATATTTTCTGAGACAAAAGGCTGTCGAATTTGCAAAGCAGGGACTATCCGAGACACAATTGGTCTACTACAAGGACGATAGCGGAGAGAATGAAGTCCTTAAACTTGTTGGATATTATACACTTGCTCAGAAAACTATAACAATCAGCAAAAATGCGTTAAGCAATTCTTTACGAAAAAGGATTCATAAATTTGCAACCTTTGACTTTGAAGCAAAGAAATATACACTTCCAGTCATATTAATCGGACAGCTAGGAAAAAATTATGCAGACGGAAACAACCAGTACATAACCGGGGACGAACTGATTGAGCTGGCATTCAACAGCGTGGAAACTGTCCAGCGCATTATCGGTGGAAAAGCCATCTACTTAGAATCAGAAGAAAAAGAGTATCTGCTTAAATTTTATCAATCAAAATCATTTGTGCAGTTTGGAAAACGACAGCTTGACGGAGATGAGACGAATCTGGACGGAAAATATCTTATCCAATGGATTAAATATATGGGAAGATAAAAAATCTTTGAATCGGAGCGTGCTATGTTTGACAAATGCTTTAAATAATGTTAGTATTAGCATACAAAGAAGTGCTACTGATAGACGGTCAGCCCAAAGTTAATAAGTTAAAAAATAACCGCAAACCTTGGCAGGGGGCGGTTATTTTTTATGCGAAATCTTATAAACAAGACTCACAATTGCAACGATTAGTAATCCAAACTGAATCAGTCCTTCATATGTAACCATATACATCCCTCCTTTTCGACATTGGAGGGCATACCCTCCGCAAAAGAGAGCTAACCGCCTACCGTTTTCTCGTAGCACCTACATATATTATACCATAAAACACACATTTTCTCAACAAAAGCAGAGCTTGTCATGCAGAAAAAAAGTAGATTCTGTCTTTTAACGAAGCATAGTGTTTTTTATTGCTAATTTCTTTATGAATTGGTAATATAAGAGAATAATATAAACCAAAAAGGAGCGTTGGATAAATATGTTAATACATACGGACTATCAAGGAACAACTCGCATTACTGCACAATACGAAAAAAGGTCACAAGCTATAAAAGATGGTTATGTGTATGCTTTCACCGATTCGGTTTATGGTGATGTATTCAAAAAAGAAAATGCAGATAACCTGTCTTTTGCAATAATTACCGAAGAAATTGAGAATGCGAAAGAATTGTTTAATGAAGAAAAATATAAGCTTGCCTTATTTGATATGATACGATATATTGAAAAACCCGCCGGATTAAATCTTGAAAAGAGCGATGAAGAAATAAACACTAAAGCTCGTTACATAATGAACCATATGATTCGCGAATGCGATTTTGATGCAATCAGTAAGGACTTCTATAATATAAAAAACAATTAATTCTAATCCCATTCTTATAATAGAATGGGATTTTACATTGACAAATTAGTGTTGTTATGGTATAATATAACTAGTTAAAAAGTTAGGACTTAGAATGTAATGGAAAACGAAACATATACAACAAAGAGTACGAAAAATGGGACATTTTTCTTTACAAGTTGTGGTCACACATTATTTTCAATTAAGGATAAATATGCATATGATGGCTGTCTTTGCCCTGCGTGTTTGAACAAAGGAATAATGATGACATTAAGGAAATTCTATAAAAAGTAAAAAGTAAAAAGGGAAAAAGGTGAAAAAATGAAAAGCAAAAAAATTTGGTATTATGATGGTGGAATGTTAGTTTTTGGTTATAAAAATAAGTACGGATTCCATCCACAGAGGGGATTGCAGTGTGGATATGATGTACAGAAATTACGTAGAAAAGACTACAATAAAATTTATTTTACATCAATGATTAATGCTTTGAATTTATTAACCAAGAAAAATATGCCAATCTCTTGTATTATGGGAGGAACATTGGTAATTGGCATTGACACTGGTATGTATACAACAAAATACGTCATTTCTGATTCCAAAAAGAAATATTTTGGGAAAATTATGACAACAGCAATTAATGACAAATCAACTGATAATGTTGTAGCTGATATTTTAAAAAATGCAGGGATTAACAAAATTTCAGGCACAACTATTAAAACATTTGTATGGAAAAGGAAGATTTCGTTAAAAAAGGAGTAAAATGAAAGACAAGGAACAAGAGAACAACAAGAATATGATTCCGGTTTACTCAGAAGAAGCAACTAGTATTATTAGCAAATTGTTTGACAAGGGGATTTCTATATTTGCTCACGATAACGTAAATATGCCTCTGAATCAAAATAAAAATACTAACCGTAATAGATTCAATAAAAAATATTAGAAGTGCACAAAATGTGCATTGTATGACAAATCAATCACAGAATCAGATGAATAGATTGAAAAATTAGAATTTAAGAGAGGTAAATAGAATGGAAATATACAGAGATGGAGTCGAAATTGACATATTGCCGGAAACGGCTAAATGCTGTGCAGATGATGCAGAGCGAAACCCACTTAATATAAATATGTGTCCGATTGGAGAACAGTACTGTTCTGGTGATTGTGACTATTATACAGAAAATTAGAATTTAGTGAAGGAAAGAAAGATGAAATTTGATTTTGCTGAGAAGATAGAGTTTTTACATTGCGTCGAGGTTAATACAGATAACGAGGATTTGTTTGAAGAGGTTGCCGATGATGTAGCTGAAAAATTAGACGCTGGAGATA
>CALELW010000222.1 GCA_937902905.1 uncultured Clostridium sp. | reverse complement strand
AACACCTTCCGGCGCACCGTATTTTTCATTTTTTCGGTACTTGACCTCGACAAAGCAAAGATACTTTCCTTCTCTGGCAATAATGTCAATCTCGCCAAACCGGCAGTGATAATTTTTTGTTTCCAGTTCATAGCCGCAGGATTTTAAATATTCTCCCGCCTGCTCTTCTTTTTTTGCTCCCACTTCTCGTTGATTCATTATTTTTTCTTCACCTTACTCTGAATTTTATCCATATCATCCACAAAAACCAACACCTCTGCCACAATCGAATACAGCTCCTGTGGAATATATTCTCCAATATCAAGAACTGACAGCGAGCGGGCAAGTTTTTCGTCTTTATGAATCGGCACATTTTCCTCTTTTGCCACATCAATGATTTTATCCGCCAGATAGCCGCGTCCACTGGCAATGACCTTCGGAGCCTGCTCACCCGGCGTATATTCAAGCGCAACCGCCGTCTTTTTTTCCTTTTCATATGCCATACCTATTCCCTCCTTAGGAAATCCAGTTATGAATAAATGTGCTCCTGTGAATTGGACACGGTCCGTATTTTTTCAGTGCCTCACGGTGTTCTGCCGAACCATATCCCTTATTTTTTTCAAAGCCATATTCCGGATAAAGTTCTGCGTATTCGACCATCATGCGGTCCCTCGTAACCTTTGCCATAATACTGGCAGCCGCTATGGATAAACTTCTTGCATCTCCTTTTACAATTCCGACCTGACGAATCGGAATCAAAGGAATCGTAACCGCATCGTTTAATAACAAATCCGGAACAACATCCAAGTCTTCGACTGCATGCCGCATGGCTTCATAAGTCGCCTGTAAAATATTGATTTCATCAATTCTTGCTGGTGAACTCATGCCAATGCCGACACTGACAGCCTTTTCCTTAATTTCATCATACAATTCCTCACGCTTTTTTGCACTCACCTGTTTTGAATCATTTAATCCTTCAATCGTAAGTCCTTTTGGTAAAATGACTGCTCCTGCAACAACAGGTCCTGCAAACGGTCCGCGCCCCGCCTCATCAATACCGCAGATACACGAAAATTCGTTTCCATATTTGCGCTCGAATTCTAACATTCGATACAGTCTTTCCTGCTCTTTTTTATGTTTCAAGAGTTTGTTTTCATACTGTGTAATAAGTTTCTGCACGCCCACACGTTCATCCGTTTTATACTGCGAAAAAAGAGCATTCCACTGCTCTTTTTTCGTCTGTTCAAATACCTGCTTTATCTCTTTAATGCTCTGCATAATTCCACTTCCGTTTCTTATTCCAAACTAAACAGCGTCCGCTCACCAATCGTAATCTGCGCGGTCACAGGTTTTCCTGAAATTACCTTCTTCTTACGCTGACTGTATGTTCTTCCTATCGTTTCAAATTCAATGATATTATATCCCTTTGCCCAATCCTTAATTGAATATGGGATATACGCAGTCAAAGCATCTGATGTTTTTACCTGATAACCGGTCTTACCATTGTAAGTGGCTTTCTCGCAAGCCGACGTCATATCCTTTGTCGTATACAGAACAAGATTTGAGCCGGATGCCGTTTCACCGCTCTCGTTCTTTAATGAAACCTTTGTCACCAAACCATCTTCGGTATTGTTATTATCGTGAATCTGAACCTTCAGATACGAGGTTTCACTGGTATACGAACGGTCAGACGAATAATCAATCAATACCGCATCATCCGCCAATTTCACATATTTCTTTGTCTGTCTTAATGCCTTTACAACCAAATTATTTACAGTCTCCGGACGATTATTCATAATCTGAAATGCCGTGTCCATTGCAACATTTAACACATCAGCATTTTCCGTATTACCAAGTAATGTCGAATAACTATCATTGTTTGCATTTTGCGGAATTGCCACGTTGCCATGTTCGCCGTCACTACCTTTGGCTTTCATTCCCATCTTTGGTGATGTAAAAATATTGCTCACATCATTCACATCAAAATAAGAACGGTTATAGCCATAGGAAACAAATTTATCTACATCAATGGTACATTGGCTGTCTGTATTCCAAAGTGCATCCATTTCATCCGCTTCCGGATAGAACGTAAGCGGATTCCACAGATAATAACACTTTTGTTTTTCCGTCAAATCATCCGTCTCAATTGTCTTTGGTCTGACATAATAACCGGTGTCATCTGCCGGCGTTTTTGTATCTGTTTTCGCCGTATCATTTAAGGCAATCCGCTCTAATTTTCCCGTCATCAAAATGTCGTCATAAAAAGTTCGGATGTACGATTCATCCTCTTCTTTTTTCGCCGTCAAATCAAACTGTGACGCAATGATATAAAGTTTTGCCAAATTATTAAGCGTCGCTTTTCTCGTCACATTCGACGTCTTTTTCGATTGATACATTTTAACATCTGCCGTTCCATATTTTTTAAAATTGCCAAGACGATTTGTCATGACTAACGGCAGATTTTTATTATTACATAAACGATATATCAATTTAAAGCACAAATCCCAGTCCAAATCCTCGTCCATAAATTCTGCCACCTTGGACGAATCATACTGATAATTCTTCTGATTTTTCACGTATTTATAATATAACTTATATACATTCGCAATATTATTCGTCTCCGAATCATAACTGCCTAAATAGAACATATCCGCACGCTCTATCATATCCACCTTTTCTTTGGTGTCCTTTTTTCCAATCGCATTCAGTTCCGAAGGTGTCATGCAGATAACCTGCATGTGGAAATTATCGTATGCCTCCTGCGTCGTAAAATGGAACAACTGGCGTTTTAACACGTTATTATTTTTCAATCCATAGTAGGAAAATGTATAAATATCTTTTGTTTCCTGCGGTGCTTTCACGTACTTACTGGTTAAATCCGGATTATCTGATAACTTAAGCATCATTCCGGTCAATGCATTTGCATCCTTACCATCTTGATTGTTGTCATACTTATATAAACCTGATACATTGGACCAGTAATTTCCTTTTGACTTGTCATAAAATCCTCGCTGCTTAATTCTTGCCACATCTGAATTATACCGCTCCAGCACTCCTTCCGGTAAATCCTCTTCCTTCTCAACATAAATCCAGCGGTCTGCATCCGTTCCCGTTTTCGTAAAAATGAAATTGGAAGCATCACTCTCGCTGGCAAAACCGAATTCACCTTTGCCCGGCTCTACAGCCACAAGATATCCGGTTTTCTTGTAAATCTCTTCTTCTGCTTCCTTCACAACTTCCGTTTTCTTTTTCACCGACCAGTTATTAATATCCTCTTTTGCCGGTTTACGAATCGTATTTTTATCGCTATCTTTCTCAAAGAAGTCCGGATATTTTTTAATTAATGCCGGAACATCATAAACTTCTCTGCTGAATTTCTGTGTTTTTCCTTTCTGTAACTGCTCATCAAACGCTTCTGTGGACACACCGGCTTTTTCTAAATCGTTTGATGTAATCTCAACATTATATAACTTCGCAATCTCAGTATAAGGAATGGATTCTTTTTCTGCCTGTTTTCCAATTTTATAAACCGAATATTTCCAGTTGCAGAACCACTGTCCAATTTCTTTTAAATTATCCTGTCCCATAATAGAGGAACTGCCCGGAACATAAGAGCGCTTTTTCTCTGTCGCAGTATCAATACCATACTGCAAAACATCCAGCGGTTTCGTCTCATTTTCATCCATCGCAAGATAGCCCATCTGCTGCTGCGCCTTATCTGCAACAATCTCCAAAATCACAAACGGATTATCTTTTGTTCCTTTTTTTCCTTCACACGTTGGCACATCCGAGGTTGCCGGCTTCGCTCCGGTACCCATTTCGCCAATCCAGTTCTTTCCTTCATCTGTCACAGAATCCAAAGCAATTGAGTCCGATTCACCTTTCACATAAGGTTCTTTCGGACTAAACATGCCAAATGCTCTTGTATAAACGCCGATACCTACAACAATGGCGATTACAATCGGAATCAAACTATATAAAAACCATATTTTCTTTCTTGTTCTCAAAAAAACCGCCTCCTTTACTGATTTCTCATCACAACTTCTTTATCACAGGTAAACTCTGCCATATCTTCATTTTTCAATTGCATTGAAATATGGACAATATCTTTTTGCTTCTTTTCTTTATCTTCTTTTATCTCACATGTAAAATCTTTTACATGGTCTAGTAAAAGATGTTTTTTATCCGATGTTAAAACTGCCTTCTTCGTCTCGGTGTCCTTTGCAAAATAAACGGCATTGCCATCCTGCCAGTAATAACTTGAAAGCGAGCTCTCCGGCTTATGGTCTGCACCGATTTTATCTTTTGTTATTGTAAGCCGTTTTTTATTGTCATCCCACTCGACACGGCTTCCCTCCATCACATAAGTCGTCATGTGGTTTAATGTCTCTTTTGCCTGGTTCTGCAAATCCACCGAGGTCTGTGTAATTCTCATGTTTCTCGTTGCAAAACCAATCAGACCAATGATTGCCGTAAGAACAATAGCTGAAATCGCCATGGCTATCATCAATTCAATCAGCGAATATCCCGCTCGTACTTTTCCTTTCATACAATCACCTTCCACAATCAACTCTTTACTGTAATTCTTCTACATAGTGTTTGCCGGTATCCTTCACCAAATACACCATATAGTCATTTACATTATCGTCATAAACTTCAATTTCTTCAGGGCCAACGGAAAATGCGCCATCCTTTTTCTGAATTCCTATCGTGATGACTTCTCCGTCCGTCAATTCTTTTCCATCATATTTGAGGGAAATGCCGGATTCGCCAACTGACTCTCCTTCCCCTGACGAGGTGTAGCTTTCTTCATCCGTATAATCAATAAAATAATTTCCCGACTGTTTATACAAATGCATAAATAACTGCTTATTGCTTCCCATGTTTTTGGATTTTAAGTTCGTCAGGCTCGAATCAATATCATAAGCCATCCCCTTTACATCGGCAGAACGGACCAAATTATAAGAAATTGCAATGCCGCCGGTAAGTATTCCCACAATGGCAATAATAATTATCATTTCGACCAAAGAAAATCCATCTCTTTCTTTTACCTTTTCCATGTCCGCTGCCTCCTTTCCAATGTATTTTCCGCTTAATAAGAGTTTTTCTCCCAGTTTTCGTACGAAATACAGGATGAAAAATCAGTTGCATTCTGTACACCGCCTCCGGTATATCCATAAAACAGTTCTTTCAATTTATCGTCATTTTTTGCTGTTTCCAAAAGTTTTCCAACCAAAACCATATTGGATTTTAAATTCAGATTGCTTCTTGTCGTTGTCACTTTTCCTTTGGCTAAAATAAGCCCCTCAAAATCACTCTGTACTTCGACATCACCACCGGCAATAATAATTCCCTTTTTCATCGAACCATCTACGACATAATCTCCCGGTGTCGCATAAATCGTACCGGATTTTTTTTCATCATTCTTTGTCATAACCGTCGTCAATTTTGAAAAATCAATCAGCCGGTCTGCAACTAGTGCATTTGCATTTTCCGGCAAACGCATACTTCCCGTTGCCCCGGAGGCAAGAAGGGATAACTGATAGCCCACATAATCCTGACCCTGTTTTCTGCCATCCGCTAACAATTCTTCATTTGGATTTCCGGCATTATCAAAATAATTATCGGACTGCATACTGCTTCCGCCCGCCGCATAATAATTCTGAATCACATTACCGGCAACCAAAAACAGTTCCGAAGAAAATTTCATATTCGTATCATCCACCGTAGATACATACGGTTTTGCCCGCTCATCGAGCTGGTCTTTATTGGATACGGTTTCTCCATCTTCCTCTTTTGAACCTTGATAGTAATTTCTGAAATATTCGTTTGCATTCTTCTCATCTTTAAATTTCAAATAATAAAATACATAGCCGCCGGAGTTACTATAGTTCGCCGTATATGGCTCGGCAGAGTCTAAGTATTTTCCAATATCCGAATTTAAAAGTGCCGTTTTATCAATCGTAACTTTTTCTCCCCGAATCACCGGATTGTGCGTATCCTCCGCATCTCTTCCATCTTCCGGAATAATATACTCATCCGGCAAAAGATATGCTATCTGATTACTCTTTACTGCGATGGACTCACCCATCATAATATCGGAAATCTTAGCATTTCCGCTCTCATCGTTTCTCGACACAAAAGTTCTTCCGGCAAGAATCAGCTTATCCAGATTTTTTGCTTTCAACGTTGTATTTAATCCATTCACCAAAATCGCACTGCTGTAATCGGAGCGCGCCGTCGATGTTGTCTTTGTATTCTGCTCATTATAACTGTAGCCATAATACTTTCCGGAAAGGGTAACTACCGAATTGTTTGCCTCAATATCCAAATCATTTGCCACATAAGCATTTTCATTCAAATCCAATTTTGTCTGCAGTGTTGACTCCGAATCCATTCCCTGTGATTTCAGGCGGATGTTCTGTACCCACAGATTTCCCGCTGCTTTTTCACCCTGTAAAGAAACCGTCGCACCGCCAAGCAAATCAAGACTTCCCCTGCTGATAATGGTCGGGCTGTAAAAATAGGCTGCATTCTGGCTCTCTACTTTTATGCCGGCATCTTTATCCCCGGTATAAATATTTCCCCGGAAGGTGACACCTTTGTTATTATCATTATTCGCCACCGCCAAAGAAGAATCCGAAATCACAATATAATCCTTAATCTCTTCTAACGTAGAATCCCCTTCAAATTTATAATCCGGCACCTTCATACAAATATCGGTACGAATTGTCGAGCGGTAATCCGCAGCGTCCGTATAGTCAATCATCATATTTTTAATGGTCAGCGAATACTGGTTATCCGCATCCACATCAATCGCAAATGCTAAGTTCGTTCCCTTCTGCGTCGTAACGGCATCCGGAACTTTCGATAATTTTTTCAAAATGGAAAGGTCACAGTTCTGCTCTGTTCCCACTTTGCTTTCATCCCATGCATACGAATATCCCATCAGTTTTGATGCCAGCAAACTAATATATTTTTCAGAAAAAGTTTTGTGCATACTGTCTTTTGTCTTTGTGTAATGCTCCACCACATCTTTATAAGCTTCCTCTCCGGCATCCCCGGCATACTCCAAAAGTCCGGTCTTTACTTCCTCAAGAATTCCTTCGGTCTGGTAAAAATTATCCGATGCGTTGTGGTCGACATTTACCGAAATTAAATAACGGCTTGCAATCGTCAAAAGAATGGTTCCAATGGCAGCAATAAAAAGAATCCCAATGATTACTGTAACCAATGAGGAACCTTCTCTTTCTCTTTGCCAAATATTTTTTATCGTATTTCGCATCCTTTTCACGCCCCCTTCGATGATTGCAGACGGACAATTCGATTATCCTCTGAATAATTCGTTTCTGACGCTTCATAAACATCTACCGTAACACCGGCAATTCTCTCCTGTTTTTCATGAGTAACAAAATCCGTCTGAAAACTTCCGGCAGAAAGAGATGCCCCGTTTGTATAATAAGCAGGCTGCAAGAAATTTCCGGAACCACCAAGCGTAATTTTATAACCGGCAGCCGGTGCTGCATCTCCCTTCTGGCATATAAAATAAAATTTCAACTGTTTTGCTTCGTCAATTGATAAATCTCCCATATTCACTTCAACCGAATCCGTCAATGCATTGTCATGAAGGAGATTATACAAAATGTATATATTTTCCAATGTCTCTTTTTCCGCTTTCTGGTTTTTCACTACCGTGCTAAACTCAGACCCGTTGTATGAATAACGATAGGAAACATCAATTTGATAAATGCCTTCCTGCTCTGTGTCATTCTGAATATCAATCACAATATCTCTTGAAAGTCCACTTTCAATTGTGCTTTTGCTGACACTCGGATTTTTGTAGTAAAAATGACTTACCGCCGCCTGCAGCTGGTCAGATTCAACAATAACGGCATTGTTTGCTGAATAAATTTCCTGCAGCTTTGGCTGCTCATAATTATTGTATTTGGATTCTACCTGATTTCCCTCGGAATCCGTTGTGTCATAATCATAATCAAATAATACCCGTGCCTGATAATCGGAGCCATTTAATGTGACTTTCTTAGACAATGTCATCTGTTTGTCCTTTTTTCCCACAAGTGTCCACGCACTACCTGTCGCCGCCATCAACTGACTGTCAATATCCATAAGCGTCTTGCAGGAGTCTACCTCTTCTAATACCGATTGTGCTACAAGATCTGCTTCCTGTTTGTTTCTACCGGTTGACGAATAATAACTTGCACTCGAAAAAAAGGAAAGCAGAGCCAATGAAACGACACCCAAAATAGCAATCGCAATCAGCACTTCAACTAACGAAAACCCCTGTACCTGTCTTTTCATTCTCTCACTTCCCTTCACTCACTTACAACTATAATTCCTTATTTCTTAAACGTACCAAAAACATCCTCATTTCCAAGAATGATGCCTGAAATATCCGGCTCGACATATGCCTTTCCGTTTCCGTTCAGACTGAAAAAGTGAACTAAAATCGTTCCACTTAATTTTCCGGTACTGTTATCAAATGTAAGATTGATTGATACAACCGACATTGGTTCTGCATTCTTTGCCACCCAGTCAATTGCCTTTAAAATCTGTTTTTTCGTGCCGGTCAGTTCAATTTCATAAGGGGAAACCTTTCCGACCATCTCCGTAACCGAAACCTTTTTCTCCGGATTTTTTTCCACCTCACTCAACGTTGTTTCTTCGGATTCCGTGGACTGTTCCGCATCATTATCGGTTCCGGTTGTCACAATAAACTTCCCGTCCTTAAAAAAGGTCTTATCCGCCTGTGGACGTATCGCACGCAGACGAACACCACTTGCCACTGACATTTTATAAATATTACTAATCGCTTTCTGCTGTGTCATCTTACACGGATAAGTCTGTGATTTTTTCTGAATTTCCTTCTGCGTCTTTGCCTGAGAAGCATTCATCTCATTCACGCGAGTCTGCAAATCACTTAAGTAATTGACTTGATTTTTTTTCTGGGTGGAATCCGTTTCCAAGCGTTCCGCCTGATCCATATTTCTTTGAAACACAAAAATCACCGTTCCCAACAGAATCAATAATCCGCCAAGAATCAATATCAATCGTTTTTGTACGGTTGTTAATCCATTCTTCATCATTTCATCCCCGCTCTCTTTTTACTCTGTCTGACTGCCCTCTATCTCGGATGCTTTTTCATTCGCATCTACCGCTTTATTGTAGGCAAACGTTATCGTATATGAATATTGTTTCTTCTTCGTCAGTGCTTCGTTGGTCTCGGTAATCGAGTCTATTTTCACACTGGAAATTCCATCAATTTTTTCAAGCTGAATCTGCAGGGCGGACAGCGATAAAAGTTTATCTGTACTAATTGCATTAATCGTAACTTTTTCTTCATCACTGGTAATGCTCTGAATTTTGAAGGATTTCGGACACTGTGCTTCCATGCTCTTTAACAGGGCATGAAAATGATTGTTTTTATT
>CALELW010000221.1 GCA_937902905.1 uncultured Clostridium sp. | reverse complement strand
TACAAACGTCGATGAATGGGGCAAGAAAAAACTTGCTTATGAAATTCAGAAGATGGGTGAAGGCTTTTATTACTTTATTCAGTTCGACGCTGAGCCAAGTGCTCCGGCTGAATTGGAACAGAGACTTCGCATTATGGACAACGTGCTCAGATACTTATGCGTAAAACAGGAGGCATAAGATAAGGAGGAGTCTTCCATGAATAAGGTAATTTTAATGGGTAATCTGACCCGCGACCCTGAGATTCGTTATTCCCAGGGCGAGAATTCATTGGCTATTGCCAGATTTAGTATTGCAGTAAATCGTCGTTTTGCCCGTCAGGGTGATACTGATACCGATTTTTTTAACTGTACAGCATTTGGCCGTCAGGCTGAATTTGTGGAAAAATATTTCCGCAAAGGTTCCCGTATGTTGATGACCGGTCGTGTTCAAAACGACAATTACACCAATAACAACGGCGAAAAAGTATACAGTGTCCAGATTATTGCTGAAGAAATCGAATTTGCAGAGCGTAAAAGCACAGCGGATGCAAACGCAGCCCAAGGTGGAAACTTTGGCGGCGGTGCTCCACAACCAAATGCAGCAGCAAATGATGACTTCATGAACATTCCGGATGGTATCGAAGACGGACTGCCATTTAACTAGGCTTAGCTCTTGATACAAGAATTTTATAGGAGGTTTTAACGATGGCTTACAATAAAGACAGAGGCGATTCTCCAATGAGAAGAAGAGGCCCACGTAGAAGAAAAAAAGTTTGTGCATTCTGTTCTGACAAAGAGCATGATTACATTGATTACAAAGATGTTGCAAAACTGAAACGTTATATGTCTGAAAGAGGTAAAATTCTTCCTAGAAGAATTACCGGTACATGTGCAAAGCATCAGAGAGCTTTGACTGTAGCAATCAAACGTGCCCGTCACATATCCTTGATGCCATATACATTGGACTAATTGCATAGAATCTAAAAAAAGAAGTGTTTGCCGATTTTCCGGCAAACACTTCTTTTTTTCTAAAATGTATACAATTTTTCAATTCCCACACAATTAACATCCTTTTCGTCAAAACGGAAATGATCTTCCGCCCATTTCTCATAAATATCTTTTGAACCTTGTGGCACATATACAGGATTAAAACATGGTATCGCTGCGTATTGCCATCCGGGAACAATAGCATTAATCTGAGGCGGTGTCTTTGAATGAAAATACACTTTTGTACTTAGATTATGAAAGAAAATCCAATACGTTTCCAATGTTTTTACAGATTCCGGAATATCGACCCGCTCAAGTTCTGCACGGTTATCAGCCCCCGTCATTGTTGCTTTCTCATTGAGTATTGTTACTTTCGACGAAATAGCAATTTTATTATTCTTAACCACCGCCGTAATCAGCTCTCCGGTTGCTTTCTTATATATGCACTGTCCATCTTTTGCATATACCGGATTAGCGGTATCTACCGTGATCTTCTTAATGTTTTTACTATACAGCGCATAGCTTTTCAAATCAATCACATGAGCCGGCAACACCACTTTTTTTATTTTGCAGTCCCGGAATGCGTTAGCGTCAATCGAGCTTGTTTTGGAAGAAATCGTATATTTCTTCTTAGCCGGTAAAACCCAATACAACTGCTTTCCATCTTTTGATAACACCGCACCTTTTTCAACTTTATAAGTCTTATTGGATTTTGATAACTTCATTTCAGAAATTGCCGGACAGTCCGCAAACACCTCACGATCAAATTCCTGTAACTTTTTCGGAAGCGTCACCGATTTTAATTTTTTACATCCATAAAATGCAGAGCGCGGAATCTTCTTGACTCCAGAAGGAATTGTTACCTGCTTTAATGCACGCAAACCACTAAAACAGCAATTTGTAAGTTCTTTAACTGTTTTTGGAATAATAACTTTCTGTGTTTTTCTCAAGCTATACATGTAACCATCACAATCATGTGCTTCTTCTACCCATATTCCAAAAATGGTTCTGTAAAATTCATTATCCTCACCCATATCTTCCGTCCAGCCAAGTTTCGTCACTTTTCGTCCTTTGATTTTGGAAGGAAATTTTAATGTCTTTGTACTTCCCTTTTTCGAATTGACTTTCACCTGATAAATCCAAGCTTCCTTTTTCTGGCTCGATGGATGTGCCTTAAATGTAAAGGCACCTTTTTTTACAGTAAGCGTCTTATACTCTTTCCAATTCGTAGCAGCCTTTGACTTAGTTAAAGAAGTCTGAACACCAAGTACAAGGCAGCAAATAAATGCAAACCCTATAACCATCTTTTTCATTTTTACCACTCCTTTTTCTTATATTTATTAAAGACTTGTTTCATCTCATTTATATAACGATTATAGGTGGTAAAATGTTGCAATTTATACCTATTTCTTTAATTTAATTTTTTCCACAATATATCCATACTCACTCTGTTCATCCTTTACAGCAAGAACTGTATATTTCTGAATTTCCCCTTTGGTATTGCTTGCCACATTCGTCAGATATGCTTCTACCGTAAGACGGTATTTACCCTCTTCATACTCCGTAATCTTTTTCACTTTCATCTGATAATCTTTTCCCGGAATCCGCATGGAATTAAATACAATCGTATTCCCGGTCGGACGGTACACATACCCCGGATAAGTTCCCGTATACGCAAATTTGTATTTGTACTTGCTGCCAAAAATCTTTTTAATTTCTTTCTTAGCTTCCTTCTTCACTTTGGACATCGAATCACCATACCGCAGTGTCTTATCCGAATGTTCCAAATTAAAAATTGCCATCGTCGTCACAAAGGTCGTGTCAAATTTAAATCTATGGGAACCATTTGCATAAAATGATGCGCTATATGCCAAAAAAGGTTTCAACCGTTCTGTCAAAGGTTTCATTTCTTTCTTCATCGTCTTCGTTACATCCGATGGAGTAAACGTATACGGCGTAGCAGTCGGTGCTGGCGTCGCTGTTGCTTTTGCCGCCTGATTATTTGAATCCTTTCCGGAATTTCCTGAATCCACAATCTTGTTCTGCTCTGTCGTCTGGCTCTTATCAAACGACGGCATCGTAATTTTCCCTGTCCATATAAAATAAGTAAGTATTGCTGCAACAATAACAACAAAAACTGCAATCACACTTCCTATAAATGCCTTACTTGACAACATCCGCTGCATCCATCCAATTCGATTTCCACAATAATAGCAGAATGTATCATTTTCCCTTAATTCTGTCCCACATTTCTTACAGTACATGGTATCCTCCTTTACTCATTCTTTTGTTCTCTATTTTACCCTCATAATACATCTATCAAATAGGGTTTGTCAACATTTACAATCCATGATATAATAATATTCTTGATATGATGCAATTTGGGAACATTTCCTGGGAGGAGGTAAAAAGTTGAGTCAGAATCGAATTAAAGGGACTTTGAAATCTTATTTGCGATGGCCGCTCTTATTAGGGCTTTTATTAATCGCAATGAATGTTCATATTTATGTAATAAACCTGCGTGCCGGCATTATTATGAGTATTTACGTTTTGTTTTACTTAATCATTGCCAGCGTCTTATACTTTTTCAAACGAGGTGCTGTGCTGCGCGACTTAGTAGATTACTCGATGCGCTTTCACGTCACGGTTAATAAACTTGCCACGGAATTAGACATTCCGATTTGTATTTTAGATACAAACGGAGTCTGTGTGTGGGATAACAAAAATTTCCGCAAACAATTCTCCGATAAATTATCAAAAAACTACCATATAAATGATGCCATTCCGGCACTCACAAAAGAATATCTTCCGGAAGAAAATTACGAGACAACAGAACTTCATTTTCATGTGGAAGAAACTTACTTTAAGGCAATTACGCAATTAGTTTCACTGGAAAAAGCACCGGATACGCTTCATAAAAATGCCGGTCAGGTGGGAATCGGTGACGCCCTGTATGTCATTTATATTTATGATGAAACCGAAATCGTACACTATATCCGAGAAAACTATGACCAGCGCGTGAATGTCGGATTGCTCTACATCGATAATTACGACGAATCCCTTGCAAATGTTGACGATGTACGCCGCTCCTTATTGGCTGCGATGGTTGACCGAAAAATTAACAAATACATGTTAAGCATTGATGCGATTACACGTAAAATTGAAAAGGATAAATATATTTTCCTCTTCCAGCACAAATATCTGTCAAAATTGCAGGCAGACAAGTTTTCCCTGCTTGACGATATCCGCTCGATTAACGTGGGAAATGATACTTCCATTACCATTAGTATGGGAATCGGAATTCAGGCAAACACCTACCGTAAACGGCAGGAATATGCTCGCAGTGCAATTGATTTGGCACTTGCCCGCGGTGGTGATCAGGTTGTCATTAAGACAAAAGACAATTTACTATATTATGGTGGAAAAAGTATTCAGCAGGAAAAAAATACACGTGTTAAAGCCCGTGTAAAGGCACAGGCACTACGTGATTCCATTATCAATGCTGATAAAGTGGTTATTATGGGACACCGTCTGCCGGATGTCGATGCAATCGGCAGTGCTATTGGTATTTACCGAATTGCACAGTCTCTGGAAAAACCAGCGAAAATCATTGTAAATCAGGTAACTTCTTCGCTGGCACCGCTTTTGAAATTATTTGAGAACAACAAAGATTATCCGGATGGCACTTTTGTTACCAGTGAGAATGCGAAGGAATTTATCGGAAACGGAAACGGCGTTTTACTTGTGGTTGTTGATGTAAACCGTCCATCCTACACCGATGCACCGGATTTGATTCCGATGGTTTCATCTCTGGTAGTTATCGACCATCACAGACAGACCGGCGAATCCTTTGAAAACCCTACTCTCTCCTATGTTGAGCCGTTTGCTTCCTCAGCCAGTGAGATGGTAGCAGAAATCTTACAGTATGCCGGTGAGGAAATCCGTGTAAAAGCCGTAGAAGCCGATGCCCTTTATTCCGGTATTATGGTTGACACGAATAACTTTATGAACAAACCGGGTGTCCGTACTTTTGAAGCAGTTGCGTTTTTGCGCCGTTCGGGAGCAGACATTATCCGTATCCGCAAAATGTTCCGCTCGGACATTGAAGAATATAAAATTCGTGCCGAGGCAATCCAAAATACCGAAATTTTTATGGACTATTTTGCCATTGCGCCTTGTAATGCGGATAACTGTGAATCACCAACCATCGTTGGTGCTAAAATTGCCGATGACCTGCTTGATATCAAAGGCATCCGTGCTACTTTTGTATTAACTGCCTACGAAGGCAAAGTTTATATCAGTGCCCGCTCCATTGATGAGTTAAATGTTCAGGTTGTCATGGAAAAAATGGGCGGTGGCGGCCACATTACCAGTGCCGGTGCCCAGCTTGAGAACTGTACACTGGAAGAAGGCGCCGAACAAATCAAACAAATTTTGACTAAAATGAAAGAAGAAGGTGACATATAATGAAAGTAATTTTACTCGAGGATGTGAAATCCGTTGGAAAAAAAGGTGAAGTTGTAAACGTAAAAGACGGCTATGCCAAAAACTTTATTTTGAAGAAAAATCTTGGTGTTGAGGCAACTTCAAAAAATTTAAATGATTTAAAACTTCAGAAACAAAATGACGAAAAGGTTGCTGCAGAAAACTTGGAAAAAGCGCAGGAATTTGCCAAAGAGCTGGAGACAAAATCCGTTGAAGTTGCCATTAAAGCAGGTCAGGACGGACGCGTTTTCGGTTCGGTTTCCACCAAAGAAATTGCTACCGCTGCCAAAGAACAGCTTTCCTATGATTTGGACAAGAAGAAAATGCAGTTAAAGGAGCCAATCAAAAACATTGGAACCTATCATGTACCAATCCGTCTGCACCCAAAAGTAACAGCCGAACTTAAAGTAATTGTTAAAGGAAAATAATCATGGATGAAACCGTAATCAAACGAGTTATGCCGCATAATGGCGAGGCAGAAGAAGCGGTTATCGGTTCGATGCTTCTTGATCAGGACGCGGTAGTTCTCGCTTCTGAAAAACTAAATGAAGATGATTTTTACAATGCCAGGTACCGCATTTTATTTTCTGCTATTGTGGAATTGTTTCATGAAGGACGGCCGGCAGACTTAGTTACTCTTGTGGATAAACTTCATGAGAAAAACGCTTCTGATGATATTTGCAGTGTTGAGTTTCTCAGTAACATCATTTCCGCCGTTCCTACGTCAGCCAATGTCCGTTACTATGCGGATATTGTTGAACAGAAATCACAACTGCGCTCACTGATTCGAACAACGGAAGACATTGCTAACCGGTGCTATCAGGATTCCGCCAATGTTGCTGAACTGATGGATGATACCGAGCGCAAAGTATTCGAACTCATACAGGGACGTGCCTCCTCTGAAAATTTTACACCAATTAAAGAGGTTGCCTTGGAAACTCTTGAGAGTATTCAAAAAGCTGCACAAAACAATAGCGATGTAACCGGAATTTCGACCGGATTTATTGATTTGGATTATCGAACGGCCGGCTTGCAGCCATCCGATTTAATTTTGATTGCTGCCCGTCCATCCATGGGAAAAACTGCTTTCGCATTGAATATCGCTGAAAATGTAGCCATGATTAATCATATTCCGACTGCCATTTTCAGCCTGGAGATGAGCAAAGTACAGCTTGCCAAGCGTCTGGTTGCCATGAACTCAAAAGTAGATTCCCAAAGAATCCGAATCGGCGAACTGGAAGATGATGAATGGGCAAAAATTACCGAGAGTTCTATTATCCTCGGCGAATCAACGCTTTATATCGATGACACCGGCAGCATTTCCATCAATGATTTACGAAGTAAATGCCGTAAACTAAAGATGGAAAAAGGTCTTGGTTTAATCATTATCGATTACCTTCAGCTTATGTCCGGCAACAGCGGTTCAAAGAACATTTCCCGCCAGCAGGAAATTTCGGATATTTCACGTTCCTTAAAATCTCTGGCACGAGAACTCGACTGCCCGGTAATTGCGCTTTCCCAGCTCAGCCGTAAAGTAGAGGAACGTGAGGACAAACGCCCGATTCTTTCCGATTTGCGTGAATCGGGAGCCATTGAGCAGGATGCCGACGTTGTTATGTTTTTGTACCGTGATGAATATTACACAAAAGACGCTTCTACCAAAAAAGGAATTACCGAGATTATTATTGGCAAGCAGCGTAATGGTCCAACCTGTACCGTCGAACTTAAATGGTTGAACCAGTACACAAAATTTGCAAATCTGGAATATCACGACGAATAAATTCAATTTTCTCTGTCGAATCGGGGCTTTGGCTCCGATTCTTCTTGTTTTTTGTCGTCCTGTGTCACACTGTTTTTTTACATTCAATGCATGTCCAATCAATCGACATTTTTCCCATGTTATAATGAAAAAAACATTAAAACAGGAGGTTATCTACATGGAAACAAAACAATATACCATTTCGGAAGCGGCAAAAAAACTTCACGTAGGCTCTCACGTTCTGCGCTTTTGGGAAGAGGAACTTCACTTGAATATCCCTCGAAACGAAATGGGGCACCGCATTTATTCGGAAAAAGAAATGAAACAATTAGAGCAGATTATTAATATGAAGAAAGACGGTTTTTCCTTAAAGGACATTGACCACAAACTCTCACCGAAATCATCCGGCCAGGTAATTCCTTATCCTGTTACTGAACCGGAAATTTCATCGAATGATAAAATGATACAATTTAAAACCATTCTTTCCCGTATTGTCTCCGATGCCATCCGGGAAAATTCTGATAGTCTTACCTCAGATATTGCCGATACAGTTTCCGTACAGGTCAATAAAGAATTGGATTATTTGTTTCGTGAAAAAGAGGAGTCAGACGAAAAGCGTTTTCGTGAACTGGATGAAACCATCCGCAGTTACCAGAAGGCAAGGCAGGAAATTGCAGCTACGCAAACGACTTCAAATAAGGCAAAAAAACGTCATGTTTTTGGCAAAAAATAGTACTGCAATTATTTTCATTTCCTCTTGATTTTGAACTATTAAAATGATATAATATATCCACGCAAAGCGATTGATTTTTGTCTATTTAGCACAAAAATCAAAAAAACATTTTAATATTAAAAAAGGAGGAATTTGAAATGTTCGCTAAAATTTCAAAAAAAGTTGTAGCTGTTGCTTTAGTTGCAACTATGGCTGTTACCACCGCTGCAGTAGCAAGCGATGATACAGCAAGCGCAGCAATGAAGAAAAAAGCTTCTGTTGTGCAGGGTAAGGAAGTAAAATTGACTGCAAGTGGAAGTGCAACATGGACATCCAGCAATGATAACATTGCTCACTGCCAGAAAACAAAAGGCAAGTCCATCAAAGTTCTTGGTATCAAAAAAGGTACCGCAACAATCACAGCAACTGTAGGCGGAAAGAAACAGACATGCAAAGTATCTGTTAAAAACGCAAAGAAGGGTACAGTAATTTACAACTTCGCTAAATCTACTAACCCGGATAACCATCCACCATACAAAGCTGATTACTCTGAGTTCAAATACAACTCATTCCGTATCTGGCTTTGTGACGCAACATTCTGGGGTGAGAAAACTTACATCTCTCCTGACTACCGTGGACGTAAACTGAAAATCTCTTTGAAAGTAAAGAACTCCGGTAAACGTACACTTCCTGAAATGGGTGTTTGCTTCAACTATACTAAGGGTGGAGACACAGGTGCTTACCCATGGGCTCTTCATGTTTCTGCTAAGAAACTGGGTGCCAAAGTTAAGAAAGACAAATCACATAAGCACTGCAAGGTTGTCACAAAAGCTATGAAGAAAGGTAAATCTTACACTTTCAACTTCACATTTACAATTCCTAAGAATGCTGTAAATGGTGACACAGACAAAGATACAGGTGCTAACTACCCAATCATGATGTACATCCCGAACATGAAAGATACTTCTCCATACAAAGAAGGAGACTCTATCACAGTTCAGAAATGTGTAATCAAAATTGCGTAATTAAAATCTGAATGATAAATACCTTCCTGATAAACTCAGGGAGGTATTTTTTTGTCTCTTTTATTCCCACCTTATCCATTTCTTATTAAACCTTTGTCGGCAAAACATTTCTTATTTTGCGTTTTCTAGCATTTTTTTGTATATCAATAAAAAATTATGCCTTTAATTTTACCTTTTAAATAATCATACGTTAAACGCCTTACAATGGCATATGTATATTTAAATCATTTACTATTTTACTTTGAGAATAAAAAAACTGCCATGCTGCTTCTTATCAAAACAACATAACAGTTATCAAAAGGCGACTAACGGATTTGAACCGATGATCAGGGAGTTGCAGTCCCATGCCTTACCACTTGGCTAAGTCGCCATATTCTATTGTATGCATCTAACCAATACAATGTGCATTAAATGCAATGACCCCTACGGGAATCGAACCCGTGTTACCGCCGTGAAAGGGCGATGTCTTAACCGCT
>CALELW010000220.1 GCA_937902905.1 uncultured Clostridium sp. | reverse complement strand
CTCCACCTCCTCTACAGCCAGTGGGTGTTCATTTTCCACAATTTCACGTATTTTTCCATTTTTCATACGAATGACTTTGTCTGCACATTTTGCAATATCTGCATTATGGGTTACTAAAATTACAGTATCCTGATTCTCTCTGCTTCGTTTCTGTAACAACTGTAATACAATCACTCCGGTCTCGGAATCCAATGCTCCGGTCGGTTCATCGCCAAGAATAATTCTTGGTTTCTTGGACAACGCTCTTGCAATGGAAACACGCTGCTGCTCTCCACCGGAAAGCTGTGCCGGGAATTTATTCTTATGGTCAGCAAGACCAACGGCTTCTAACATTTTGCCCGGATCTTCTGCATCTTTTACGATACTTTTTGTCAATGCTACATTTTCATATGCAGTAAGACTTGGCAGCAGATTATAAAACTGGAAGATAAATCCAATCTTATCTGCCCGGAAATCGGATAACTGCTTATCGTTCATGGAAGAAACTTTTTCCTCATCAATAATAACCTCTCCCTCTGTTGGCTGATCCATTCCGCCTAACATATTAAGCACAGTTGATTTTCCTGCACCGGACTGTCCTAAAATTACCACGAATTCCCCTTCTTCAATGGTAAAGTTTACATGATTGACCGCATACTGCAGTGCCTCTCCCTCTCCATAGGTACGAACCACATCTTTAAACTCAACAATTGTTTTCTTTGTTTCCTTTTTTATAGTTCCATATTCTCCTTTTTTGCACAAGTTAGTCGTGTCTAATCGGAATTATAGCACAAAAATAAGGATAACCAAGTTCCGGTTATCCTCTTGAGAAATATTATCATTAAATTCTATAAAATTTTATTCTGTTAATCCTTTGATTTCATCGACAGACAATCCTGAAATTTCTGCTATCTGTTCCAAAGAAAAACTGCCCATCCGGAGCATCCGGGTTGCAGCTTTAACAGATGCCTGTTTTTCGCCTTGTTCTACTCCTGCCTCAAACTCCGCTTTGCGAAGTTTCTTTTCTTCTTCCACTTTATCATATTCGAAAATACTCATGGCAACTACCTCCGCACGATTCTTTTTCAGGAAATCAGCAAGTATATTCTCCTGTAACTTCTCCTGCTTTTTATTTAGTAAATGGTATAAAAAGCATAGATAGATACAGAAATGTCATAACACTTAAGACTGCCAGAATGGAATGATAGAAAATGCTATCTGGATTGTATTTTATGCTTTGGATTATTGTATCACAAAGATTTTGTCCCCGGCAATCCTTTTATAAATATTTTAGATTTCTAAGAATCTCTTAAGTTTTATTGATGTGTCTGTGCATCTTTTGTCTTAGACCAGTACTTGATTCCCCAGTTTTCAAAATTCCATTCTTCCATATAGCCATTGCACTCATAATCCACATAATAGAGAACATTTTGCCACAGGATAAAATTTGTAGGGAAATAATCAATGTTTGTATGTGCAGCATATAACTTTGTGCACATTTCTTTTACCTGTTGCAGGCAGATTTCCGGCAGCGTACCCTTTCCCACCTGCTGATAAACGGTATCTCCAGGAATGTATTCCTTTAAAATGCACTCCTGTGCTTCATCGAAATCAAGTAGCTTTGGCATGGTAATTCCAATTTCCATAAGTCGTTTATAATCCCGTTTTTCAGCCTCTAACTTATTATCAAACTGATAATAACTGCATGGTTCATGGTGAATCTGTTTCAGAACATATTCCTTCTCCCCATCCGTCACAAGATAGGAATAGCCACCTTTTCCCTTTCCAAGCAGTTTTTTCACTTTATATTCTTTTCCGTTTAATGTCATTATCTCTTCTTCCGGCAGTTCCATTTCCATTCCAACATCCAGTTCTTTTTCATAAGCCAGCTTATCTGCCATGCGGATACTGCGCTGCTTTCCGGTATCATCCACCAGAATAATTGTAACCATTGGTTCTTCGCCTTCCGGTCGTCCTTCACAACCGAATTCATCTTCGATAATATCTGTGATTTTGTATTTTTTCATCTGTTGATTCCTTTCCCGTTACTTTCTTTATTTCTTTTGAAGTATCTATGCTTCTATTACAAGACCAACTTTTAACTGCTCCACCATATCCCCTAACTCCTGCTGTAGAATCCGAAAAGCTCTTCCCCCCGTACAGTGACCGGTATAAATCTTTTTTACACCAGTTGCCTTTATTTTTTCTGCCAACTGCCGAATTTCAGTTTCCCCCTTTTGAAAAATGTGGAAGCCGCCAATCATCATTTTTGCCGGCTTTT
>CALELW010000219.1 GCA_937902905.1 uncultured Clostridium sp. | reverse complement strand
TGTTCGATTTGTTGTTCCAAAACATGGCATTGTAACACAGACAATTCCTTCTCTTTCTAAATTTAACGTATCAAAAGCACGGACAGTCACAAGCAGCGCAAGGGTCGAATCCAAACCGCCGGACAACCCGATTACGGCATGTTTGCAGCCGGTGTGGCGCAGACGTTTGGCAAGTCCATACGACTGAATTGCCAGAATTTCTTCGCACCGTTCTTCTCTGTGCGCACGGGTCGAAGGAACAAATGGTGTCTTCTCAAAACTTCTTGTAAGTTTTGTTTCCTCCGGCACATTTGAATCAAACCAGATTGTCGTAAAGTTGTCTTTTTTCAGTCCATTGGTAAAGGTTGTCATACGCCGTCTTTCATTGTGAAGTCGCCCCAAATCAATTTCCGTAATTAAATCTTTTTCCTTTGCAAATGGTTTGCTCTCTTTCAAAACGACGCCATTTTCCACAATCAGATTATGACCGGCAAACACCATATCCATCGTGGATTCTCCCTCACCGGCATCCGCATATAAATACGCCGAAAGGGTACGTGCTGACTGATTTTTCACAAGTTCTCTGCGGTATCCCGCCTTGCCGGTCAGCTCATCGCTTGCCGACAAATTCAAAATAATATGTGCTCCCGCCATAGCAAGCTCACAAGATGGCGGTATTGGCGTCCACAAATCCTCACATAGCTCAATTCCAAAGGAAAAACGATGGTATTTTTGGTGTGTGAATATCAGATTGGCACCAAACGGAACGCTCTCTCCCTCTTTCCAGAAATGCTCTCCATTTTCTGCCGGCGCTTCTACAAACTGACGTGCTTCATAAAATTCACTGTAGTTTGGCAGATAGCTTTTTGGCCAAAAAACAAAAACCTTTCCCGCCATAAACAACTGCTGCCACATTATAAAGTTTTCCGTTATGGTCAAGCGGAAGTCCGACTACACTGACAATTTCGTACGGTTTCGTCTCCTTGCAGTATGCAGCTAAAGCATCTTTTGCCCCCTCCACTAAGGTGTCATGTAAAAACAAGTCTCCGCACGTGTATCCGGTCAGAGAAAATTCCGGAAAACAAACGAGAGAGACTTTTTCGTCTGCCATTTTTTTCACTTTTTCAACCATTTGATTTTTATTATATTCGCAGTCTGCCACGCGCAAATCCGGTGTCGTAACTGCCACTTTTAAAAATCCGTTTTTCATCGTTTTTTCCTCATTTCTTTTTCCACATATAGAAAAGGGCAGCGACCAATCGCTGCCCAACTCTTTCGTAATTACCCGAAATGCCGGCTTCTGATTTTTGACTCCTAGCTATCGGCTAGGTGGGCAACCGCATGCAGCCTTCTGTCTTCCGTTGCTATGTCACCATAGTACCTTGCGGCAGTGACGGCCCGACATCCAACTACAGATATAAGAATCCCGTTTAAAGTATTGTAGGTTCAAAAATTCAGAAGGTATCGAACACTCCAGGAGATGTTCGTTTCTTGATACTATTAGTATACTGAAAACATCGCAATATATCAAGAAATATTTTCAGAAGTTTCTGGAAATTCTATCGTAAAAATAGTTCCATTTTTTTCATCACTTCGAACAAAAATATGCCCACTATGGCGACTCACAATATTCTTTGCCACGACCAGTCCAAGTCCGGAGCCTTCTTTTTCTCCGTGGCTGCTTGCCCGGTAAAATTTTTCAAATACATTTTCCCATTCACTCTCCGGAATGACAATGCCAAAATCTCTCACTGTCGTCACAATCAGGCCTTCTTCTTTTGCGACATGCATAGTAATCTCCGTTCCCTCGTCCGAATATTTTACGGCATTTTGCAAAAGAACGGTAAACAACTGGCGGATTCTGTCATAATCTCCCTTCATCAGAGAACATTCATCATCATAGGTAACATTGCCCGTCAAATTTTTCTCCTGCATAAGAATACGCATTCCACGCATCGCATCCTGTGCCACGGCAATCACATTTAACACTTCGACATTTAATTCATAATCCGGATTTTGCATCCGCGACAAAATCAAAAGGTCAGACACCAGATGTTCCATACCGTTACACTCGTTCTGAATCCGCTGCAAATATTCTGTCCGTTTACTTTCATCGATTACATATCCAGCCACTAACGTGTCAGCATAACCTTTCATAACAGCAATCGGCGTGCGAAGTTCATGGGATACATTGGAAAAAAAGTCACGGCGGCTCTGCTCCAAATCCTCTCGGAATTCTTCCGCCTCCACTAATTTATCGGAAAGCGTGTCCATGCTCTCTGCCAGCGCCCCCAGTTCATCTTTACGACGGATTCCGGTTTTATGTGCATAATTTCCGGCAGCCAGCACAAGAGCAGCCTCTTTAATCCGAATAATCGGACGGACAAGCTGCCTAGAGAAGAAAAAGGATAATAAAAGTGCCAAAAATGCTCCTACCATAACACAGATCAGCATATATTTCTCGTATTGAATTACAGTATTTTCCTGCATTTCCATCGGTCCCGATACGACAACCGCCCCCGACACGTCACCGCTTTTATCACGAACCGGCACTGCCAGATGAAGCATAACCGTCTGGTAAATTTCATCGTAATCGCTGTAACTTTTCTTTTTTCCCTGAAACGCCGCTTTAATGATATTTTCAGTTTCTTTCGGGATGTCTAATCCCTCCATCTGCACATTGGTATACATATCAGATAACTTATGTTTACTCGATTCGTCTGCCACAATCCAAATATCAACGTTCTGCATTTTTCCAAAATCTTCCATTGCTCGCAGATAATCCATGAAATCATCCGACTCATGGTCTTTTACCGCCTGACTCGTCCGCGTCACAACGCCATCCGCCAAATCACCTAACTGCTGTTTATATGCACCAACAATATTTGTGCGGTTAAAGCGAGTAAACATCAGTCCAATCAATATCGTAAAAAACAAAAGTACCGTACCAAATGCAACAAATACACGCCAAAAAATTTTCTTCATAGCGGCTCCTTACATGGTAAGTTCAAACTTATATCCTAAACCCCAAATCGTCTTAATCTCCCAATTTGGATGTGGTACTTTATCTAGTTTCGCACGCAGTCTTTTAATGTGGGAATCCACGGTACGGCTGTCACCAAAATAATCCTGTCCCCACAAACTGTCTAACAGGTTATCTCTGGTAAATACCTTGCTTGGATTTCCGGCAAGAATCCACATTGTCTCCACTTCTTTTTTCGTCATTGGAAGTTTTTCCGCTCCTACATAAACAGTATAAGTCTCAATATTTATCGTCAAATCACTGATATTTAAAACCTTCTTTTCCTCTGTCGACTCCGAACGCCCCATACGGCGAAGCACTGCACGGACACGTGCCATAACCTCGTCTCCATTAAACGGCTTTACAATATAATCGTCAGCTCCAATGTCTAAGCCCATGACACGGTCGTAATCGTCTCCTTTTGCAGTGACAAGAATAATCGGCACATCCGATTGTTCACGAATTTTTTCACAAACTTTATAACCATCCATCCCCGGCATCATGACATCAAGCAGCACAACTGCCGGATTTGCTTTTTTAAACATGTCAAGAGCCTCGAAACCGTCCTTGGCCACAACCGGTTCAAAGCCTTCTTTCGCTACATATGTACCTAAAACCTCTCGGATATCCTCGTTATCGTCTACAATTAAAATTCTTTGCATGGTCTTCTCCTTTCCCATCTTTTCCTATTGTTTTTTTCCATCATAACAGTTTCAAAAACCAATTTCAAGACCTTCAGGCAAAGTGACAAGTTTGTGCCACAAGCACATACTATAGTTACAGTACAAAGTAAATATGCAATGGAAAGGAGCCTTTTCATGAAGAAAAAGTTTACCTCTCTTTTGGTATTTGTACTTCTCATCAATTTGGTTTTACCGGCCGGCACTTCTTTCGCCGCAGCAAAAAAACCAAAGCTGAATATGAAAAAATTAAATATGACTGTTGGAAGCACTTTTTCGCTTCGCGTGTATAATGCAAAAAAGAAGCAAAAGATTATTTTTACTTCCTCAAAACCTTCAATTGCAACAGTGAAAACCGACAGACCAAATGCAAGATATACCAGCGTATCTGCCCTTGCTGTTGGTTCTTCGGTCATTAACGTTACTATCAAAAAAGGAAAGAAAGTAGTCCGCACCCTCAAATGCCGGGTTCGTGTTTCACCAAATGCGGTAAGTATTAAGTTTATGAAAAATCAGGTTTCTGTTCCTTTCTCCCAGAGAACAAGGCTTGAAACAATTATTAAACCAAATACTTCTGCCGAGAAACCAGTGTTTGAAAGTTCCGATGAAAGTGTTGCGACCATAAATTCACGTGGTGTGGTAACCGGAATTTCTCCGGGAACAGTAACGATTACTGCCACCTTACTTTCACGCAATTTAACGGCATCATGCATCGTAACCGTACTTCCAGACAGCACGGCCGCAAGTACAAAACCAAAAAAGTACAACGAAAAAAAGAAGCTGCAGAGCACCGCCTATCATTTGGCAGGCACTCTGTAGCTTCTTTTCTATCTTTTCTTCTTACTGCTGTGCATGAATAATTTTCTTTGGACATTTTTCCGCACATTTTCCACAGCCCTGACACTTTGTGCCATCAATTACGGCAATGTTATCTTCCAATGTTACGGCACCAAATTCACACTGTCTTACGCAAAGTCCACAACCGATACAACCCGACTGGCAGACTTCCATAACTGCTTTTCCTTTATCCTTTGAGCTACACTGTACGGCATATGCCTGAGAATAAGGAATCAAATCAATCACATGGTTTGGACAAGTTGCTACACACTGACCGCAGGCAACACATTTGTCACGATCTACTTTAGCAACTCCATCCTGAATGGATAACGCATCAAACCGACAAACTTCCACACAGGAGCCAAGACCCAGACAGCCATATGAACATGCTTTTTCACCACGTCCCGGTACCATCGCAGCACGACGGCAGTCCATCTCACCAACATAGTGATATTTGTTTGCTGCCACATCACAAGTTCCCGCACATTTTACGAATGCCACCTGTTTTTCCGAACTTCCGGCATCCACGCCAAGAATTTCTGCAATTTTACCAGCTACTGGTGCTCCACCAACCGGACATCCATTGACCGGTGCGTCTCCGGCTACAATTGCCTCTGCCAAGCCATCACAACCCGGATAACCGCAGCCACCACAGTTATTCCCTGGCAGACACTCACGTACTTTTTCAACTCTTTCATCGGTCTCTACGGCAAATACCTTACCTGCTACCCCAAGAAGAATACCAATCAGGATACCAAGTACCGCAAGGAGAACTACTGAGAAAATAAATACTGTCATTTCAAGTTCCTCCTTTCCTAAAAGCTAACGCCGCCGAAACCGCAGAAAGCAATCGCCATCAAACCTGCTGTTACCAGCACAATCGGTGTTCCTTTCAATACGCTCGGAATGTTACAATTTTCAAGTTTCTCACGAATACCGGCCATCAGTACAATCGCAAGGAGGAACCCAAGTGATGCACCAATACCATTTACGGTACTAGCCAGTACGCCATAGTTGTTCTGTACGCTGAGCAGTGCCACACCAAGTACCGCACAGTTTGTCGTAATCAGCGGAAGGTATACACCAAGTGACTGATACAAAGCCGGCATCATTTTTTTCAATACCATCTCAACGAACTGAACCAAAGCTGCAATTACCAAAATAAATACAATAGTATTTAAATATACCAAATCATTTGGCAAAAGCAGGAAGTTATACAATAAACTGGTAATAAAGGAGGCAATCGTAATTACGAATACAACTGCACCGCCCATACCGGCAGCGGTTTCCACTTTCTTGGATACACCAAGGAATGGACAAATACCAAGGAACTGACTCAATACGAAGTTATTCACAAGTGCCGCCGTAAAAAGAATGGTAAAAATACTCATGCGTTTTCAACCTCCTTTTCTTCATCGTCCTCTTCTTCTTTGTTTGTTGCGCTTGGCATTTTCAGTTTATTCTGAAAGGCAGTAAGTCCTGCCAGAACAAAGAATGCGCCGGGAGCCATAACAAAAATTGAGATATTTACTGCGCTTGGAAGGATTGTGAATCCAAAAATGGAACCACTTCCAAGGATTTCTCTGAAAATACCAATCAGCGTTAATCCCATCGTAAATCCAAGACCCATACCAATTCCGTCAAATGCTGATGCAATAACCGGATTTTTGGAAGCATAGGCTTCGGCACGTCCTAAGATGATACAGTTTACTACAATCAGCGGAATGTAAACACCAAGTGCCGAGTATAAGTCTGTCAAATATGCTTGTAACAACAACTGAACAATCGTTACAAACGATGCTACAATTACGATAAATGCCGGAATACGAACTTTATCCGGTATAATCTTACGCAATGCTGAAATCAGCATATTGGATAAAATCAATACAACCGTTGTCGATAATCCCATGCCCAGACCATTCATGGCTGAAGATGTAACTGCCAAAGTCGGACACATACCAAGCATCATGACAAACGTAGGGTTTTCTTTGACGATACCGTTAATAAGGCGCTCGCCACAAACATTTTTACTCATACTGACCAGCCTCCTTTCCGGATGCATCATAGAACAAGATTCCCTTTACCGCTCTCGTAATCGCACGGGAAGTAACCGTAGCGCCCGATAATGCCTGTACCTGGGTATCTGTTGTCTCATTTTTATTATACATTTCTTCCGATGTGGTCTCCGGAGCCTTAATTCCTTTGAAACGCGCCTTAAACTCATCGTTTTCACAGTTTGCACCAAGACCTGCCGTCTCGCTCTCACTGGTAATCTCAATACCGGTAATCGCGCTCTGTGCATCTACACCAAGGGCAAAACTGATTTTACCACCATAACCTTTGAGTGCGTTGGCAAGATATACTTTTCCGCCATTTGCCGTCGGATGTACTTCGGTAATCTCTACATATTCGGAAAGTAAATCACCTTCTTTAACCTCTGCATTCGAAAGGTCATGCTTACCTAAATAAGCAGCCGCACCGGATACCGCTTCTGCATCGTTATCCTTTACGGTATCTCCCTGTGCCACAACAACAGCACAGGCCGCTTTATTAGTATCTGCTTGTGCACCCTCAATCTTACTCTTTGTCAGCATATAAACGCCTGCCAACACAACACCGAGAATCAGGGTAATCGCACATAAGATAATGGCGTCCTTCATCATACTGCTTTTCTTATCCATTTGCTTTGCCCTCCTTTCCAAATGCCTTTGGAACGGTATAGCGTTCAATCAATGGTACAAACAAGTTGCCGATAATGATGGCAAAGGATACACCTTCTGCGGACTCACCGAAGAATCGGAACAAGCCGGTCAAAAGACCAAGTAAAATCGCATAAATCACTTTACCCTTTGAGGTAATCGGGCTCGTCACGTAATCGGTTGCCATAAAGAATGCACCAAGCATCAAGCCACCACCGCAGAGTTCATACAAAAGCGGATAAGCAGCCGCACCGGCAATTACCATATACAAAATGTCAAATACGGCAAATGTTGCGATGTAAATAACCGGAATTTTCCAGTCAATAACACGACGGAGTAAAAGGTAAATGGCACCAAGCAAAAGTGCTGCTGTCGATGTCTCACCAATGGTTCCTGTCGTTGTTCCCAAAAACATCTTCAAAAGACTTGGGTAACCGCCTTCTTTAACATCCATAAGTGGTGTAGCAGAACTTGCTGCGTCAACGGAAATACCATATAACCAGTTACTTCCTTCTTTTACCGTAAAACTTGTCATGACGCTACTGAATGACAACATCAAAAAGCAGCGGCCGCCAAGTGCCGGGTTCATGAAGTTCTGACCCAGTCCTCCGAATAACTGTTTCACAACGATAATGGCAAATACACTGCCAAGAATACACATCCACAGATATTTCGGATTTCCCATCGTAGCCGGCAGGTTCAATGCTAACAATAAGCCGGTCAAAAGGGCACTAAAGTCATTTGTTGTTACCTTCTGTTTCATCAATCTCTGCCAGATGTATTCTGCCAACATACAGGATACACAGCAGGTTAAAATTACTAATACTGCACTTAACCGGAAATTATAAATACCAATGATGGTAGCCGGCAATAAGGCAATTACGACATCTCTCATGATGGACTGCGTAGAAGAATGGTCGCGTACATGAGGAGATGAAGAAACGTTCCATAATTTCTCTTCCATTGTTTCCTCCATTCTGCTGCTTTTCGCAGCATATTTTCATGGCTAAACATGCTTATTTTTTTCTGTTCTGGTCCATAACCGCACGTCTTGCCTGTTTGAAAATCTGTGTCAGGCGTCTCTTCGCCGGACAAACAAATGTACAAGTACCACATTCATAACATTCCATACCATTGAGCTTCTGGAAGTAATCCAAATCATTGCGCTCAGCAACCTGCGCCATCATCTGTGGCACCAGGTGACTCGGACATACCGTCGCGCAACGGCCGCATCGAATACAATTCGTCGGCTCAAATTTTTCAACTTCATCCTCGCTCATTGCCAAAATGGAAGAACTTGTTTTCGTAATCGGCGTGTTCAAATCATACATCGCCATACCCATCATCGGGCCGCCGGAAATCAGCTTCTTCGCATTCTCTTTGAGTCCGCCTGCTTCTTCTAACAGCTCGGCATGGCTCATACCAAATTTGACTTTATAGTTCTGTGGTTCTGCCATCGCATCACCGGTCAGTGTTACCACGCGGCTCATCGATGGTGTTGTCTTACATACGGCATCGTAAATAGCAAGTACCGTCTGTACATTATCCACGATACAGCCCGCATCTGCCGGCAGCATTTTGGAGTTAATCTTACGTCCGGTCGTTACATAAATCACCTGACGCTCTGCTCCCTGTGGATATTTTGTTTTTAATACTTTTACCTCAATATCCGGATCGGAATCCGTAAGATACTGAAGTTTTGCAATTGCCTCCGGTTTGTTATCCTCGATGGCAATGACACCTTTTGCATTGTCAAACAGAGATAATACAACATGAAGTCCCTGAATCAAATCCTCCGGACGCTCTAACATCAAGCGGTAATCCGAAGTCAGATACGGCTCACACTCTGCTCCGTTTACAATGACGTAATCAATTTCTTCTTCATTTTTCGGCGTGACTTTAACGTTTGTCGGGAATCCGGCTCCTCCCATACCGACGATGCCGGCATCTTTGATAATCTGACGGATTTCCTCCTTTGTCAACTGGGTGTAATCCCTGTCTGCGCCAAGTCCTTCAACCGGCTGATATTCCCCATCATTTGCAATTACAACGCAGGTTGCTTTTGCTCCCGATGACAAAAGTCTTGGCTCTACGGCTTTGACCTCACCGGATACAGAACTTACAATGTTGGCGGAAATAAAACCACTTGCTTCGCCAATAATCTGTCCCATCTTCACTGTATCACCAACAGCTACGACAGGTGTTGCCGGGGCTCCAATATGCTGGCTCATAGGAAATACAAGTTCCTCCTTCGCATCCATTTCACGAATTGGAGAATCCATGCTGAGTTCCTTGCCCTCATAAGGATGTGCTCCCCCTTTAAAGGTTGACTGTCCCAATGAAACTTCCTCCTTTACCGAGTTTTTGATACATATTTATCATTATAGCACATTCGACAAAAATGACAAGTTATCGTCTCAATTTTCAAAATTTGTACACATTTTTTCCTTTTTTTACCGATTGGATATGCAAAAACAGCGCCACCCCGGTTAGACCGGACTAACGCCGTTTCATTAACTCATTCGATTTCCCGGAATCATCTGTCTTTCTACGTGAAGATGACTGTATTTTTCCTTTGTAGCCATCCCCCCGCGGATATGCCGTTCGGATTTATTCACATCAAGAATTTTCCTTGCTTTTGCCGCAAGGGAAGGATTAATCCGCAATAACCGCTCCGTTACATCTTTATGTACCGTACTCTTGCTCACGCCAAATTGGCCTGCCGCCTGCCGTACGGTTGCCTTATTCTTTACAATATATTCAGCAATCGCCACCGCACGCTCTTCAATCGGTGTTTTTTGAATATGATATCCTTTCAAAAAAATCCCCCTGATTTGGTGTTTGTATAATCTATGCACCAAAGAGGGGGATTATTCGTCTATTTAGGAGCAGTCTTATTTATACATAAACCTGCCATTCAGAATCTCCCTGATTATAGGAAGATACAGCCTCAATCACTTGAAAATAATGTTCTTTTGCCTGCCAGTATTTACTGTACAAAAGTGGAACACCTTCGCTTCGCCAAGAGTGGTCATCACTTGGCCCCCACCAGATAATACCGGTGATTTTTGCACCACTGTCCTTTTCTGTCATCAGAAGCATCATCAAATTATACCATTTGACGATCTGGTTTGCCTGTGATGTTTCACTTTGCACTTTATCTGTCAAATCCATCTCGGTGAGTTGGATTTCAAAACCTGCTGCCTTAAACTTATCAATTGCATTTGTACCAATGGATTCTATATCCGGATATCCCATATCCAAATGCGTCTGCATACCGACACCGTCACAAATAACTTCTCCCGTCGGATTTACTTCATCTTTCGTATTAAAATATTGAACCATGGTAACAATTTTATCCGCCACCTGATAAGTATTATAATCATTGTACATCAGGCTCACTTTATCCGTCAGACCAAAGTCCTCCAAAATGGAATGTCCAATTGCAAATGCTTCTTTGATATAAACCGGTGTATAAATTCCACTGTGTTTTTTCTCATTATATTCATAGTCCGGATAATACACTTCATCCCAATAACTCTTTTCTCCACCATCGTTATTGTGTGTGTACTCATTTGCCATGTCCCAGTTGTCAATCACTTCGCGTCCGACATAAACACCCTCACTGTTTTTATAGGAATAAATATGCGTCATAACATTCCGCACCAAATACTCCAGTCGTCCATCCATAACTTCTTTCGAAACATACGCACCATTCTTGTTGAAGTTTTCTTTGAAAAACCACTGCGGTGTCTGTTTATGCCAGACAAATACATGGTAGCGCATTTTCATACCATTTTGGTAAGCAATGTTCAAATAATTGTCAATCGAATCCATGTCAATAACCGGATATTTGCTGTCTTTATATGCATAGGTAAACTTTGCAGTATCCACATAGCCCTCCGGGTTTGTATCTGAAAATGTAGGATTCCAGTTTTTCAAAAGGCTGTCCGGTTTCATTTCATTTCCCATAGTTACAGAATTATACTGGGATGAAGCAAAGTTTATACAGTTTTTGTCCGTCATCTGATTACCAACAAGCGCATTTCCGACTTTGCCAAACATATCACCATACGCACGTTTCAGGGAACTGCCATCTTTTACATTTGTAATCTCGCCAGCTTTCAATGTAATGGATTTTACCTCAATATAGCCAACTGACGCCTGCATATTCTGTACGACAAGATATAAATCTTCACCTGCATATCCCGCAAGAGATAACTCGCCGGTGCGATTTGCATAGGCATCTGTAAAACCACTCCAGTCACCATTTTTATTTGCCAATTTAAAGCCAACAAAACCAGTCGATGTATCCGAAAGTATATTCCCATTTTTGTCATATACCTCCGTTGTTACATTCATTGTTGCATACTGTGATAAATCAACGCCCTCAATAAAATCATTCAACTTGTAAAAAGTACCATTCCACTGTCCGCTGTAAGCTGTCTCATTCTTCCATGTACCGCCGGATAAGTCAAGTTTTTTATCTGCGGTTCCACTTGTAATCGCAGTTCCGGTAACATTGACATTTACGTAAATGGAAACCTCGCGGTAGGTCTCATTATCGGAAGGGTTAAAGACCACCATATAATTTGATCTGCCAGGGGTTGTAAGCATAAGCTCAGGATTTGCCCACTGAAAGGAACCTGCTACCGCTTTTCCTTCTGCATCTACAGCTTTTCCACCGGATAAGGCAGCCTGACTTAATTTCTTCCCTGTTGCTGCACCGGAGCAGGTCGGTTTTTTCTCGATCTTAACAATATTTTTCATCGTGTGAACGGGAATCGAAATTCCTTTAATTTCCGCAAATGTGCTGTCTTTTGGAACAAACTTAACCGTTGCATGGGTTTTTCCCATTTTCTCAAGCGTCGTATCCGGCTTTTCCCACTCGTAAGCACCTTTGATTTCGGTTCCGTTGCTATCGACAATTTTTCCGCTCGAAACTGAAAGTTCGGATAATTTCTGTCCAACGCTTCCCTGCGATGCAAATGGCTTGCGCATAAGCGTGCTTGTGCCATCCGGTACCGGTGTCGGCTCCGCCGTTGGTTTCACGGTAGGTGTTGCCGTTGCCTGTGCAGTTGGCGATACCGTCTGCCTGCCTTCATTTTCCGGCTGCTTTGTCGGACTAACTGTCGCATTTGCAGTCGGTGCCACCCCCTGCCCTTTCTTTCCTGTCTGAACATTTTTCACCACAACCGTAATAACCGCTTTTTTCTTTTTATTCGTCTTTGACCGCACAGTAATTTTTGCCGTGCCTGCCTGACAGGCAGTAAGTTTTCCCTTTGAAGAAACTTTTACTACCTTTTTCTTTGACGATTTGTATGTCACCTTTTTATACTTCGCCTTATTTGGCTTAACTTTAACAGATACTTTCAGTTTGAAAGAAGTGCCTTTTTTCAATATCAGCTTCTTTTTTACATTCTTAATTGTAACTGATTTTACTTTTGCTTTTGCCTTTGCATCAGCTGACGCCGGCTCGTTCATCGACAGTCCGGAAATCATCAGCCCCATCGCCGCAAAAAATGCGACAACTCTTTTTGTTGTCTGCTTCATAACAAAAAACCTCCTTGTTTCATAACATCCATCGTTATGGATATTATACGAAACAAAGAGGTTATAACGCAATGTATTATCCTAGCAAAAGACTACATTTTTAGACATTTTTACAAATCTTCATCCTCATCGTAAATCTCATATTTTTTTGCTGCCTGCGCAATATTTAATGAGTGGTCAGCCACACGCTCCAAGTCTACTAAAATCTCATTAAAGTACAAGCCCTGAACCGCTTCACATTTCATTTTGCTCAAGCGCTTACTGTTGGACGCACGCATCTTGTCAACCATCTTATCAATATCCGCTTCTAAATCATAAATAACGCGGTACAATTCTTCGCTTGGATTTGAGAAATGCTCACAAGCCAAATCATAAATCTTATACACTGCCTGTGACAACTCCTTCAAATTCTTCAATGCCTTATCAGAGAACTTACGCTTGTCCTCTTTCATCTGCAGCGCATATCCGAGAACATTTTCTGCATGGTCGCCGATACGCTCCAAATCCGTCACAATATGATACAGATTGCCGGCATGAGTCGCTTCTTTCTCAGAAACACCGAGCTGGTTCGTACGAATCAGTGCTGCCACAATTTCTTTATTCAAAAAGTCAACTGCTTCCTCATTTTTCTCGAACTGCTCTTTGGAAATCGTCATATTGCCAAAATAAGCTTTTGTCGAAGCTTCCATGTTTTCACGAACCAAAGAATGCATTCTGCCGACTTCCTGATCAATCTGTCCAATCAAAACCGTTCCGGATTGATAACCGGATTCATCAATATAATGAAGCGCTGCTTCTTCTTTGTCATCCTCACCGCGAATGACAAATTTGGAAATTTTAACCAGATACTTCGCACACGGCAAAAGAACAATTACTGTTACGAGGTTAAAAATTGTATTCGCATTGGCAATCTGTCTGGTCGGATTTCCCGGCGCCGTATTCAAAATCCAGTCGAAAATAACCGGGAAAATCTGCGTAAGTATCATGAACAGTATCATGCCGATACTCTCAAACAAAATAACGATAAACGCCACACGTTTAGCGTCTTTGCGTCCACCAAGGGAAGCAAGTGCCGGTGCAACACTCGCGCCGATATTCATACCGAGCATAATGTAAAACGCCTGTGGAAAGGCACCCGGAAATGCCATAACACCACTGAGTGCTAACATCTGCAAAACGCCGACGGATGCCGATGCACTCTGAATAATAACGGTGAAAATTACACCGATAACAACGCACAAAATCGGATTAGAAAACTTTTGCAGCAAACTCTGGAACCAAACCTCGCCTGCTAACGGCTTCATTGCTGCGCTCATTGCACCAAGTCCAATGAACAATACACCAAGGCTGGCAATAATCTGTCCTACATTTTTTACCTTAGGTTTTTTAGAAAACATGGTAATTGCCACACCAACGAACGCAATCACCGGCGCAATTTCGGAAATATTAAAAGCAATCAACTGTCCGGTAATCGTTGTACCAATCTTTGCTCCCATCAGAATTCCGACGGAACGCTCCAGCTGCATCATACCGGCGTTTACAAAACCAACCACCATGACACACATGGCATTGGAACTCTGAATCAATGCGGTCAGTCCCGCACCTACCATCATCGCTATAATGCGGTTTTTGGTCAGTTTTTCAAGAATCTTTTTCAAGTAAGAGCCTGCTACCAACTTCAAGCCATCGCTCATCAGGTTCATACCAAAGATGAACATTGCAAGGCCACCCGCCAAATTAATCACATTCCATATAGACATTTCATTATCCTCTCTCTACAATTGTAAAGTCATGTAAAATTTATGTGTATCCATGTAAAGCCCCTAACAACTAATATATCATTGTTAGAGGCTTAACTCAATAACTTTATTGTTTTTTTATACTTGTAGCGGCTAGTTTATCCAAACAAAAAGTACCCTGCACCCGCAAATAAAAGGAGTTCATCACCGAATTTCTTTCCTTGTCTCCCGCAACATTTCCGCAGATTCATGAAGTCTTGAAACCTCTTTTTCATCCAGTGAAATTGGAATCGTTGTTTCAATTCCTCTTGCTCCAACAATTGCCGGCATACTCAGTACAACATCCTCCAGCGCATACTCGCCATGCATACGGAGCGAAATTGGAAAAATTGATTTTTCATCCCGCACAATCGCCTGACAAATCCGCTTTACTACCATCGCAATTCCATAATATGTGGCATCTTTTTTGGCAATAATCTCATAGGCACTGTTTTTTACCTGTTCTTCAATGCTCTCGGTATTTCCTTCGTGATTATAGTGCCCCCGCATTTCACAAAAAGAATTTAATGGAACCCCCGACACATTGGCACTGCTCCACGCCGCAATCTCACTGTCACCGTGCTCACCGATTACAAAGGCATGCACACTTCGGCTGTCAACTCCTAAATGCTGCCCCAGATGATACCGAAGTCTCGCAGAATCTAACACGGTTCCTGAACCAAACACGCGGTGTTCCGGGAATCCGCTCACTTCCATCGCAACCTGCGTCATAATATCAACCGGATTTGAGACAATGAGTAAAATCCCCTTGTACTCCTGTTCTTTTATCTGTGTCACAACATCGGTCATTATTTTTGCATTTTTTTGAACCAAATCAAGCCTTGTCTCATTTGGCTTCTGATTGGCACCCGCCGTAATTACGATAATTGACGCATCACCTACATCTTCATATCCGCCCGCATATATTTTCATTGGACCGGCAAACGAGGCACCATGGCTGATATCCATTGCCTCGCCTTCTGCACGGTCTTTATCCACATCAATCAATACCATTTCCGAAAAAAGTCCACTTTGCATAAGCGCAAACGCCGACGCCGAGCCAACAAAACCGCAGCCGACAATTACCACTTTTCTGACATTGACACATTCACATTTCTCTGACATAACACCCTCCATTTTTACAAAATAAATCCATAAGCCATCTGCCACTGATTTTCTATCCTGTGTTATGCCCATAAATTGTTTTTTTATTCGTTGGTATTAATGTTGAAGATTTGACCTTATAAAATCATAATTTTAGATTAAAAGTATAATAATACCCTCCATAGGAAATAGTATTTCTCATGGAGGGATTCTTATGAAAAAAGATAAAATGAAATCAAAAAATACGGATTATTCCTGTGACGACTATGACGATTTCTTTGAGGACGACATAGCCGAAACTGAATCAGATTATGACGACATTTCTGATTTTGAGCCGCCAAGAGATGTGCCCAAAAGGAAGGAATGACTTTTATTGCGCAATATATGTTGATGCGACTTCAGCCTTTTGTTGCAACTCTCTTTTTCACGTGCTAAAATAATGTGTTATCAGGGCAGCCAAAGCCACACACAACACAAAAGGAGGAAGCAGACATGGCAAAAAGAAAATTATCATCAACCCAAATATGCTACCGCATTAGTCTGGCACTTCTTCCTATTATGCTCGGTCTTTCCCTTTTGTATCAGGCAGGGATTTTTATTCCTACTAAGATTTTCCCACCTTGTATGTTCCATGCTTTGACCGGTTTTTCCTGTCCCGGCTGTGGCAGTACGCGTGCGGTTTCAGCTCTGCTTCGTTTTGACTTACTCACCAGTTTAAAACTTCAACCGGCAATCTTTTACTGTGCCCTTGTCTATACCGCCTTTGTCCTTTCTCATACATTGGCATTACTCATAAATGACATAAAAAAGAAACACCCCTCTCTTTTCAAAAAGGGATGTTTTCTTCATCATTTTTCTCATTTTCGCGGTATGCACCTAAGCGCAAATATCCTTTATGTACTTGTATGGATTTTTCTTGGTTTTGGTGTACTGCGGTTTGGTTATGAATTGTGGGTTAAGTTTATGTAATTTCAATTATTACATATTATCAATTCTACTAAAACATCATCTTATATGCAGAGTACGATGCTGATGCTGCTGTACAAAATACAACCACACAAACTGCAAGTACGATTGCGCCAAGCACACAGCCAATAATTGATGTAATAAATCCTGCTGTCGCCATGCCTTTTTTCTGAGGCGAAAACATCGTCTTATTACGTGAATACAATACCAATGATACAATGGCGCACGCAAGACTGATTACTCCCCAAGCGACACAGCAACCACAAATCGAAACAATACCAAGTACCAAAACCGCAATAGCGATACCATCTTTATTCTGATTTGGTACCTGCCCCGGAGTTTGCTGATACTGGTAGCCATTATTATTCATCTGTTCGTCCATTTTTTCCTCCTTACAAACTATGGTTTACTTAAACAACCATCATAATAATTCTTGCAATCAAGCCAATTCCCCACAGGCAAATACCGATAATGCTAGTTACAAAACCAGCTGTTACCATGCCCTGCTTTTCCGGTGAAATATCATTTATGCTTGATGCACGCAGTGCCAATGCCACGATACCACAAGGAGCACAACAGCAAATTGATACTATACCAAGGACCAAAATGGCAACTGCATAATTGTCCTTATTCTGATTTGGCACCTGACTCGGATTTGGCTGACTCTGGTAGTCATTATTATTCATCTGTTCATCCATTTTTTCTCCTCCTTATCGTTTATTTATTTCAAGTGTAACCGAATTTCCATTTCCTTGTCAAGGAGTATCTTTTACTGCTTCACGTAAACAAATTGGTAAATTGGTATATCTTTGAATAGAATGCATGTTTTCTTCAATAAATTCCCATGATTTTTTGAAATCACCATGAATTGAAAAAGGAGAATTACACATATAATTCAGAAAACCCTTCACAATAATAAACACAATCTTTCTACGAGCCAAGTCCCTCACCCGCCTCTCTAAACGCTAATGCAATTTCAAAATTGTTCGTAGGCTCATAAACCTGCTCACTTTGTTCCCCTAGAACAATATCCCGATAATAAAAATCACGAAGATTATTTGTTCCCTTCACATTTGTAAAACGAATGTAGCGCATCTTAGGATTCGTTGTTGTAAAAGCAATAAATCCCTTATCAATCGTTTCTAACGGTCTAAGATTATGAGAGGTAAATATAAGCTGCCCCTTACCTTTTTCAGAAATAATATTTAACATTTGACCAAGCAAATACTCAAACACCCCTCCGTCCAGCTCGTCTACAGCAACAGTAACCGTTGGATTGTTATAAACGACAATCAAAAGCTGTAGAATCGAAACAATTTTCTTAATACCCTCCGACTCATAACAAAATGGAATTGCCTTTTTATTTTTCAAAGATACAAGCTGAATCTGTTTCGCCACTTTTCCTTCTTTTGTCATGGCAGAACCCAAATCCACAATACCAATTCTAAGTCCGGGCACCAACTGCTCAAGAACAATATTCATGTTTTTAATCACATTTTCAACAATTCCATAAGCATCCTCCGGTACCAAAGCAGGTTCATTGAGAGAAAGCAGCACTCCTCCCACCGCCTCTGAATATTCATTTTTGTACTTAAACACCAGCGGGAGTTTATTCAAACTAATCAAACCAACACTTTCTGTATCAATTACAAATAACTCTCTGTGCCCATAACGATATAATGCCTCCAAAGGTTCCATATAGTGCTTATTTGTGCAATTTTTCCGATATTGATTCATCAACTCTCTGGAAAAAATAAAACTTCTGGAAGTAACTCTTGTCAGCCGTTTCGTGACAAGTAAGTCCACATAATCATCTTTTTTTTCACCAACCAATTCCACAAGTTTAGCTTTAGGCGAAAACAGTTCATCGCCCCGCGCATCAATCAAAGGGGTCTTTCGCATCTTATCCTCTTTGGATTCATAAGAAAACGATAACACTTCATCAAACAATTCCACTTTAACCGCTGTCTCTGCTGTATCATTTTCCTCCGTAGAAGAATCATCTTCCGTTTTTCTCATACAAAATTGATACCACACGCGATAGTTTATCTGCGCAAAACGAACTACAAATTCATATTTTAATGTTGCATATTCCTCATCAACTTTAATATAATCAGCATATTTCTGTGGCACTGTTTTCCCACGCAAGGCAAATTTCAGTAACTTAATTGCATCAATTAAGGCAGTTTTACCAGAACCATTCTGTCCATACATGCCTAAAATACTGGCACGAAACTCCTTGCGCTTATTTTCAAAATCAACCGTTCCATACGCTACATTCTTAAAATTCTCAATGGTTATTTTTTCAATTCTTACCATGCGGTCAGCCATAACATTTCCCTCCTTGTATCTATATCGTATCATTGATCGCGCAAAAAATCAACATCGAATCTGCTTTTCTGCATTTTTTATTTCGCTTTTGCTATTCATCATTTCTCAACTCACAATACAATCCCATTGTACGCCTTATCATAAACTAATATACACCTGTATCTTTCTTAACCTTCTGCGAAATCACACGCTCATAGTCATACCCGGTGTCCTGCTGCCTCTCGACTGGTTTCAATTCAAATGCTGCAACCGCATTTTTCTCCAAACAAAATGAAATTTTCAAGCAGTCTTTTTCCGCTTTTACCGTCTGGCTTGTAATCCATGGCTTAGCCACTTCACGCAGCAAATTCACCTCAGCTCTTGATGGATTTGCCGGCTCCCCAAGGTCGTGCCAGACCTTCAGTGGATTGCCATGCTCTTCATCGACAATTTTTACAAGATTGCAGTATTCTTGTCGTTCATAATTCTCCGGGAGATGAATCGTATAAGTGACTTCCTTCTTCTCACCTTTTCCGTCATTGTCCGGATTCCAGATAACACCATAATAACTTCCATCTTCCTGCTTTGTAATAAGCGAATCCTCGGAACGGTGAACGCAGGTGCCGGTTAATTTTTTATAAAAGGCAAATGTCCAGAACGTCGGCTTTGGAATACAGCCGTTTGCCACAAGACCAAACCCACCATGAAATGGCGTAAATGGAACACCCCATTCCTCAAACACATCGCCAAATGTCCAATACGAATACGAGGCGTGGCAGTCACCAAGTCTCGACAGCATATGTGCCACATACGCAGCGTTATAACACGTATCGTGTACCGGCGCATTCGGAATATACGACGTGTTATATTCCGTGATGTGAATATCTTTGCCGGCAAACTCCTCATAACTGTCCACAATTTCACGCGATTTTTCCAACACAGAAAATGCATCATCCGGATCATGCAAATCAATATAGCCATAATGTCCTACCCGGTCCGGTACATAACTTGTATAGTGATGCCGCGTCACAAAATCAAGCGGCAGTTTTTTCTCCTTTACATAATCAAGGAAATCACGAAGCCACGACACATCATCAACACCGCAAATCGCCGGTCCGCCAACCAGAAGTCTTTCATCCACTTCTTTCACTGCCTTTGCCGTAACTTCATATAAATGAAAATATTCCTGCCTATCAGCATCTTTCCAAAATCCGGGCAGATTCGGCTCATTCCAGACTTCAATCGGCCACAGCAAGACCTCATTTTCCCCATAACGCTGCATGAGATGGCAAAGCGTATTCTGCACAAGCCGCGCCCATTTATCATAATCCGCCGGAGGCGTTATATTACCCTTCCAGTAAAATACCGTCTCTTCGCCACTTGCTATTTGTTCCGGCATAAAACCAAGCTCAATAAACGGACGGATTTTCAAATCCTGATAAGCGTCCATCACCATATCCAAATAGGTAAAATTATATTCTTCTTTCACGGAGCCATTCGGCATAATAAATTCCTGATAAATTGCCATATCTTTGCAAAAAAGTCCATGCCCGCGGATATAATCAAATCCAATCTCTTTCTGAACCAGTGCTAACTGGTCTAAGTATTCTTTGTGAAGCGCCAAATCCATACGTCCTGTTCCGATACAGGAAAATGTTCGGTTGTGAAACATGATCGGTTCATTTTCATAAACATTATATTTTTCCATAGCAACCTCCCTAAAACAAACATAAATAATGAAACAGGCTGGCAGCATTTATTTGTAAATAACAAACGAATACCGTCAGCCTATTCCCACATTCAAAAAAGTGCCTGCTAAACCTTTTTCATCGTCATTGTATCATATGCCCTACGCATAGAAAATGGATTATCCAATCATTCTATTGCATTTTTACAATAATTTAGTCCATCCTTTTCCCATATTGCCTGCCGCCTCTTTTCATCTAAAACAAGCCATTCTTCCAGAGACAACGGCGTATAGTCAGAAAACATGCAGAACGTATTAATCATCTGGCATGGAATTGGCATCGGTTCATTCTGCCCCGGATTCTGGTGTTTCGTGTTTCGTGTCATGCGGATGAACTCATTTACCAGAACTTCATCGTGCGTATCATGTACATGTCCGTACATCATCACCGTTTTCGGATTCCCCTCCTTATTACGGCGGTACTGCCCATTGTAGCAAAAGATTGGATAGTGAGATAAAATAATCTTTCTTTTATTGTCATTCAGTTCCGCGTACGGCTTAATCCACTCAAAACGGGTTGCATCAAACCGGCGGTCCTCGAGATAATTGTCGTGATTTCCTTTCACTAAAAATAGTCTGCCATTTAGCTGCTGCAAAATGTCATTCGTCTTTTTCCCACGCTCCATGGAAACATCCCCCAAAATAACGACCTCGTCATTTGCCCGGACTTTTTTGTTCCAACGCTCAATCATATATTCATGCATTTTATCACAGTTTTCAAACCCACGGCAATCCATTTTCGTAAGCAGGCTTTCATGGTAAAAATGTAAATCCGAAATATAGTAGCGCATCAGCACCTTCCTTCCTAAAAGATATATTTTATGAGTTTCCAAAACCGACCTCATCAATCCGCAAATAACGAAAAAGTTTACCCGGACATCCGGATAAACTTTCTCTCATAAAAAAGGATTTATTGAAAAGCAAGCACTTGTAAGCAATTTAAAATTACAAGATTTCATGAATCCAGCCTTTTGGAGCTTCGATACGGCCCATCTGGATTCCTGTCAATGTATCATAAAGTTTCTTTGTAATCGGTCCCATCTCATCCATACCACTTGGGAAACAGATTTCTTTACCATGGTCAACGATTTTACCAACCGGTGAAATAACAGCGGCTGTTCCGCAAAGACCACACTCAGCGAAGTCTTTTACTTCATCGAATTTAACTTCTCTTTCCTCTGCCTCTAATCCCAAATATTCTTTTGCTACATACATCAAAGAACGTCTGGTGATGGATGGAAGAATACTATCCGACTTCGGTGTTACTACTTTGTTATCTTTGGTAACAAAGATGAAGTTTGCACCACCGGTCTCTTCTACCTTTGTACGGGTAGCAGCGTCCAGATACATATTCTCATCATAGCCCTGATTATGAGCATCTACGATTGCATGAAGACTCATCGCATAGTTCAAACCAGCTTTTACATGACCGGTACCATGAGGTGCTGCACGGTCAAAATCACAAACACGAATCGTAATCGGTTTTGCACCGCCCTTAAAGTAAGGACCTACCGGTGTACAGAACATACGGAACTGATATTCCTCTGCAGGTTTTACACCAATTACCGAACTGCTTGCAAACATATATGGACGAATATATAAGGTAGCACCAGAACCATAAGGCGGTACATAAGCCGCATTGGCTGCTACTACCTTCTCAACTGCTTCTACAAATCTATCTTCCGGAAATGGTGGCATTTCCAAACGCTTTGCCGTATTTGCCATACGGGAAGCATTCAAATCCGGGCGGAACGTAACAATCTTGCCATGCTCCGTAGTATATGCTTTCAAACCTTCAAAACAAGTCTGCGCATACTGCAATACACCGGCACATTCATTCATAACGACATTGGCGTCCTTTGTCATCACGCCATCATCCCAAGCGCCATTCTTAAAATTCGATACATAACGCTCATCGGTCTGATAATAACCAAAGCCAATATTGGACCAATCGATATCTTTCTTTTCCATCTAGAATTCCTTCTTTCTTCTGTCAATTTCACTGACTTTTGTCCTTGTTCTATCTTACCCCATCCATCTGGCACTGTCAAGACAGCAATGCTAAATTTTCACGAAAGCTACAAGCCATGCAAAAAAAACAAACTCACGCTGCTTCGTCGGGAGCTCGCTCACGTAAGAAGCAGTGGGAGATTGTTTTTTTATAGGGCGACAGCCCGTGACCGAGTGAGCTCTGCTCGCGAGGTCGCATGGCTTGTGTAGTATAACGCGACAGCCCGTGACCGAGCAGGCTCTGCCTGCGAGGTTGCATGGCTTGTGTAGTATAACGCGACAGCCCGTGACCGAGCAGGCTCTGCCTGCGAGGTTGCATGGCGCAGTTTGTGAGGCGACAGATTGGGAGATTCCTTGGCGCACCAACGCTACATTTTTTTACAAAACTTGACATTTTCCCATTGCAATATAATCTCTAATGATGTAATATTAAGTTATGTTAATCTTGTACGTGTTTTTTCACTATGTTTACCCAAAAAAATTGTACTAAAAAGGAGGTGCTACGAATAAACTTTCTATAGAGGCAGATACACGCAATGGTTCGCGAACCGAATTTAACCATTGATACCAAAAGAAAGGAAAGCATGATAATTCATTGCCTCATTATCATGCAAGGGTTTATTATGAAAAATAGTAAAGGTATTTTATTAAGGGCGTTAATGTGTTTTGCTCTGTCGTATTTTTTATGCGCACAGTTCATTACACAGCCTGACGTATGCAGCGCTAAAATCTACAAAGTTAAGGAGCATAAAAAACCGACTGGTTTAAAAGGTGAATTTATTGCTTACTATGACTTCCAGAAGAAGGAAACTACATATTACGATAAGAATGAGATTCCTACGAAAAAGTTCCAAAAGAAAATGAATTATAAACCGCAAAAGCCAGACGAAAAGCTGATACAACGTTATAAGGTAAAAAGCGTTAATACACCGACCAAACTACTAAATACTAATTTCACGAGTGATGTCAAAACTACAGGTACAAGTTTATATTCCTATTTACCAGATAATAGAATTAAAGTAAGTTCATCACAAATTAATTCTTTCCCATATTATTCAATCTGTAAATTAACAATGACATTTCCAGATTCACCCGGATATGTCACTTTAGGAACAGGCTATGAACTATGGAATAAACTATGCGCAACAGCAGGTCACTGTTTGCTAAACACAAACGGAAAATACTTTAACTCTATTAAAGCCGAGTTTGGATACAATAATGGTACTTGTATTTATACAGCGACAGATGACGATCTGGCAGGCTACGTTCTCCATGGTGAATTTGATGGAAAAAACTGGAGTCCTGAGATTGATTACGCTTTTTTACATTGGAATAAAGATATAGCAAATAATGTGGGACACTTTGGAATTTCGTGGTCCTACTCTTCAGGAAATACTTGTTTATCAGCAGGATACCCGGGTGATAAAGAGAATGGCGAGTACTTGTATAAATCAACAAGCACAATTAACTCTATCGATGACTGTGTTATTGACTCCAACAACTACTGCATGCCGGGACAGAGTGGCTCACCATTATATCTCCCAGGTGGATATGCCATTGGCATAACTTCTGGAAATGCAGACGACCGTTCTATGTTTTCTGTCCAACTTGATAATGGTATTACGACTTGGCTTAACCAAAATGGCTATTTTGACTAAAAGGAGAATTAAAAATATGAAGCGTATTATTTTGTCTTGTTTAAGTTTACTCATGTTATTTTCCATGCTTACCCCTTGGAAAACAAGTGCAAAATCAAAGAGCAAGTTGAACAAAACCAGTATTACCATGTACACAGGAACAAAAGTAAAATTAAAACTAAAAGGGACTAAGAAAAAATGTAAATGGTCCGTAAATAAACCACAGATAATCTCAGTTTCCCAAAAGGGAATCGTAAAAGCAAAGAAAAAAGGAAAGGCTAAAGTAATTGCAAAAATTAAGAAGAAAAAATATATTTGCAAGGTAACAGTAAAAGTCAAAAAGAAGCAAACCGATAAATCAAATTCCGGCAACAAGTCAACACCGGACACTTCAGCAAATACAAACACCAACACAAATGACAGTGCGATCAAAAGTCTGACTAATCTGTATATTAAAAATGTACTGCAAAACAATACCGACACATGGATTTTGGTAAACACAAAAGATTCATCTGGTGTAACCTACTCCATTTCGTATCAGTCAATTGGTGCAAATGTTGCCATCACGTTAAACGGAAAAACTGTCGATAAAACAGAATTGCAGAAAGGGGATTCCTTAGAGATTGGGTACACGGGAGATTTGCCGGATGCCAGAAAATCATGGATACCTCATCTTGCTTATCTGAAAGCAACAAGAACTTGACAAGTTTTGCCGGTTGGATTTCAGACAGCAAACAATTTTTGCAAATTTAAAATTTATATTTTAGCAAAGCCACACTGCTTCACCGGGCACTGCCCGCAATAGGAAGCAACGTGGCTTTGTTTTTTTGGGCGACAGCCCGTGACCTCGCAGGCTTTGCCTGCGAGGTTGCATGGAATCAAAAATTGGAAGATTTCTTGGTGCACCAGCGAGCCCGGCAACTTGCTTCATGCAACGCAAATTGCCTCCAAAGTCCAAAAGCGTTGCATGCACACAAAAAACTTCCATTCCCAATGCAACTCTATCCCTCAAACCAACCAATAAACGTTGCTTTTGTGTCGTAATTCGCCTAAAAGCATCGTAAAACACGAAAAATATGCAACCCTTTACATCATATCAAGGCAAAAGCGTTGTTTTAGACACCCCAGACAAAATCCCCCCAGCAAGCCAAACCACTCTTCCCTCACACAGTAGAGATTTTATCTTTTTGGTATCCTGCGTATAAACACGCGGGTATCTGGCATGCTTGCATGCCGATACCCCTGCGCGTTTATCAGCGGGAGCGGCGCAGGAATACCAAAAAGATATAAAATCTCCGCTTGAAACCCGCCCCCCTTCATTGTAAAATAAACTCAACCACACAAAAAGGAGACAGTTATGAAACACATTTTATGCTATGGCGATTCGAACACACACGGATACATTCCTGGTGGCGGACGCTATGATGACGATACACGCTATACCGGTATTCTCGCCAAATTACTTGGCAGTGACTACCGGATTATCGAGGAAGGACTAAACAGCAGAACCTCTTCCTTTGATGACCCTTTTGAGCCATACAAAAACGGAATGGACTGTCTGGTTCCCTGCTTAGACTCGCATAAGCCATTGGATTTAACAATTCTTATGTTAGGAAGCAATGACATGAAAGTTTATTTCTCACCTTCCACCGAAAAAATTGCAGGAAGTCTCGCCAAAGTATGCCAGACAATTCTGATGGTAAGCGAGGCACCGGTTCTGTTAGTAAGCCCGATTTATCTGGGCGATAACATGGCAGATTCCGACTTTGCAGCAAGTTTTCCGCCATCTTCCATTGCAATTTCGCATGAACTTGGCGGTGCACTTGAAGAAGTAGCAAAACAACTGCACATTCCATTTTTAGATGCTGCAAAAGTCACCCTGCCATCCAAAGAAGACAGTCTTCACTTAACAAAAGAAGGACATTTGGCACTTGCCAAAGCACTTGCAAAAAAAGTAAAAGAAATCTTAGAATAAGCGAGGCAATCATATGAATGTAGTAGGAATTATAGCAGAATACAATCCCTTTCATAAGGGGCATGCCTATCAGATTCAACAAGCAAAAAAACAGTGTGGCGCAGATTTTGCCGTTGTCATAATGAACGGTGATTTTGTCCAGCGTGGTGAACCTGCCATTTTTGACAAATACACCCGCACAAAAGAAGCACTTTTAGGCGGCGCCGACCTCATTTTTGAACTGCCGATTCGATTCGGTCTTTCAAGTGCCGGTGATTTTGCCATGGGCGGCGTTCTCGCATTGAACGCTCTTCCGTTTGTCACACATTTATGTTTTGGCACGGAAACCGGCGACCTCACCCCTCTTTTACAGGCCGCCTCCTTTCTTTGCGATGAACCCGATTCCTACCGCACGCGCGTGAAACACTTCGTGAAACAAGGTATTCTCTATCCCAAAGCCCGCTCGCTTGCTCTGGCTGCCGAATCCGGACTGCCGACGGAAACCTGGGACTCGCCAAACAATATTCTTGGCTTAGAATACTGCGTCGCTCTGCAAAAGCTTCATTCGAAAATTAAACCTTTTACCATACGGCGCGAAGGACAGGGATACCATGACAATGACACACCTGCACTTTCCGATTTTCCTTCTGCCACTTTTCTGCGGGAGCAAATTCGCAAAGCCGGGAAAAAGGAAAACCTTTCGCTAAGCGATTTTTCATCCCTGATTGGCTACTCCCTTTTAACTGCAAAAGATTTGTGCCGGATAAAAGACATTACGCCGGATTTGTCTGACCGCATCCGGAATGAATTGCCAAAATACCGGGAGATAAATGAATTCGTAAAGACAATTAAAAATCCGTCCCTCACAACCGGACGAATCAAGCGCAGCTTCTTTCAGTGCCTGTTTGGCATCGAAAAAGAAGAACCGGTTATGCCATATCTGCGTGTTTTAGGCATGAAAAAAGAAGCATCTTCCCTGCTTTCGCAAAAAGAAAATGCTTCTTGTCAGATTCTCACAAAACTTGCCTTTGATGTACCAAAAATGGACGATACTGCAAAAAAACTCTTTGCAAAGGACTTACTCGCTTCCGATTTATACCGGCAAATCTTTTGTCACAAATACAATCAGACACTGCCTAATGAGTATCAGCACTCGCCGATTGCCCTTTGAGTCTGCCATATAATTTCGTCATTTTTCTAATTTTTTCACAAAGTTTATCATCGAACACACCACCGGCCATTCGCCATTTCCAGTTGCCGCCAAGCGTCGATGGTGTATTTATTCTTGCCGAATTTGGCAGACACAGATAATCCTGTGCCGGAATGATGCAAAGATCCGAAACACTTCCCATCGCCAGCGCAATCAAATCCCATGTCAATTTTTTCTTCGAGGTAAATCGGCTGCGGTTCATATACCGGAGCGCCACATCTTTATCCTCTTTTTTCAATTCGTCAAAAAAACTATATGTTGTCGCATTATCATGCGTTCCGGTATAAACAACCGAATTTCTGTCATAATGATACGGCAGATAATCGCTGTCCTCTCTGGAATCAAATGCAAACTGCAATACTTTCATCCCAGGGAAACCGGAATCCGCCAAAAGTTTGCGGACCGAATCAGTCAAAAATCCCAAATCCTCAGCAAGAATCGGAAGTTTTCCCATCTGATTCTCCAAAGTCTCAAATAACTCAATGCCCGGACCTTTTTCCCACTCACCAAATTCTGCGGTTGCATCTCCATACGGAATCGCATAATATTCATCAAAGCCGCGGAAATGATCAATGCGGAGCATATCATACAGTTCGTAACACGTTTTAATTCTTGAAATCCACCACGAATACCCCTGATTCTTGTGAACCTCCCAGCGGTACAATGGATTTCCCCAGAGCTGCCCGGTTGCAGAAAATGCATCCGGCGGACAACCCGCAACTGCCGTCGGCAGCCCATTTTCATCAAATTGGAACAATTCCGGATGCGCCCATGTATCCGCACTGTCTAAGGCAACATAAATCGGAATGTCCCCAATAATTGAAATTCCTTTGTCATTGCCATATTTTTTCAATGCCGCCCACTGGGTGTAAAACTCATACTGAACAAATTGATAAAAATTAACATCCTCCAGCAAGCGGTTCCGATAAGACACCATTGCCTCCGGCGAACGAAGCCTAATATCATCCTCCCACTCCAAATAACTTTTTCCGGACTTACTATCCTTAATTGCCATAAACAAGGCATAATCAGCAAGCCACTCAGAATTTTCCTGCACAAACGCCTGATACGCGGCATCCGCTTCAATACCACTGTTTGCATATGCTTTCCGCAACAGACCAAGCCGCTTCTGAAATAACACATCATAGTGGACTTCTTTGCCACTCGTTCCTTCAGCAGCACGAATACAATCATCCTCCGTCAAATACCCTTTTTTCACAAGGTCATCCGGCGAAATAAAATACGGGTTTCCGGCAAAAGTGGAAAATGCCTGATATGGCGAATCTCCATAGCCGGTCGGTCCCATCGGCAGAATCTGCCAGTAACTTTGTCCCGCCTTCACCAACTGGTCTACAAAATCGTAAGCACACCGGTCAAAACAGCCAATCCCATACTTGGAAGGGAGGCTGGCAACCGGAAGCAAAACACCACTGCTTCTTTTCATAACCTATGCTCCTTCTATCTGTGACATCATTTAATTTGCTGCTAATAACGCTTTACTTACTTTCACGTCAAATTTATCCGACCATGTTTTGTATGTCTTTTGAAAACTTTCCGTCTGTTTTTCAGACACAAGCTGGTTCCGGTACTGCTGCTGCAACGCCGCCGAATTGGTCTGAATACAATGCGCAATATAAAAACCGTCTTTTTCCTCAATAAGAGCAGACGTCTGATTCTTTTTGAGGCTGACAACCGCTTTTGCAAGGTTGGTGCGGCTGTCCTGATTTCCAATTACATACTCAATCGCATCTGCCTGTGTTTTGTTTTTTGCCACCGTGTAAAAACTATTCTGAGAACTTGTCACTTCGCTCAAAATCTGTGACATCGTATTTTTCACGGTTTCCTTATTTTTCGCATTTGCCGCCTGATAAATCAGTTCCACCTTTGCCGCGGAAAGTGTATTGGCCGCATAATCAATTTTTAACTTGCCCATCTGTACATTGTACATTTTCTGCGCCAGTTTATTTTCCTCGAAAATTTTAGAAAGCACCTTTAATTCAATTCCCTGCGTCTGCTTGTCCTTCGCCGGAATTGAATCAAATACGGTCTTTGCCCGGTAATCTGCTTCTTCCTTTTCATCCGTTGCAAGCTGCGCTTTCTCGATAGCCGCCTCTTTGCCAATTACCTTTACCTGAATAATCTGGCGAAGCACTGATTCAATTGCTTCCTGTCCGACAGACTTATCCTTTACCGCTTTATTGTACTTCCAGATATCTGTTCCTAAAATACTCTCATACTGATTCTTCATAAAATAATAGTAGGTCTTGTATTCCTTATAAGAAACTGTCGTCTTTCCTACCGCAATAACGGAAGAATCCTCTTTTAAGTTACTGTTCGATACCGATGCCGCACGCTCGGAAGAGCTTGTTTCCTCCACTTCCTCGCTTCCGCATCCAACAACTCCAATACACATGCTGACACATACTAGTATTGCCAAAATAAATCGTTTCATATCGTTCCTCCTCATTCTTTATTTGATATGCTAAGTGCACGAATTTCATCTACTATTTTCTCCGCCTCCGAAAGCACATTGCCCGTATACTGATAAACAAAATATGGTTTCGCCCCCGGCACAAAACGAAGTTTTCTTCCCATCGACGCGATAAGTTTAGGAATTCCTTCCACATCAATTTTCGCCTGTGGATACATCGTAAACTGAAGCTGCTCTTTTTTACTTGCCACCTCCATAATAAACGCTTCATGCGCCTTCGCTTTCAAAATGGCAATATTCAAAAGATTCATTACACTCTTTGGCGGCTCACCAAAACGATCAACCAATTCATCAATCATGTCCGTTTTTTCGTCTTCCGTCTCAAGTTCCGCAATTCTTTTATAAATGTCCAGTTTTTGGAATTCATTTTTAATATAACTGACCGGAATAAATGCGTCAACCTTTATTTCGACACTTGTTTCATATTCTTCCTCCGGCACTTCTTCTCCTTTGCACTTTTTCACGGCTTCATTGAGCATCTTACAGTACAAATCATATCCGACTGCTTCCATGTGTCCATGCTGGCTTGCACCCAGAAGATTTCCTGCTCCGCGTATTTCCAAATCTCTCATGGAAATGCGGAATCCCGAGCCAAGTTCCGTAAATTCCTTAATCGCCGCCAGACGTTTTTCTGCCACTTCCTTTAGCAATTTGTCCCGTTTATAAAGGAGAAATGCATAAGCCGTTCGGTTACTTCGTCCTACACGCCCGCGCAACTGATAAAGCTGGGACAGCCCAAGCCTGTCTGCATCCTCAATAATAATCGTATTTACATTCGGAATATCAAGCCCGGTTTCCACAATCGTAGTCGCTACCAAAACATCAATCTCACCCTCAACAAACCGAAACATCGTCCGCTCCAGTTCGCGTTCATTCATCTGTCCATGGGCAAAGGCAACAACCGCCTCCGGCACAAGTTTCGCAATTTCATTTGCCACAATATCCATATTGCCAACACGATTGTATACATAGTACACCTGACCGCCTCTCCCGACTTCACGCAAAATGGCTTCCCTTACAATCGGCTCACTTTTTTCCATAACAAATGTCTGAATCGGCATGCGGTCTACCGGCGGCTCCTCCAAAACACTCATATCACGGATTCCAACCAAACTCATATGAAGGGTTCTCGGAATCGGCGTCGCCGTCAGCGTCAGCACATCAATGTCATTTTTCATCTGCTTTAATTTTTCTTTGTGCGTCACACCAAACCGCTGCTCCTCGTCAATCATCAAAAGTCCAAGATTCTTATAAGAAACACTTTTGCTAAGCAGTCTGTGAGTTCCAATGACAATATCAACACTTCCCTTTTTCAAGCCCTCAATCGTTTTTTTCTGCTCAGACGGTGTTCGCAGACGACACAGTAATTCCACGTTGATACCGTAATCTCTCATGCGCTGGGAAAAGGTGTTGTAATGCTGTGCCGCAAGAATGGTTGTCGGTACCAAAAAGGCAACCTGACAGCCATCCATCACCGCCTTAAACGCAGCGCGAATCGCAATCTCTGTCTTTCCATATCCAACATCTCCGCAAATCAAACGGTCCATTATGCGGCTGCTTTCCATATCCGCCTTTGTCGCCTCAATTGCCTTTAACTGGTCTTCCGTCTCCTCATACGGGAAAAGTTCTTCAAATTCTTTCTGCCAGACCGTATCTTTTTCAAAACAATGGCCTTTTTTTGCCTGCCTCTTGGCATACAATTCGACAAGTTCCCCGGCAATCTCCTTAACCGCACCTTTCACCCTCGTTTTGGTCTTTTTCCATTCCGGCGAATTCAAGCGGTTCAGCTTTGGAACTTTGGCATCACTTCCCGCATATTTTTGCAGCACTTCAAGTGACGTCGCAGGCACATACAAATTACTTCCTGCCGCATACGCCACCTTCAGATAATCTTTTGTCACATGGTCTTTTTCAATTTTTTCAATTCCCTGATAAATGCCAAGACCATGATTTTCATGAACGACATAGTCACCGATTTTTAAGTCGTTAAAACTGTGAATCGCAGCACCATTGTACTGCTTTACTTTTCGTTTTTTCTTTTTCTTTGCGCCGAAAATATCCCCCTCTGTGACAACGACAAAACGAAGCGTGGGATACTCAAATCCTCTTCGCAGATTTCCTCTTGCCACCATAATTTCTCCCGGCATGATTTCACGCTCAAAATTTCCTTCATAAGCTGCCGTCAAATCAAAATCCTGCAAATCCTCACACAGTCTGCGCCCTCTTGTCTCCGAACCGGACAGCAAAAGCACACGATAGCCGTTTTTCTTAAACCGCTGTAAATCCTTTGCCAGCATCGAAAAATTATTGTTATAGGAAGGTGCCGCCTGCACAGAAATGAAAAATTTGTGCTTCACGGTCAAATCGGAAATCGGCGTATCAAGGGTCGTCAGCAAAACAAGCGGATTATCCTGCATCCGTTTCATCACTTCCGGTAAAGAATACAAAATGTCCATCTGACGGGGCAGAATGTATCCCTTTTCCAACCTCGTACTCATGCTCTCACGAAACTCATATTCCACCGTCTCCGCACGCTCTACTAAACGTGCCGGCTCATCAAGAAAAACAAGCGTTTTTCGATGCGCAAAATAATCAAAAAAGGAAACAACCTGCTTTTCAAAATACAAAATATAACTTTCAAGATTTACCATGCCGTGATAAGCATGAAATGTTTCTTCAAAACTCTCGATGTTCTGGCGAAGTCTTGCTGCCTCTTCATTTTTCCCCTGCTCTTTTAAGCCTTTTACGGTGTTTTCCATATCAAGCCGTATTTCCCTAAGCCCTCTCACCGCAGTATCTTCTGTCATAAACACTTCTGCCGCCGGGTAAATTTCGATTTCCGAAAGATCTTCTACGGAACGCTGGCTCTCCACATCAATCCGGCGAATCGTATCGACTTCATCATCCCACAAATCAATTCGGCACGGGCACTCCTCGGTCAATGGATAAATATCTATAATCCCGCCCCTTACCGAAAACTCGCCTTCGCTTTCCACCTGGGAAACATTTGCATACCCCATTGCGGAAAGTTTATGCTGCATTTCTTCTAAATCAAGTAAATCACCCGGTTCAATTCGAATCCGCTGGCTTTCATATTTTTCATAAGGCACACAGGCATCCATACCCGCATCAATCGTCGTGATAATTGTCACAGGTTTGTCTCCGGCAAGTGCCTGAATTGCCTTTAAGCGCTCAGCCACAATAGCACTTCCGTGGACGTCTGCGCTGTAGAAAATCAAATCCTTCGCCGGATAATACATCACATTTTTATCATACAAACGATAATCCTCTAAAAGCTCTCTGGCTCGAATTTCGTTGTACGTGACAATCAGGCGGATGTCAGCCAAATCTTCCATGCCGTAAATCATATGACACTTCTGTGCTTCCATACCGCCCACTACGGTAACCGGAGTCTCCCCCTTATCAACCGCAAGCCTCAATTGGGTATATTCCTCCATTTCACGGAGGGGTGCTAATAATGTCTCCACCGTTTACTCTCCTACTTTCTTTCCATTTACCGCATTCATTGCCGTCTTTACATCTTCCTGCAAAATTGCCAGAAGTCCCTCTTCTGCCAATGCAAACACATCGCGGATTTTTGCGTCATCTTCTTTGCTAAAACGTCCTAACACATGTTTTACCAAATCTCCATTTTCCGGTTTTGCCCCCACGCCAATTTTAATTCTCGGAAATTCCTGCGTTCCCAGATGTGCAATAATACTTTTGATTCCATTGTGCCCGCCCGCACTTCCTTTTGGGCGAATCCTCACCTGTCCGACCGGCATACTGATATCATCGTAAATAATCACGATTTCATCCGTCGTCAACTTGTAATAATCCATGAGTGCACGCACACTCTCTCCACTCAGATTCATATACGTCTGCGGCTGCACAAGCATGACCCTCTGCCCTTCAATCACACCTTTTCCAACAATTGCTTTTCCTTCTTTACTGCGAAGTGCAATTCCATATTTATCACTCAGATAAGTCACCATATCAAAACCAATATTATGTCTTGTCGCTGCATATTCCGTTCCCGGATTTCCAAGTCCAACAATTAAAAACATTTTCCTCATCCTTTCCGTTACCAACACGTAACGCCCGGCGGCATCCTAAGATACCCCCGGGTCATTTTTATTTTCTTAGATTCTGGTTGTATTTTCTTACATGTAATAGTGATAATATCCCGAATAGCCAAAAATATTATACACGCTTCCTGCTATCGCAAATCCGACAATTAAAAGGATTATCACAAGAACTACCATAATTAAAAGCCAGCAAAAATAGGACCTTGCGTAGTTTCTCAAATTAATGCGGTTTGTACCACCCACGGCAAATACAATTGCAAAAATAAATCCAATAATCGGAATGCTGAACAGTAATGTATACAAGAAATAACCCCATGCGCCAAGCGGTGTATAATCAAACCGCGGGTCGTAATTCCGAATCGGAATATTATTTGGCTGCGGTGGCGCCTGATACGTCGGTCCAGACTGATTGTTCGGCTGCGATGCTGTCGTTTCCTCCGCATTCATATTCTCAGTTTCAGTTTCAATTTTCTTTACAGGCGTGCCACATTCCGGACAAAATGAAGCCCCCTCATTTAGTGGTTTCCCACAATTTCCACAAAACATGGTTTATCCTCCTTATTTCCTTCATCTTACTTGTGTTTTTTATTGTAACATATCCGGCTTGTTTTGCAAACACGGAAAAGAACATTATTTGTGTCAAGTGTCCGTTGGCACTTTTTTTGTTTTTCTACGGAATTACTGGAAACCAAAGGAACTGACAACAAGCCATTGACACATCTTTACACGTGTTGTATAATATTTTTCATGATGATACTTCTCCTGTATGCCAGTGGAGGGAGACGATAGGATGGAGAACACGCAAAAGAACATTGAGAAAAA
>CALELW010000218.1 GCA_937902905.1 uncultured Clostridium sp. | reverse complement strand
AATCATATCTGAATACATTCTGTCACCTCCCTTACGCTAACAACCTTTAGCCCTCTACTTTTTTCCGTTTGTCTACCAATTTTTTCATCTCGTCCGGAACCTCTGGTTGATTCAAAAAGAAATGACATACTTGAGAGGTTGAAATAACCCCAACAGCAAGTGCCAACGCAGCAAAATTCTTTCCAAATTTTCTAACCATTTTTTTTAACATCTTTTTGTCCTCCCTGGTATATTTTTTACGTTACTCATTTTAACACAACATAATGTTTGTAACCGTTTTTTTTATGAACGGTCGTTTTTCGCACATGAACGGTAAAAAATACGATTAATTTCTCAATCACCCGTGTTTTTTCTAAAATATTTTCGTATTAATTCTATAATTAATGTAGCTAACGCGCACTCTACAACTAATACTAGTTCGACACATAGTTGCTTTTTCCCGAATATATACAAAACAAAATACAATACAAACAATAAACAAATTAAATATCTTACCCGAATATGCATTTTCTTTTTATCTTCCATATCCATAGGTTTCTCAATACAGTCAACTGGCGCAATAATAGAAATTAGACCCATGCCAATTCCCGCCATTAGCAAATAAAACCAGTCAGGCAGAAAAATCAAATAATTGGGTAAAAAAATACAAACTAACACAATTGCGCAAGAAGTTAAAAAACATAAACGGGAGCTTTTTAAATGACATCCTCCAATCGAACTTCTAAGTGGCACCATGACAAGCAGAAAAATAATTGCACGAACGCACTCTCCACATAACACGCCAATCGCAAGACACGAAACAATATTCAAAACATTTCCAAACAAGGATTTTATTGAATACTCATATAGCTCGCGTTGTTTTTCCTCTATAATCGATGCTTTTATCAAATGATTTGTAATCATACTGCTCACCATCTTTATTCCTCCCGAATCGGCACCTGAATCATCGTCTCATAAGATTCTTTTGTGTGGCTGACAAGCATAGTTCCTCCATAATTTTCCACAGTATCCTTAACATTGCTTAATCCCAACCCATGAAACCACTTATTCTTTTCTTTTTTCTTTTCAGACGAAACACTATTTTTAGCATAAAAAACAAACGATGTATGTGTCATCTCTAATTTCATTTCAACGTATGAACACTTCTTTTCGCCACATGTCACTGCCTCTATAATGTTATCAGTTACATTTCCAAGTACAACTACCAAATCATAATCATCCATGATTTTTCGATTTTTATTTATCTTAACAGATAACTCAACAGCACACCCAATCTGTTCCAACCGTTCCTTAAACCCGCCAATAATTGAATCCACAACCAAATTTCCCGTATTAACCGAAGAATATAACTCCGCAAACGAATCATCTATTTTTTCGATATAATTGACTGCTTCCTCAAAATCAGATTCTTCCAGATACTTTTTAATCATCTGATTATGCTTATTCACATCATGAATCAGTCGATTTCCTTGAACAAAAGAACTTGCTAACTGTTCATATTTTTCCTTTTGCGTTTTAATCTGTCTCTCCATTTGTTCTTTATTGCTCTGCTCGGTAATATACCCGGTCAACGTATTTAAAAGATAATAAGAAACCATATTCAATATAAGAAGACTTATCACACCAAACAACCATGAAATTGTTGGCTGACCGGATACCATACCATTTATCACTACAACACTTAGCACAGGTACAATCAAAAAACCAACCTGGTATTTAATCGGAATATTTCCCTCTCTTTTCGTAAATATCTTTTTAAACAATACAAGCAAAAGAAGAAATATTTCAACTAAAAACAATGCTATTATTTCTTCCTCTTCACCTTTGTTTATTCCCAATAACACCATTACAATCTCGGCAATTCCCTCTGCGATTATAGAAAAACCAATAAATACCGCCATTGCAAAAAAACGTTTCACTAGATCTGTTTCATAAAAAAGCGTAAGAAGAAAAGTCCCCACAATCATAACTATCAATCGTGCATAAACAGACTGCGTCTTATTTAATATCAATGATGAAATAAATTGTTGCGCAAGCAAAGCTAGCATCAAAATCCATTTATTCACGCTTGATTTTCTTTTCCCCAAAATATCTTCAAACAAAAGATAAATTACAAACGCATCAAATACACAAGAAACGATATACAATGCTGTCATTTGTGATTTCCTCCTAACACCAAATACTTTGTAAATACTTCTTTAATCTCGGTAATTTTTCTCCTACTCATCTCGACTCGTTTACCAGTTGTCATCCGAATTTCCCGTTCAAAAAAAGAATGAATAAATTTCATATTAACAATGCAATTTCTGCTGATTCGTATGAAATGATTTTGAACAAGCTTATCCTCATAATCCGAAATATTACCTTTCGCATTCATTTTCGATTTCTCTAAAGTAATTTCCATTACCGCATTTCCCTTTTGTTTCTCAATAGCAACAATATTTTTCAGACGCACAGCCGTTTCATAACCGGTATCACCGTCAGTAACAAGTATACTTTCATTATCTTTTTCAATATACTGTATTGTTCGGATTATTTCCTTTTTAAAAACATCATAAGTAATCGGCTTTAATAAATATTGAAATGCCTGAACACCAAAACTTTTCTGCATATACTCCGGATAACTGGTAAGAAAAGTAATAAGTACCTCTCTTGATACCAGTTCTCGAATTTTTTCCGCAATCTCAATTCCATTCATATCAGGCATTTCCATATCGAGAAGTACCATATCATAATAATCATTTTGTTTTTTTACATTTTCCAGTAATACAGTTCCAGATACATAAAAATCCAATTCAAATTCTACTTCTATCTGAATCATTAACTGATTAATATAATCCCTTATCTTTTTACCATTCTCAATCTCATCATCACAATACGCAATACGCAATAACATAATATAATATCCTTTCTTATGTCTTATATTTTCAGGTTCAATATCATTATAACAAATTCATTCTATTTCAACGATTTTATTTATGAACGGTTATTTTTTGCACATGAATGGTAAAAAAGTGCCAATTAATCCCATAAAGAGGAAATTGGCACTCTACAACAAATCAAAATCCTATCTCACAACCCCACTCTCGGTCGGTCCAAAGTAAGATTCTTTGGCATCCCCCTCATGACTAAGCACAAGTTTTTGCAAAACCAAACCGGATTCCATACCATAGATATGAATCGTATGTACGCCCTTATCCAATGTTACCTTCGTATCTCCATAGTGGCAGTTATTTAAGACACCCTCTGCCCAGTCTCTGGCACGGCTGTGGCCATCACCAATGTTATAATGCTCATCAAGAACAGTCTTAACTTCACTCGCACTGCCGTCATCAAAAGAAACAGCATACCGCATATTGCGTCCATCTTCCAAACTGTTCGTCGGTGCTGTAATCACACGCAGTGTGTACTCACCGCCCCCACGAATCAAAACGGAATAAGAAAGACTTGGTCCCTCGCCCGGTTTGTCAAAGTTTGTTCCCATCGGGTACACTTTCATAGAAGAAAGGGTTTTACCATATTCTTTCAGGCATTTCCATTCCTTACCATCCTTTGATTCATTCGCCGCAAAATGTTCTGCCTCCATTGAGACAATACCATCGCGCTCTACAAATGTCATCGGTGGCAGCGTCTCCGTTACTACAACTGCTTTTACTTTTACTTTCACTTCACAGCCTGCTGCCTGAACAAGGATTTCAGACTCTTTTGTCTCGGTAAGTTTTGAGAAGTCAACAGACACCTCAAAATTACGGACAGACTGTGGACCACAGGATAATTCACGAATCGAAACAAAATCATCTTCGCATGTAAGTGTCACATCAAGTAAAGCATCTTTGGCATTCGCAGCCTGAAGCAGATATGTTTCTTCACCAACAGAAGTAAACTCAGGAAGAGAAACCTCACCTTCCGATACAAAGCAATCGGAATCGGCTGCATGAACAAGCAGCTTATCCTCATCCGATACAGCTCCCTGAACGGTCTCCGGGTACTTCCAGTCCTCATCATTCCAATGCGTAAAACCGATGTGTGCCGAAAGCATCATGCCATCCCATTTGCCATCTGCCATTTCTTTATTATAATAATTTGTCAGTTCTTCATCGTATGTAATGCATTGTTTTACTTTTTCTGCATAATCATTTGCTGCTGCCACACCATACTTCGCATAAAATTGATTCTTCGCTGCATACAGATTCATCAACTGAACATTTGCCCCTGCAACTGCCGGATAATAAACAAGTCCATAATAGCTTGCCTTTGCTTCTTCCGGAAGTTTGCCATCAATGTCATCTGCCATCTTTTTAATGCGGTGGCAGAGATGAATCATTTTACTGCTTTCACCGTAGTGTGTCACATGATAGGTATCCGGATATGTTACTTCCGGACGGCGGTTACCATGCATTCTTGTATATGCTTTCAAAACAGAAACAATTTCTTCTTTGACATCGTCATCTTCTACAACGCCGCCAAACTGCTCTTCTACCCAGCCGCGAATGAAATCATCGGTTTCATTTGGATGATTGATTCCCATTCCCTCATAATCATAAGCAAGTGCCATGTAGTAGGAAAGAGGAAGTTCCTGCGGACGGATATCTCCGACATTGACAATCCACAAATCTTTGATACCGTACTCATATGCCATGGTAAGCTGCTCCCATACTTTTGGAAGCGGTGTCGAATTAACCCATTCATAGGAAACCGGCGAACCATGATAATCAAAATGATAATACAGACCAAAACCGGCTTTTCTATCACGGTTTTCCTTGGTAGGCAGTGTACGCACATTTCCAAAGTTATCGTCCGACAAAAGAAGAATCGTGTCATCAAGCGCATCCCAGTCTTTTAAACCTTCTACGCCATCGCCGCCGTAATAATAATCTTCTACCTCTTTGTAAAGGGCAAGCATCTTTGGCATGTCATCGCAGCCTTTTGCCTTAATAATCTCTAACTGGTCTGCAATAATCTTGCGAAGCAGTTCCACATTTTCCTGAATCGAGGAACCTTCCGGAAGCATTGTCGTATCACGCTCACCACGCATACCAATCGTAATCATATGTTTAAAGTCTTTGTTTCTCTCTACGCCATCTTCCCAGTAACGGTACAAACCTTCGCCATTGGTATAATAATTCCAGTCTTTTCCATAACCGACATTGTTCGTATCGGTCTTTACTTTATCCCATTCTTCACTGGATCTCATCAAAGGTTCATGATGAGAATTTCCAATCGTGATGCCGAGGTCTGTCGCTAATTTTACATTTGCCAGTGGATCCTCTTTGCTTCCATCCAAACACAAAGAAGCAGACCACATCGCCGGCCAGAAATAATTGCCCTTTAAACGGAGCAAAAGGTCAAATACCTGGTCATAAAATTTCACATTAAAATCACCAAACGTATTCATGACAAAGTTGCCAAGAGACGGCCACTCATCATTCATAAAGAATCCACGGAATTTAACTGAAGGCTCTTTTGATGTAAATTCGATGCTCTCATCCCAGACAATCTCTGCCTGTTTGCGTGGAATGGCATCTCCCCAGTACACCCATGGTGATACACCGATTTTTTCGGAAATGTGATACATACCATGCAAAGTTGCCACAGTCTCTGTTCCGGCAATGACCAGTTTATCGCCGTCCACAAGACGAAGAGCATAACTCTCTCGTTTTCCGTCTAATTGAGAAACATTTAGTTTCCCATTTGCAATCATTTCATCAATCACCGGATTTTTTCCAATGGTACCCGGAATTATCGAATATCCATCCGGCATCGCATCACAAATTTTTGGTGCCACCCCTGTGACAAGTTCAATATCTTTCTGTATTTTTTCTGCCACGTGGGAAAGTCCCGCAAAATCATCCGCCTCTTTTGCAATGTAAAGGCTCGCAGCCTGTGTTCCTTTTACCAATTCAAACATAAAACTGTTTCCTTTCTTATTTTAAGTCAAAGCCAAAATAATTTACTGCATTGTAATATGAAATATTTTTCACGATTTCTCCTAAGAGGTCATAATCCTCCGGATACTCTCCATTTTCCACAAGGTTTCCGATATAATTGCATAAAATACGACGGAAATACTCATGACGCGGATAAGAAATAAAACTTCTCGAATCCGTCAGCATACCAACAAAATTGCCAAGAAGGCTTAAAGAAGCCAATGATTTCATATGCTCCTCCATACCGTATTTATGGTCATTGAACCACCATGCAGCACCCTGCTGGATTTTGCCGCGCACGCCATCTCCCTGGAAACATCCAATCATCGTTCCAATCAATGCATTGTCGGTTGGATTTAAGGAGTAAATAATTGTTTTTGGAAGATTTCCCTCGCGGTTTAAAGCATTCATAAAGTCTGCGACTTCAGCCACAAATCCTTTTGGATTAATGCAGTCGATTCCGGCGTTGGCACCGGCACTCTTAAATACCAGTTCATTATTCTCGCGCTTTGCACCATAGTGAAGCTGCATAACCCAGTTTCTCTTTTTGTACTCAGCACCTAAAAACAGCATACACATTGTGCGGTACTGTTTTAATTCCTCTTCGGTCAAAGTCTCACCGGCAAGACTTTTCTTTACCAGTGCATTTTCTTCTTCCTCACTAAGTGGACAAAACTCTGCATAATCCAAACCGTGGTCAGAAACTACACAGCCTCTCTCTGCGAAATAATCCAAGCGTTTACCAAGTGCTTCTTTGAGCGTTGTAAAATCCGTAATGGTAACGCCGCTTACTTCACCAAGTTTCTGAATGTAAGAAACAAATCCTTCTTTTTCCGGACTCATCGCAAGGTCCGGACGCCATGCCGGAAGAACCTGCACATCAAAATCAGAATCGGCTGCAATCTGCTCGTGATAATGTAAATCATCAATCGGGTCATCTGTCGTACAAACGAGCGTAACACCGGACATACGAATCAGATTTTTTGCAGACATTTCCGGTTTTTGCAAAATTTCATTGCATTTATCATAAATTTCTTTCCAATTCTTCTCAGATAAAGTCTCATTTATGCCGAAATATCTTTGTAGTTCCAAGTGACACCAATGATACATCGGATTACCAATGCAGTTTGGCAGGGCTTTGGCAAAAGCGTGAAACTTTTCTTCGTCCGGGGCATCCCCTGTGATGAAATATTCATCGACACCATTTGAGCGCATGACACGCCACTTATAATGGTCAGCTCCTAACCACAGCTCCGTCATATTTTTAAAATGTATATCCTCTGCAATTTCCTTTGGGACGAGATGACAATGATAATCTAACACTGGCACCTGTTTTGCATAATCATGATACAGTTTTTTTGCTGTATCGGTTTGTAGTAAAAAATCGCTATCCATAAATGGTTTCATGGTCTTTCCTCCTAAATATTGCGTTCATTTTTATTTTAGCATATAATCGTATTAGGGTCAAAAGGTAAAATGTTTTCATAAAAAGAAAGGAGAGCGCTATGCCAATTATCAGTAATTCCATTCAGAACAATGGCGGTTCCTCGCAGGGAATCCGTTCCCAGACAAGGACTTACCGCTCCGGAAATTCCACACTGCATCTGCGTGAAGGACAGACACTGCGTGGTGTCATTAGTGATATCCACGGAAATGATATTACCCTTTCCATGGAAGACGGATCATCCTTTACCGGTCAGCTTCCCGATGCTAACCAATATTCCATCGGGCAAAAGGCTGCTTTTCTGATTACCGGTCTTGAAAATAACACCATTTACATGAAAGCGACTACAGGTGCTTATTTGTTAAATATGGAAGATACCATTGCCCAGGCACTTGAGGAAGCTTTACTTCCACGCTCTCCGCGTAATCTGGATGTGGTACGCAGTCTTCTTAGCAATAGCCAGTCCATCAGCCGTGAAAACATTATGGCATCGATTCAGTTGTGTGCCCAGTACCCGGAAGCCGACGTTCACTCCGTCATCACGATGAAATGTCTGGGACTTCCGATGACAAACGAATCCGTTCTCCAGTTTGAGAACTATCAGAACCAGACGCACCAGTTATTATATAAAATGGATACGCTCACCGATTCGATTGGTGATATGCTTCACGCAATCGGCAGTCAGGTTCCTGCGTTGGCAAAAGAAACTGCTTCCGCTCTCTTAGATTTAGCGTTAGAGGGTGTGACCGTGCCGGAAATGACTGAGCAGACAAAAGAAGCCGCTGCCGTATCCACAGAGGAAAATTCAGAAACACCTATCCCGGAAACCGGAGAAGAAACTGCTGATACCACGGAAAATCCCGTTCAAGATAACAGCGATGGCACAGAAACTTCCACCCCGTTTTCGCGGGTAAAAAATCTGATTAATAATTTGACTGAATCCGTAGGGACAAAAAACACGCCGGATTCGGAAACTCCTACCTTTTCCAAAGAAGAAGTAGGCGCCTATCTCCCGGAAGAGGAACGCGCGGCAGTCCATGAGCAGTTACGTGAGCTTCCATTTTCCGAAGCCGCAAAAAAACAGCTTGCCGATGGCACACTTTCAGTCAGCCGTTTTCTAACTGAGGTAAAACAAATGCTTCCTAACCTCACCGATGAGCAGGCAGGAAAACTCATATCCTCGGACGCCTTTCGAAAACTTGTTAAGGGACAGTTTCTTTCCAACTGGACGATTTCGCCAAAACAATTAAAAGAGCCCGGTGCACTCACGGAAACATATGAGAAAATGGCAAAAGAGTGGGAAACGCTCTCCCATTTCAGCGAAACCGTATTAGGGAAAGATGTCTTTAGCAAACTCTCGTCTTCTGCCTCGGATATGACAGAAAACTTAAACTTTATGAAAACGCTAAACGAGACTTTTCCTTATATTCAGCTTCCGATTAAACTGCAAAATCAGAATGCACATGCCGATTTGTATGTGATGACACGCAAGGAAGCCTTGAAAAAGGACCCGGATAACTTAAAGGTTCTGCTCCACCTTGACATGGAGCACCTTGGCACCTTGGATATCCGGATTGCCAAAGAAAACACTGCGGTTTCATTAAACTTTTTTGTTTCTGAAAAAGATACGCTTCATTTATTCGAGCGCAATGTAGAACTTTTGCAGGATGCCATTAACGCACAGGGTTACGCCTGCACCTCCGAACTTTCGCTCAAAGAAAAGGAAGTCGATATTGTCAACGATTTTCTGGCAACAAACAAGGCACCAATCGGTGATATGAAACGATATAATTTTGACCTGCGGGCGTAATCAGTCCGCAGGCTTTTTCTTTTCCCTTGCAGAAATCAGGATACAGGCAGCAATCACAAACACAAGTGCCGCGGCACCGAAAATTCCGGTATCCATCCAATGCGACAAATCAATTTTCTCACTTTTTCCAAAGACCGCCAAAAGAGCAAGAACAATTCCCATCAGTCCCTCTCCCGCAATCAGACCGGAGCAAAATAAAATTCCTCCTTCGGCATCTTTCTTTTTCCTAGATGAAACATAACGCAAAATTCCTCCCACTAAAATGGAAGCCGATAATTCAAACGGCAGATACAGTCCAATTGCCACCGGAAGAACCGGAACACCCATAATTTCAACCGCCACACCGATAAAAACACCAATAAAAATCAACGTCCACGGAAGATTCCCCTCCATCACACCCTCCGTAATCATTTTCATAAGAGTTGCCTGCGGTGCCGCTAACGCCTCACTGCCAAACTGCCATGCCTGATTTAAAAGCATCATCACGCCGCCAATCGTAACTGCCGACACAGCCACACCAATCAGCTCGCCAATCTGCTGGCGTCTCGGTGTTGCCCCCAGTAAAAAACCTGTTTTTAAATCCTGTGAAGTATCACCGGCAAGTGCCGCTACAATACAGATTACCGAGGCAATCGAAATTGCTGCTATCATCCCCGGCATACCAATGGTATTTGTCGCCTTTAACCATGCCGTCACGAGTAATAAAGTTGCAATTGTCATACCGGAAACCGGATTGTTGCTGCTGCCCACCAGTCCGACCATGCGCGAAGATACGGTTGCAAAGAAAAAGCCAAATAAAATGACAAGCCATGCCCCGGAAAACGAAATCGGAAGTGCCGGAACAAGCCAGATGAGTAATGCAAATAGAACAATTCCTCCAATGACAACCCGAATGTCTAAATCTCTTTCCGTTCGCTTTTCGCTTTTTTGTTTTCCACTTCGTGCCGCCTTCACCGCTTCATAAAAAGTAGAAAATAAAAGCGGCAGAGTTTTCACCAGACTGATAATGCCTCCTGCTGCCACAGCTCCCGCTCCAATATACCGGATATAAGAACTCCAGATAGCACTTGCCCCGCCCTCGTTATAAAGAGTGGCGATTGGCACCGTGCCGGGATACAAAATGCTTTCACCGCCGAAAGACACAATTGCAGGAATCAAAACAAACCATCCAAGAACCGCTCCCGCAAACATGTACGAGGCAATTCGGATTCCGCATATATATCCCACTCCCATAAGTGCGGGATATACCTGTACGGAAAACAATGTTTTTAAGGAATTAACAGGCACCATAACCGCTCCCGGAATCACCTTCATTCCATCCACAACATACTTAACCAAGGCGGCAAAGCCCATGCCAAAGAATACCGTTTTTGCGCCGCTTCCACCCTCTTCACCGGCTAGCAGCACATCCGCACACGCCGTTCCTTCCGGATATGGCAGCACCCCATGTTCTTTTACAATTAACGCCTTGCGTAACGGAACCATAAAAAGCACGCCAAGAACGCCGCCACACAAAGCTAGTGCTGTAATGGTAAACAAATCCGGCGTGTCCGCCTTTCCTTCTTCTGCCCACAGAAATAACGCAGGCAGCGTGAAAATAGCACCCGCCGCTAATGACTCTCCTGCCGAGCCAATTGTCTGCACCAGATTACTTTCTAAGATAGAATTGCGGCGCAGCAAACCGCGCAGAATCCCCATTGATACAACCGCCGCCGGAATTGACGCTGACACCGTCATTCCCACACGGAGTCCAAGGTATGCATTTGCCGCGCCAAAAACAACGGCTAACAAAACACCAACAATTACGGCGGTTATGCTAAATTCTTTCATTTCTTTTTCCGCCGGAACAAAGGGCTTAAACTCTTCTTTTTCCTTTTCCAAAGCCATGCCTCCAGTACTTGTTTTCTTGTTAGCATACCCAAATCACCGGTGTTTCTATTCCTGACACACAAAAAACTGCTGCCTTAGTATTTTTACTAAGACAACAGTTTTTAAATATCAATATTGCGGTTTCGTTCGATTTATGCTTAGAACAAGTTCGAGAAGAAGTCCACAATTGCTTTTCCTATCATGACGAAGAAATCACAGATTTTCGCCCAGATTCCTTTGGCATCATCCAAATCAATTCCCATGTCTTTGATTTTATCATAGACATTCTGCGCCTGATTCTGAATTTTACCAAGGTCTAAATCCAGCCCGCCAATCTTTTTCATCAATGAAACCATCTTTGTTTTCATCTCATCATCAATGGAAACATTCATTTCTTTTTCAGCTTCATTAATTGCGTCTTTTATTTCATCTTCTGATGTCAAATCGCCGCTGACTACTTTGTCTTTCAAAAGCGCCACAAACTGAGCAGCCTTTTCCTTACCGATGTCGTTTGCCAGCTCACTCGTTGCTACCAGCTCATTGGTCGCTGCATCGGAACTCGCCTCATCGACTCCTTCGCCGGTCATTTCACCGTAAGCTTTCATCGCACCAACCAAAGCAGCTGTACCGGAAATCGGAAATGGTCCGGCAACTGTCACTTTGGCATCCGAAATTCCGGCAGTTACAAGGGCATTCGTATACATTTCCTTGCTGCAGAAAGAAATATTATGTGTCTCTACCTCGATTCCGCTGCCGGCATCTGCCTCTTCAATCATAACCGACGATAACGCTCTCGTTCCAATCACCTTGGAAGCAAGATATTCATCCAGATACTGATGTTCTTCCTTGTTTGTCACTGTAATGGTCTGGTAATCAGCCAGTTCTTCATTTGTAATTCCAAACTGCTTCATTACCTGTGCTTTTTCTTTCGTTGATAAATCTGCACCAAATGCGAGAAATGGTTTTACCGACACCGAATCGGCAAATGTATATTTTCCCGGCACAAGGCACAAAACTAATGCAAGGGCACTAACCAGTGCCAAACGAATGGATTGTTTCATCGTATCACCTATCTTCCTTTCCCCGGTCTGCTTTTTACAAAGCTTTAATTCGCTCCAATGCCTTTTTCGTATTTTCGGCTGAACCAAAAGCAGTCAGTCTGAAATATCCTTCTCCACTTGGTCCGAATCCGGAACCAGGTGTTCCTACTACATTTGCTTTCTCCAACAGCATATCAAAGAAATCCCATGATTTCATGCCATCCGGTGTCTGAAGCCAGATATATGGGGCATTTACACCGCCAAATACGGTATAGCCCATACCGGAAAGTGCGTTTCTGATTTCTTTGGCATTATTCATATAATAAGCAATCTGCTCTTTTGTCTGTGCTTTACCTGCTTCGCTGTATACTGCTTCACCGGCACGCTGAATGATGTATGGTGCACCATTGAATTTTGTTCCATGGCGTCTTGCCCAAAGGCTGTTAAGCATCGTTCCATTGCTGTCAACAAGTTGTTTTGGCACAATTGTGAATCCAAGACGGGTTCCGGTAAATCCGGCATTTTTTGAGAAACTTCTCATCTCAATCGCGCAGGTTTTTGCACCGTCACACTCGTAAATGCTGTGTGGCACATCCGTTTCGGAAATGTATGCTTCATAAGCAGCGTCATAAATGATAACTGCTTTCTTTTCGTTTGCATAATCAACCCACTTCTGAAGCTGCTCTTTTGTCAGCGTTGTACCCGTTGGGTTGTTTGGACAGCAGATGTAAATAATATCCGGTGTCTTCTCCGGAAGTTCCGGCACAAAATTATTTTCTGCCGTACATGGCATATAAATTACATTTGACCAGCACTCTTTATCTTTCAGATATTCTCCGGTCTTTCCAGACATTGCATTACTGTCAACATAAACCGGATAAACCGGGTCTGTAACGGCAATTACATTGTCCTGAGAAAATATATCAACAATGTTTCCGGAATCACTTTTTGCACCATCGCTGACAAAAATCTCATCAAGTGCAATGTCAACACCGCGGGATTTGTAATCGTTATCAGCAATTGCACGGCGCAAAAATTCATATCCAAGATCCGGTGCATAGCCGTGGAATGTTTCCGCTTTGCTCATCTCATCCACCGCACCATGCAGAGCATCAATTACCGCCGGTGCCAAAGGCTGTGTTACATCGCCGATTCCTAAACTAATGACTTCTTTGTCGGGATTCGCTTCCTTGTAAGCGGCTACTTTTTTTCCGATCGTAGAAAAAAGATAACTGCCCGGCAGTTTTAAATAGTTATCATTTACTTTAAACATTTTTATGCCTCCTGTCTGTAGTTATGTCATTGACATTTTACACGAAAAAGTAAGTTGGGTCAAATATTCACACAGACTTTTTTTCAATTTTATATAATTTATCAAGAAAAGTTTGCGTCTTGTGGGCGTTGGTACTTTTTTTGTTTTCCGTAATTTAGAAGAAATGATTTGCGTCTTGTGGGCGCTTTCGCTCATTGAGTGCGTAACAGTAGGGGCACTGAAACTACCAGTGCCTCCG
>CALELW010000217.1 GCA_937902905.1 uncultured Clostridium sp. | reverse complement strand
CCTTCGGTTTCACCCGTCGGATTTTTCTTTGCCAGATAGTATTCAAAAACACGCCAGCCCATAATGGCAAAGAAGAACACGGCAAGACCGGCAGACGCGTATACTGCCGTCCATTTCGATGCACAGCCAAGTCCCATCATCACCGCGCTTAAGCCAAGAGGGATAAAAGTCTTCCACAGTTTTGTATCATAAAAACTTGTCTGGCTGTACTGATACATAAAGTAGAACATTGCTATAATAAAAAATGTTCCATACACATCAATCGTAGCAATTCTTGTCTGCGTAAAATGCATAAAATCAAAAGTGAACAAAAATGTCAACGCACCGGCCGCCCATGTGCGGTTCTTGAACAAACGTCTGCCAAAGAAGTACATAAACGGAATCATACCAATTCCAAACAGTACGCCAATAATGCGCCAGCCAAATGGATTCATGCCAAACATACGCACACCAAGACTGATAAATACTTTACCAAGAGGTGGATGTGTCCACTCATAATTACTCATTCCATGCGCAATTTCATAAGCCGTTCTCGCATGATAAATTTCATCAAAATAAGTGCCGCTCCTAAAGGTAATTGCCTTTCGGTATCCATCCTGTTCATCAAACAAGGAATCTCCGCCAATATGGTCACGGATTTTCACCGTATTTCCATTCGTATCCGTAAGTACCAGTTCATTCAAGCTTGTATTATCCGAAAGTGTTGTCAGGCGGATATAACGGTACGAATCATTGGCAAAAGAATAGGTGTCGGCATTTTGTTGATTTTCCTCCGAAAATCTGCTCCAGCCATCAGCCTCACCACTGACTACCGTTCCCACTTTCTGGTACTGCGGCTCCTCGCCGTCATTTGCCGATTTTGCCACTTCCACTTCAAACCGCTGGTTTGCCTTCTCCGTAGAGTAGCCGCGCAGCATACTAAAGTAACTGTCCGAACCCAAATCCAATGTCACGGTTTCTCCGGCTTTTTCAGCCTTCCAGACAGTCTCCGGCAAATCACTCTGCGGCTCAAAACAATCCTGCTCATCAAACAGATTTTTATATTCAGAAGCATTGACCGGTTTCATCCAGTTTCCGTCTTTATCAAGAATCACTAATTCATTCAGCATAAAGGTATCAGAAAGCTGTTCTTCGTCAACACTTAGGCGGATATAACGATAATCTTTTGCCAGATTATAATCATCCGCACCCTCTTCCTGAGACGATTCATCCCAAGTCTTTAATGCATCCCAACAGAACACACTTGTTGCTCTGACTGTGCCGACCATATCATAATTTTCCCCGTCCTCTGACATTTCAAGTGTCATCATACGGTCTTCCTTCGCTCCAAGGAACGTATAAATCATTCCGATATCTTTTGCTTTACCAAGGTCTAACACAATCTCGGAATTACCATTTTCCGGCTGCCAGTAAGTCTCCGGCGCCTTGGTATCACCCAAATCATAAAAAGCGAATACACTGTATAATACAAGAATTCCAAACAATACAATATAATCCCACTTTGTAAATTTAGGCATTTTTCTTGTCGCATGAATATGCTGTTTATAAACTTCTTCCGGTTCTTTCTCTTTCGCCTTCGGATTTTTCACGAGATACGGAAGGGTATTCTTTTTCTTCTTTCCTCCGGATACCTCTTTTAAATCCTCCATAACCGAGACAGAAAAGGAAGCATAAATCAAATAAGCAAACATCAAAATCGTAAGGACTGCCGTAATTCCAATTAACGGTCCGTTTGGTGCCGTATTTCCATTTTCCTCGATATACGCCCACAAAACATGGCCTACATTCAAAAAGTGAATGGCTGAAAATCCCACATAAGTAAAGAATAACTGTTTTGTCGGCTTTACCAAAAAGGCAGCTAACATAAGTACAATTGCCGGGAATAAATATCTCTCATGCATACGCACCGAGAATAAAAACATATTGGCAAGAAGTACCGCCATACTCGTAAAGTAACGTGAATTGTCATCTTTTAACCGGAAGAAAATCACGGCACTCAGTGCAACGGATACTAAAATCGCAAGTGTTCCCCACGAACTTGCTGACACACCTAAAAATGTATTTGCCTGTGGCTGCCAGTTCTGTCCCAACAACGCCCAGAAATTGTAGGCATTAATCGTCGCATACGGATACGACCCCAATGTATTCACATACTGACTGAACACTTTATCCACCCCAAACGGCAGGGTGAATACAACCATTGCCACAAGAGACAAAACTCCGCCTACTAAATCCCGAAACATTTTTTCTTTTGAAAAATCTTTTAAGAAAACCTGCTCAATGATTGTCCAAATCAAAAGTGGCGCAAACATAATCATCTGCGGTTTGATAAGAACTCCGGCAACAAAAGCAAAATACGCAAAAATCCGCTTTTCTTCCATGCACAGATAGCAGACAAGCAGTAAGAAAAAGGTAAATACACCATCCACCTGTCCCCATGCCGAAGAATCCAGAACAACGACCGGACTGAGCACATATGTCGCAGATAAAATAAGAGAAGAACCTTCCGAAAATTTTCTCTTTGCTATCTTATAAAGCAGTGCCCCTGCACCGAGGTCAAACAAAATCGGAATCAGCTTAATAACACATCTGCCTGCTCCCGTTGCAACATCCAGATTAAAGATGCTGCGCAGAGCCCCAACGCCCCACAGCATTGCCATATATCCAGGCGGATAATCCGTAAAAGAATCCGAATGATAGAAATTCCAGAATCCATCTTTAAAAATCATATCCGACCACGCACTAAAGCAGGTCATGTCCGTTCCATGTCCTTCATACGCCGCCGCAAAAATCAGTTTTACAAGCAGCGCTGCCGCTAATACGAGCAATAAATTGGTCCATGACTTTTTACTGTCTTTGCGGTAAATCCGAATTCCTTCTACTTCATAGCGGAATTTTTCAAAATACAAAATAGCAAAAACTGCCACAGTTAAAACTGCTACGAACACTAACATTTGTACACTATTTGTCGCAATACCAAACAATCCCATTTTCCGATTCCTTCCTCCTTTTAATGATGCACATGCTCATGGGTAAATAAATGTTCTGAACAATACTCATAATTTCCCTCACATTTGGAGCAGTAACGAAACTCTAACTGCGGAGAGTCCACATCCGTTCTGCCACAAATCACACAATGATGTCTTGGCACACTTCCCTGCACAGGTGCTGTTTTTTTCTTGTATTCCATCTTTCTCTTCTTCTGATGGTACGCCTGTTTTGGCGTAAGAGAACCACGTCCCATAAAATAAAAGATAAAGAAGTTTAATAAAAGTACCAAAATCACCGCTGCCGAATAATAATATCCAATCATCAGATAGCGGACAAACATATAGCCATCCATCAAAAGATATACAATACTCAGCCACTTTGCCTTAACCGGAATAATGAAATACACAAGAAACTGTGCATCCGGAAATGCAAAGGCAAATGCTAAAAACATCGTCTGGTTCAGATCATCCATAATATTGGCTGAAAGCATATAATCCATATAAGCAGTTGCAGCATTTGGCACTATACCAAGCTGTAAAAACAGATAAAAAACAAATGTCATAATTACAACCAGTAAAAGTCCGCCAAAATAAAATAAATTAAAGCGGAAAGTTCCCCACATGCGCTCCAGATTCGTTCCAATGGAATAATATACAAAAATCCAGATTGCAAACCACAATAAACTAACCATGCCGGTACCGCCAAACTGTCCGGATGGGCTTAACACAAAAGTAAAAATACGCCAAACCTGTCCATGCAGAATACTTGCAATATCTAAACTCAGATACGAATAATAAAACGTCGGATTCACAAGACTAAGCAGAATTCCGACAATATTAACTCCAATGACATACCGCATCAGATTCGGAATGCCAAATTTTCCAAACCGTGTTCTCTCCAATCGGTCTAATAAACTCATAGTTCTTTTTTAACCTCCATTCAACAATCGTCTTTTCCCTATTAAAACAAATCTTTTTTACGGAACAACAACGCCACAACGCCGGAAATAATAAGCGTTAATATAATAATGGTAAAAAATCCAAATGGCGAATGTCCAAGTGGAATATTATCAAAGTTCATTCCAAAGAAACTGGCAATCATCGTCGGAATTGATAAAACAATCGTAACCGTTGCCAAAAACTTCATTACAATATTTAAGTTATTGGATATAACAGACGCAAACGCATCCATCATGCCACTTAAAATTCCACTGTATATATTTGCCATTTCAATCGCCTGTTTATTCTCGATAATGACATCTTCCAGTAAGTCCTCATCTTCCGGATATTTTCTGACGCGCTCCGTTCGCAGAAGTTTCTCTAAAACGACCTCATTTGAGCGAAGGGAAGTGGTAAAATAAACCAGACTTTTTTCCAGTTCCAAAAGTTCAATCAACTCACTGTTTTTCTGGGAAATATGCAGTTTCTCCTCAATCTGGTCACTTTTTCTGTCAATAATACGCAGATAGCGCAGGTAGGAAGCAGCGTTCCGATACAAAATCTGGAATACAAAACGGGTCTTTTTGAATGTGTAAAACTCGCGCACTCTGCGGTTTACAAACGCTTTCAAAACCGGTGATTCTTCCAGACAAATCGTAATGATATGCTCCTTAGTCATATAAATACCAAGAGGAATCGTGACATACCGGTCTTTCTCATCCAGTGAAGGGATGTCCACCAAAATCATATTGTAACCATCTTCCAACTCGATACGGGAACGCTCCTCATCATCCAGAGGTGCCCGTAAATCATCCAAATCAATCCCGGTTTCTTCCTCCAAAAAAGCCAATTCTTCCTCATTTGGGTGAATGGCTGATATCCAACAGCCCTCTTCTATTTTATCAAGCACCACCATATCGTCTTCTATGGTTTTATAAATGGAAATCATGCTTGTTCACCTTCCTTTCAAAGACAACGGCGATTCCCCGAAAACAAGGCATCGCCGAGTCTGACTAATCCGTTTTCATTATAAAGGTTCTAATAACCTTTGTCAAACCTTCTTTGGCACTTCAAAAAGGACATCTGCCGCGATAATAATCTGCTCCGGATTATTCTTTTCAAAAAATTCTGCCATTGTTATACCACACTCATTCAATATCGCTCCGAGGCTTTTTGTTCCATCTGCACGATAGACACAAGACACCTCTTTTTCTTCCTCTGACTGTGCCGTTTGTTCCTCTTCGTATTCCTCGTTATCTGTCTCCTGTTCGGTTGTTTCCACATTTTCCTGCTGCATTCCCCGTCCTGCCGTCGGTCCGTTTCCACAGGGCATCGGAATACAGATTTCCTGTCCCGGTCTTAAATTATACACATCCACATACGGATTTGCCCGCAGAATAAGTGCAAGCGGAACACGGTAGCGTCTGCTCAGCTGGTAAAGATTGTCGCCGGAGCGAATGACATGTATCATTCCATTACAAAAGCGTTGATTCATTTTCAGATTCCTGCCTTTTTTTATTATCCTATTCAAAAGAATGCGATTTGTTCTTTCTAATTTTGTTGCAAAACCATTCTTTTTGTCGTATAATAAAGTTTCGATAATTAAGTAACAAAAAAATCATTTTAATAGGAAACTTTAGGAGGTACTTATGAAACGAGTAGGTATCGATATTGGTTCAACCACAGTAAAAATTGCTGTGCTGGATGATAACAATAACATACTGTTTTCTGCCTATGAGCGTCACTACGCAAATATTCAGGAAACCTTACGTGCAATTATGGAACGTGCTTATAACGAGCTTGGTGACTGTGACATCGCACCGATGATTACCGGTTCCGGTGGTCTTGCCATCTCAAAGCACCTTGATATTCCATTTGTGCAGGAAGTTGTGAGCGTTGCTACTTCCTTAAAAAGTTATGCTTCTCAGACCGATGTCGCCATTGAGCTTGGTGGTGAGGATGCAAAAATTATCTACTTTACCGACGGTATTGAGCAGCGAATGAACGGTATTTGCGCCGGTGGTACCGGTTCTTTTATCGATCAGATGGCTACCTTATTAAAAACAGACGCTGCCGGATTAAATACCTATGCAAAAGATTACCAGGCTTTATATCCGATTGCCGCACGATGCGGTGTATTTGCAAAAACCGATATTCAGCCTTTAATAAATGAGGGTGCATCGAAACCGGACCTTGCCGCTTCGATTTTCCAGGCTGTCGTAAACCAGACGATCAGTGGTCTTGCCTGCGGAAAACCGATTCGCGGTAACGTTGCTTTTCTCGGCGGTCCGCTGCACTTTTTAACAGAATTAAAACAGGCATTTATCCGCACTCTTAATTTGACCGGAGATGCCATTATTGCACCGGAAAATTCCCATCTTTTTGCCGCAAGCGGCGCAGCTATGAACTCAGAGGGAAAAGGCGCCACAACAATCGGT
>CALELW010000216.1 GCA_937902905.1 uncultured Clostridium sp. | reverse complement strand
TGTTCTCTCAAAAACAGCATTGTCCTGATTCAGATAGCGAAGTGCCGTCATTTCCTCAACTTCTTTTTCCATGTTTGTGATGACTTGATTTTCACTCATAACGATTCCCCTTTCAAAGCCAGTGATTTCGTCTGTAACTCCATCAGCTTATAATAAATTCCCTGTTTCTTTTCCAATTCCTCATGCGTACCCTCCTCGACGATTTTTCCGCCGTCAATTACAACTAAATGGTTCGCATCCCGCAGTGTGGAAAGACGGTGTGCAATGGACAATGTCGTCCTTCCCTTCACCAGATAATTCAGCGAATTTTGGATTGCTTTCTCGGTTTCCGTATCCACACTTGCCGTTGCCTCATCTAAAATCAAAATTTTCGGATTTGCTAAAATTGCTCTTGCAATCGAAATCCTCTGTTTTTCACCGCCCGACAAATCTTTACCCGATGCGCCAATCACAGTATCATAACCATCCGGCATATTGGCGATAAATTCATGGGCACTTGCTAAAATTGCAGCCTGCACTACGTCTTCTCTCGTTGCCTCCGGATTCGCATAGGCGATGTTGTCCGCCACCGTTCCCATAAAAATATAAGTGTCCTGTGATACCATCGCCACATTTTTCCGCAAATCATGAAAAGCTAATTCCTTTACCGGAATTCCATCCAGATAAATTTCTCCCTCGTCCACATCATAAAGACGCGAAATCAAATTTACAAGCGTCGTTTTTCCGGCGCCGGAACGCCCCACAATGCCAAGCATTTCACCGGGATTTACATGAAGACTGATATCTTTCAAAACCGGATAATTTGTCTCGTAACCAAAACTTACATGAGAAAGTGTAATTTCCCCCTTTGGATTTTTAATCTGCTTCGGATTTTCTACTTCTTCAATCTCCGGAATGGCATCCATAATTTCAAACATGCGCTGGGCAGCGTTGATACTGTCCGACCACATCTGAAATACACGGGAGAAGAAATTCATCGGTCCGTTTAGCTGCCCCACATAACCAACAAACGTAATCAAAACACCGAGTTCCACAGTATGCGTATTCAAAAGCAGAATCACACCGACAATCCAGACCCAGATGTTTGAAATCTCCTGCACTAAATTATATAAAACCGTAAATTTATTATTGTATTTTACAATGCGTATTTCCGCCTCTTTCAAACGCTCGTTTGGCGCTTTGAAACGCTCTTTTTCCTGTTTTTGCTGTCCAAAGGCTTTTACCACACGGGAGCCGGTCAGAATGTCATTGACACGGTTATTTACCGCACGCTCTGCCCGGTGGCGTCTGCCAAACAAACTCCATAATTTCGGCTTTAACTTCACGCTCATAAAAACTAACAGAGGCAGCAAAACACAGGCTACCAGTGCCATCTGCCAATTCAAACGAAACATAACCGTAAACGTAGCAATAATGGTAAATCCATGCACAAATATGTACGGAAATCCATCTAAGAAAAAGTCCGTCACACGGTTTGCATCACTTAACACACGTGTCATAAGTCCACCGGTCTGCTTGCTTGTAAAAAATCCAAGGGACAATCTTCCCATATTGGAAAATACGTCCTGCTTCATATCGCGCACAGTCGCCGCGACCACCTGTGCCATCAAGGTTCCCTGTACAAGCTGGACGCCCTGCTGTACAAGTTTTGACAATACCATTACAAGCACAAGCAGCAAAAGAACAAATCCGTACCGTCCAATTTCACTTTGTGAAACTTTTCCCGGCAAAATCTTATCATACAACACCGTACCGCTTAAGTAAGGCCATACAAGATTCAATCCGGCCGCTAGAAAATAACAGGCAAAAATAATAATAACCTTAAAACGGTACTGAAGAAAATATCTCATCGTTCTTCCAAAAATAGAACGCTTATTCATGCACTTCGGACAGATTTTTCTTTTCGGGTCCGGGTACATCGTTCCACACTTTGGACAATACTGCGCTTTCTGCTCCTGAATATCCGCAGACGCTTCCACTTCTTCTGCTTCTTTTGGATATTTTTTTATCTTATTATAACTTTTTCGGAACAAATTCATCTGCTCAAAATACAGATTTGTCAACGCTGCTAATAAAAGTGGTTTGCCCTTATAATCAATCGTGACAAGATTTGTCGCGAGCTGCTTTTCCACTCTCATATGCGAAGTATCCGCTAAATCAAACCATTCCAGCATGTATTCTTTTTCATCCTCTGCATACTGCATATCTGCCGTTTTCGTTCCACGAAAATAACGAACCGTCATCTGTTCATGGCGGCTCCTGGCAACACCGATTTTTGTACTTGTCAAGAATAAATACCCACTGATATATTCCGAATCAAAAGATAAATCAAACGGACAGACATCCAAGATATCATCCGATTTTATCTGATATGCCAAAAGCGTATTTAATACCTGCTTTGGCAGTTGATTTTTTTTCATCGTAATTCCCCCTGCTTTCATTAACTGCTCTTTTGGCTATTGTAAAGCAGGATAACAATTCTTGCAATAGATTATTCTAAACAAACCATGTATCTTTAACAAAAAAACGTGCCTGCCGGCTTAGCAAACGCCGACAGACACGGTCTGCCTTTTTTTATCGAATTTCCTGCCTGTGAATGATATCACAGATTGCACCAACAAGTTCCGGTTTTAATTCTTCTAATGTCACCGGCTGCTGCTGTAAAATGACACTATGACAGGTTGAATTTACCAATTCCATAATCATATACAGCATCAAATCCGGATTCCGAAACATCCTTCCGGACTGGTCTAGGAGAAGATAATATCTCTTATAAAAATTATCTCCATCTTCTTGATTCTCTAACAAAAGAGCTTTCTGGAACACACCCCAGCTGAGGTTTTTCGATATAAACCGCAAAAGGTTCTTATTCTGGTCTAGCTGATTCACAATGGAATTGAACATGAATATCACATGGTCCTCTAATGTATCCAGTTTTACATCGTTCATCTCCTCTAACGCTTTAGAGAATACCTGTCTTGCCTTATCGGCAATCAATTTGTCGCGGATATCAAATTTATCTTTGAAATAAAGATAAAATGTTCCTTTTGCCATATTTGCCTTTTTAGCTATATCGGAAATGGATGTGTCATTTATTCCCTTCTGCGTAAATAGGGCAAATGCTGCCATCAGCAGAGAATCTCTCTTTTGCTTTTTCTTATCATCCAATTTTCCCATACAAAATCACCTAGTCCTCTTTTTCAATGGCTGCTGTCTCAATGACAAATTTCACTTCACCATTCATAGAGCCGTGAATACCACTGAAGCTCTTATAATCTTTTCCAACTTCACAAACAGCTTTCAGACGGTCAATCAAACCTTTGACATCATCTTCATATGTGTCATTGATTTTTTCAATACCATCCTTATTAAACTCGCTCATACCGTCAGCTAATTTCTTGCTTCCGTCTTTCAGCTTGCCGCTTGCTGTATCCAGTTTACCAACACCTGTTGTCAATTTTCCGGCAGCACTCTTTAAGGATTTACTTCCTTTATCCAATTTCTTCACGCCGCTGCCTACCGTTTTAATGCTCTTTTTCAATGTCTTTCCGGATTTCACAAGTTTCTTTGACGCACTCTTTAACTTCTTATTGTTCTTTGTCAGTGTATCGCCGCCCTCTTTCAGTGTCTTCACACTGGAAACTAATGTCGGCATACTGGTTTTCAATTTTGTAGAAGCTTCTGTCAAAGTTGATGAGTTTGCAGACAGTTTACTTAAACTATCCATTACCGTTGTTACACCACCGGATACCTTCTCTGCGCCAACCTTCAAATCTCCGGTTGTAGAAGTTGCCTGTTTCAGTGCCTGAATTGCCTGTTTCTGTCCGGCAAGTACCTGCTCTAATGTTGCAACTGTTGTTGCATCCGCACCAGTCGCTTTCAATTTCTTCAGAAGTAAATCTGTCGTCTCATACGTTTTTTCCAAACTTGCCAGATTGGTATTTAACGATGTCACACCATCACTAACCGCTTTTGCTCCGGATTTCAGTGTTGTAACATTCTCCTTCGAACCAAGTTTATCAACACTGCCAGTGTAGGTTTTCAGTCCGGTATCAAAACTCTGAAGCTGAGTCGGAATATCCTTTACGGATTTGTAAAGCAGGGCACATCCATTTGTAATTTTTGCTGCGCCATCTACATAACTTGCTGTTCCTTTCGCAAATGTTGTTACACCATTTGCATAATCGGTAACACCTTTTACTAATGTCGGAGCACCTTTAGCCAGTGTGCTGATTCCATTTGCTAACTGGTTTACGCCCTCTTTCTGGAATTTCTTCACAGAAGTGTTAAGCTCACCCATTTTGCTGTCAAACAATTTCAAATTATCATACAAATCATCGGAGCCATCCACTAATTTGTCAGAAGCATCGGTTAAATCATTCAGTTTTTCTTCCAAATCATCTAACTCATCTACATCATCCAAATCCAAATCATTCAAAAGACTTGCACTTCCATAGGTAAATGTATTACCAATTGTAAAATCTTTTGTATCAGCGGTTACTGTAAAATCCGAAGGGATTTTATCTGCCATGTCATCACTTAAGTCTAAGTTCTCTGCCATTCCGGGAACGCCCATACCGATACCCTCGGTATCGCTTCCCGATATTCCGCTCATTGACTACTCTTCCGTTATCCACTTTGACATTTTCAAAATGGTCAGAGGAAAGAACCATCGCTGTCACCATAACAAATGGTGTGTAAATTGTTGTTTCTTTTCCATCAATCTTTTTCTTCTGGCTGGACTTATTTGTATAGGTAACATGGATTTCCACTTTACCGCTCTTGCCAAGCATATCTTTTGCTGCAATTTCTTTTCCATCCAATTTGTAGGTAATCTTCATATCAACCGGAAGTTTTTCATCCGATTCGCCCTGATAGTAAATATCTTTTCCGGCACCGCTCCAGTCAACGTCCTTACCATTCTGTTTGAATGTCTCATCTCCTTTGACATTTGAGATGTTTTTCAAACCGGAAATATCACTAATGGTTCCGGTTGTTTCATTTGCACCTTGCAGCCAGTCCGATACGGTAATCTTGGATACCGAACCATCTGCTGCCGCGTTGACATAAACGGATTCCTGTTTTTTGATTTTTTTTGCTTCTACAAAGGAGCTGTTGCATACTACCATACCAAGACTAAGCACAGCACACATTGTACATTGTAAAGTTTTTTTCAATTTCTTATTCATAGTCATCGTCCCTCCAAACTAATAATCGATTTTCCGCATATCCCATGTGGTCTTGCAAATCCATTTATCAAACACTGTCAGCATTGCCGGCAGAACAAGAATAACAACGATTGTACTAATCACTGCCCCTCGGGACAACAACGTACAAATTGACTTAATCATATCAATACTTGACGACATCGTTACGCCGAATGTTGAAGCAAACAAACACATACCACTTATCATAATGGACTTAATCGAAGTCTTATGCGCAATATCGATTGCTTCCTTCTTACTCTTTCTTCGTACCACACGCTCTTTATGATAACGGCTCGTCATCAAAATCGCATAGTCCACAGTCGCACCGAGCTGAATCGTACCGATTACGATACTTGCCACAAACGGCAGCGACTCGTGTGTATAAAATGGTACTGACATATTTAAGAATATCGCAAACTCAATTACCATAACCAAAATGACCGGAATCAAAATGGACTTAAAGGTAATGAGAATTATGAGGAATATCGCAGCAACCGAAACATAGTTTACATTTACCAAGTCGATATCGGTTACATCCTGCAAATCCTTCGTCAATGGTGCTTCACCAATTACCATCGAATCTTTGCTGTATTTCTTAACAATCTTATTAATATCAGCAATCTGTGAATTTACCTCGTCTGTTGCAGCTTTGTAATCAGAGCAGACAAAGGCAATCTCATAGTCATCACTCTTTAGTTTTGATTCCAGTTTCTTCGGAATCATACTGCTTGGAACGCTGACGCCCTTAAAGGAATCAATTCCGAGTGCCCATTTAACACCTTTCACATCCTCAATTTTCTTTAACATTTCACTCTTTTCTTTGGATGACATACCGTTTTTCATCAATACGATATGGGTGCTGTTCATATTAAATTTCTCTTCCAGTTTTTTATTTGCAACGGCAGAATCCAGTGACTGAGGAAGTGCCCCCGCAATATCATAGTAAATTTCATAATTGCTGTTTCCGTACATCGCAGGTCCCAGTAAAACTAAGAATAATACTAAGACAACCGGCCAGCCCTTTACAATCTTTTTCGATAAACCATCCAGATTTGGAATCAAATTCTTATGGGTGGTTTTGTCGATTGCTTTATCAAAGCAGAGAATCAATGCCGGCAAAACAGTGAGACATACGATTACGCCGATGATAACACCCTTTGCCATAACAAGACCTAAGTCCATACCTAATTTAAAGGTCATAAAACAAAGTGCAGCAAATCCGGCAATCGTTGTAATCGAACTACTTGTAACGGATGTAAATGTATTGGAAATCGCATGTGCCATCGCACGGTTTTTATCTCCGTCATACCGAATTTTATTGGCTTCGTAACTCTCCAAAAGGAAAATGGAATAATCCATCGTTACACCAAGCTGCAGAATCGCTGTCAGCGCCTGTGTAATATAGGAAATTTCTCCAAATACCATATTCGTTCCCATGTTATAGACAATCGCCATACCAATGCCCATCAAGAAGATAAATGGTGTTACCAGAGAATCCATCGTCAGTAACAAAATGAGAAGTGAAAGCACTGCTGCTACAACGACATAAATCGGCATCTCTGCCATCGCCAGATTTTTAATATCGGTAACGACACCGCTCATACCACTGATAAATGCCTGTTTCTTTACAATACCACGCATCTCGGTAATCGCATCCATCGTTGAATCTGCCGATGTTGTATTGTCAAACAGGGCAATCATCATCGTTGCGTTTCCATTAAATAAGCCCTCTCTAAGCTTATCCGGGAGCATCTCTGTCGGAACTGTGATATCCATTGCATCATCATACCAGATGACATCCTCCACATGATTTACTTTTTTCAATTTTTCTTTGAGAGCTACAATGTCCTTCTTCTCCATGTCTTCTACGACAATCATGGAAAAGGCTCCCATCCCGAACTCATCTACCATCGTATCCTGTCCGGACACTGTCTCAAGGGAGTTCGGAAGATAACTTAACAAGTCATAGTTAATTCGCGTTGACACATAGCCAATTGTCGCAGGGATTAACAATAAAAATGCGATAATCAGAACAACTGCTTTGTGTCTGGTAAGCCATTTACCAAACTTAATTACCATCGTGTACGCCTCCTACTTTTTGATAAATAATTTCAAAAATGACCATCAGTCACTTTAACTATATGCAGTGTAGCACAAAAATGACCAACGGTCAACCATTTATTTAAAAAATTTTTGAACGGTTTCAGATTCCGTAATTTACGCTAAGAAAAAGTTTGGCGTAAATTACCGGAATTCTGAAATACCAAGAATTTTATAAATAACTCGTACGATATCTTTCTGAGGAATCGACACAATTCGGCACAAACTGCATACATTACTAATATACAGTTACGGAGGAAGTTAGCAGATGAATCGAGTTCGTAAAGCGGTTTTTTCAGAGGTTTCACATAAACAGGAGATTTTAGGAAAGGGCATCGGGATTGCGATTGTTGACACCGGGATTTTTCCGCATCCGGATTACCGCTCACGCATCACCGGATGGTACGATGCTCTCTATCAAAAGCCTGCGCCTTATGACGACAACGGCCACGGAAGCCACGTTGCGGGGATTGCCGCCGGAGCAGGAACCATTTCTCATGGAAAATACAAAGGCATCGCACCGCAGGCAAATTTAATTGGGGTTAAAGTGTTAAACAACAAAGGCAACGGCACCATTCACGACATCATGAATGGTCTTCAGTGGATTCTTAGAAATCAGGAGCGCTTAAAAATTCGCATTGTTAATATTTCCATTGGCACCAATGACCGTCATGCCTATCCCGAAGACAGTGCTTTTGTCCGCAAAGTCAATCAGCTCTGGGATGCCGGTATTATCGTGATTGCAGCGGCCGGTAACCAAGGACCTGACCCGCAGACAATCAGCGCGCCCGGCAACTCCAGAAAAATTATCACCGTTGGCTCGTATGACTTTGCCGAAAGAACCGGTGAGATTCCTTCCTCCCACTCCGGCGCAGGTCCTACCTTTTCCTGCATCAAAAAACCGGACGTCGTTGCGCCCGGTTCTCATATTATCAGCTGCTGCCCTCCCGACAAAGGAAATGGCGGCTCTTTCTACTCAAAGAAAAGCGGCACCTCCATGTCCACACCAATTGTGAGTGGTGCCATTGCCCTGCTTTTGAGTAAATATCCTTCCATGAGCCCAAGAGAGACAAAAATCCGGCTGAAAAACTCCAGCACGGATCTTTCTCTCCCCCACACACGTCAGGGATGGGGGTATTTAAATATTCCTTCCTTACTTGGTACCTTCTGACAGGTGCCAGATTTCATCGTTGTACTGTGAAATCGTGCGGTCAGAGGAAAAGAAACCTGCTTTTGAAATATTGACAAGCATTTTCTTTGCCCATTCTTCCCGGTTCTCATAATCGGCATAGGCTTTTTCTTTGGCTGCCACATAAGCTCTGTAATCCGGGAATGTCATAAACCAGTCTTTATTCAATAATTCGTTATAGAGTCTCGTAAGCATCGTCTTGTCACCAAGTTTCTGCATTTTTTTGCTGACAATGAAATCAACGGCTTCTTTTAACTCCGAATCCTTTTCATAATAATCTTTCGAGCAGTAATCTCCACGCTCATAGCGGGCAATTACCGTATCACTGTCTTCTCCGAAAACATAAATGTTATCATCGCCGACAAGCTCATGAATTTCCACATTGGCACCATCCTCGGTTCCCAAAGTAACTGCACCATTTAACATAAACTTCATGTTACCGGTACCACTTGCTTCTTTCGAGGCAAGCGAAATCTGCTCCGAAATATCACATGCCGGAATCAGTTTTTCAGCCTTTGTGACGTTATAGTTTTCTACCATAACAACCTGAAGATGTTTTCTCACCTTACGGTCTTTTTCAATCAGACGCTGCAAACACAAAATCAAATGAATAATATCTTTGGCAATAACATACGCCGGTGCTGCCTTTGCGCCAAACAAAAGAACAATCGGACGCTTTGGAATCTTACCTGCCTTAATTTCCAAATATTTGTGAATTGCATACAACGCATTTAACTGCTGTCTCTTGTACTCATGCAGTCTCTTAATCTGGATATCATAAATCGCATTGTCTAACAGTTTGATTCCCTGTGTCTGTTTTAGATAAGAAGCAAGTGCTTTTTTATTTGCGTCTTTAATTTCTAATAATCTCCGACAAACTGCTTTGTCATCGCGGTAATCCAAAAGTGCATTTAATTTCTCCGCATCTTTCTTGTAGCCATCTCCAATCGTTTCGGATAAGAAGGAAGAAAGCAGTGGATTGGCATGAAGCAGCCAGCGGCGGAATGTAATACCGTTAGTTTTATTATTGAATTTTTCCGGATACAAGGTATAAAAATTATGCAGTTCCGTATTTTTCAAAATCTCCGTATGCAGATATGCAACGCCGTTGACACTGTGTGAAAAATGAATATCCATATGTGCCATATGAACACGATTTTCCCCATCAATAATTGCCACTTTTTCATCGTGATACTGTGCGTTTATTTTCTCATTTAATTTCTGAATAATCGGAACAATTGCCGGTGCCACTTCCTCAATAAACGACATTGGCCATTTTTCCAGTGCCTCTGCCAAAATCGTATGATTTGTGTAGGCGCATGTATTTGTTACAATTTCTGCTGCTTCATCAAATGGGATTCCCTCTTTTGTCAAAAGACGAATCAATTCCGGAATCACCATGGATGGATGCGTGTCATTAATCTGAATTGCCGCATAGTCTGCAAGGTCATGCAGATTACAGCCTCTATCCTTTGCTTCGGAAAGAATCAGCTGTGCCCCGCAGCTCACCATAAAATACTGCTGGTACACGCGTAAAAGCCGTCCTTTGTCATCCGAATCATCCGGATACAAAAACAAAGTCAGATTTTTTCGTATATTCTCTTTGTCAAATTCGATTCCATCATGAACAATCGTCTCATCCACAGAATCCAAATCAAACAAATGAAGGCGGTTCGTCCGGCTCTCGTAGCCGGTCACCAAAATATCATACATCGATGCCTTCACATCAAATCCGCCAAAAGAAACCGTAAAAGATTTGTCACTGCGAATCAGCCAGCTGTCCTTATTCATCCATGGATTTGGCTCTTCCATCTGCTTTCTGTTCTTAAATTCCTGACGGAACAGACCGTAGTGATAATTTAATCCGACACCATCACCCGGCAGAGAAAGCGTTGCAATGGAATCCAAAAAGCAGGCTGCCAATCGTCCCAGACCGCCGTTGCCAAGTGATGGCTCCGGCTCGTATTCCTCTAAATCTGCAAGACTTTTACCAGCATCGGAAAGTTCTTTTTTTACTTCCTCGTAAATGCCAAGGTTAATCAGGTTATTACTAAGCAGTTTTCCAATCAAAAACTCTGCTGATATGTAATACAGTTTCTTCTTTCCTGTATTCTCTTCCTTTTCCCCTGCCTTTTTCTGCACCAGTGTAAGCAGTGCATGATAAAGTTCTTCCTTTCTGCATTCACTGATTTCTTTGCCATAACATTCTCTTACGATTTTTGCAAGCATAAAATAATTCCTTTCTACTACAATTTATTATAATGTAAAATTAAGCTCTCTTCCGCCGGAACCAATTGTAAACTGGTATACGGCATCTTTTCTTTCGCCGAGTGAAGCCGTAATCTGATAGGTTCCCTCGCCGACATTTACAACATAATTTCCTTTTTCATCCGTTGTCGAAGTAAAAATGCTGCCATCCGTCAAATTCTCGCAGACGATAGAAACACCTTCTACCGGTGCTCCTTTCTCATCTACCACAAGACCGGTAACTCTTCTTTGGTCAACTACCCGGATAAGAGCAGAAGTTTCAACCATGCGGTCTGCATTTTTCTCATCACTTACCGTAATCTGCACACGGTATTCGCCAACACCGGACACTTTACCACTGAGTGTTCCGGTTTCCGCATCCATCTTCAAACCTGCCGGCAGAGAGATTGCAGAATAGCTGTAAGAACCGCTGCCACCAAGGACCTCAATAAATGGAACTGCATCTAACTGGGTACCGGTCACAACCGTCATATCCTCTGCTTTCGCCACGATAGCAGATTCGTTTCCGACATACACATGAATCACTTTTGTGAACTTCGTTCCCATTTCATCCGTTGCCTTAATGGTAATATCCGTTCCCACGGTCACAGTTGTCAATGTACCGGAAAATGTGATTTCGTTATTTTTAATTTTGCGGGTAATTCCCGGAATCTCGCCCGTAATCTGATAGGAAAGATTTCCACAGCCATACTCGCTTAAATCCACTGTTTTGTTCCACTCATCGCCAACGACGCCAAGCCATTTTTCTTCTTTTGGCTCGCTTAATTTGGTAAACAGTGCCTGTGCTTCCATTGTTTTTACACCATTACCCGGCAAATCCGAGATTGTGACACGAACATAGGAATCCTTTTCTACATTATAATCATCCGTCAGCTTAATATCATAGGTACGATTATCATAGTTGCGAATATTTGCCACGGAATAGGTGCGGTTATAAGTTCCATAAGAATAGCGCTTCCCTTCTATTTTAAATTGTTTGTTTGTCAATGCCTTTGCTTTGTCAAGAGATACCCGGACAACATCGTTGCTAAGCACCTCCACAGAGGCAATGCTGACACTGTTGGTTGCCATCACAGTCATTTTCAAACTTGCTGTTTTTTTGCTTCCCTCCACAGAAGTTGCTTTGATTGTGACATTTCCCGCTTTGATTCCTTTTACCACACCGGCTTTTGTAACTGTCGCAATCTTTTTGTCCGAAGATGACCAAGTTACCTTTTTATAACTTCCACTTGCCGGTTTTACAGTCGCTTTCAAAGTCAGGCTGTTTCCTACATATAACTGATTTTTCGGTTTTTCAATCGCAACGGATGTTACTTTCTTTACGACCGTTACCGTAATTTTTGCTTTCTTCTTTTTATTCTTTTTGGATGTCACGGTAATTTTACATTTTCCGGTTTTGATTCCTTTCACATATCCGGATGATGAAACCGTTGCAATCTTTTTATTGGAAGATTTATAGGAAACTTTTTTATTTGCCGACTTATTCGGTGATACTTTCACAGTCGTCGTAAGTTTCACTTTTTTCCCAACCGCAACATGGACACTGGTTCCATAATTACTCTTTACCGTTACCTTTTTTACTTTTACCTTTGCCTGTGCCTGCGGTGCCTGCATAAACATAAGTGCTGCTGCCGCAAAGACAATTCCCTTTACCAATCGCTTCATTTCTTTTTTATCCTCCATTCTATCTTATACTGCCCAGGGTCTAAAATTCAAATTTGATTATCCCCCAACATTCTATTATAGTTTAATTCTTTGTTTTGTCAAAAAGTTGTAATATATTTTCTCAAATCTTTTGATTCTTCTGGCATAATCAAATGCCCTTTCAGTGCCTCATACATTTTTTGTTTCAACCCTTTTCTTACACGGATTTGAAATTTTTCATCATCGTAAATATTTATTTTCCCTGTAAATTCCGGCACATGGTTTCCACGGAACACTAATTGCTGCACGCTGTTCCCAAAAATTGCATCATCCTCTAAAATCTCCAAATCATCTGGCAGATACAGTTCATCCAAAGCATCCAACAGATAAATGGTATGAGATTTTAGTTTTTTCAACGAGACAGGCAGCGCAAGCTTACTATCTGAATCATAATCTGAACTATACAGCTGAACCGTATAATTAGTCCCCAGATAAGTTAATCCCGGTGGAAGTCCATCCATATCAATTCCCCAAAAAGCATTATCTCCTATATATGTAAGTGTAAACCCTCTCATTATCTTTAAGGTATTTATACGTACCGGTATGCTCTCTGAATTCCTGGAATATATCTGCCAGAATTCGCGCAGTTTGTCTGTGGACTCTCCCAAAGCAAACGCTCCTTCTTCCACCACTTCAAGGGTAGAAGGCAGATTTACCTCTACCCACTTAACTTTATTCTCCATGGACTCTTCTGAAACCATATGAGCAAACGCTTTTTTCGTAATTCTCGTCGTTCCCTCTGCAATATTTATCGTAAGAGAACCACAATTTGCAAATGCATCCTCCTCAACAAATACTTTTTTTGGAATCGTAATGTTCCTTGTATATTTCCGCTTTGCATTGAGTGAATATCCATATTCTCCCGCATCAAAAGCATGCGAAGAAATCCGGTTACATTTAGACGGTATCGTAATTTTGATTCCGCCCGTATAATCCCCGGCAAACCGGTACAAAGTATTTCCTTTCAGAATAAATTCCCCTTCTCTTTTTGCTCCGGGCAGATTTTTAAGCTGACAATCCATCTCAATTATAACACCAAATTCATTGGTCACAATGGTGTTTATATACTTGTCATTTTCATATTGTCTTCGAATTCCATTCCAGACAAGTGTCTGCTCAGATATCATCTTTCCCAGTGCTTTTTTACACTCAGACAATGTTGAATTCATGGTAATCCCCCATAAATC
>CALELW010000215.1 GCA_937902905.1 uncultured Clostridium sp. | reverse complement strand
AGAACCGGGTGTTTCACTGATGACGATGCACGCCTCTAAAGGTTTGGAGTTTCCGGTTGTGTTTGTGCCGACATTAAATGAAGATGTTGTGCCGTACCGCAAAGCTGTTCAAGAGGGAAATTTAGAAGAAGAAAGACGTATGCTTTACGTGGCAATGACACGCGCAAAAACATATTTGCATCTGTCATTTGTGAAAGAGCGTTTCCATAAAGAGGCGGAGCCGTCGCCATTTTTATATGAAATTTCGCCGGCTCTGAAGAATAAAATAAATAAGAAGCGAGGTAGATGAAGGTGAAAAAAGCAATTGCTTATGTGCTTGCAGGAGTAATGATGATTGAAACGGCAGGGATGACAGCGCCGGAACAGGCACAGGCGGCTGTAAAGGGAAAATTAAATGTGAAATCGGTTGCTTTGGCAACCGGAAAATCGGTTACTTTGAAGGTGAAAAACAAAGGGAAAGCCAAGGTGCGCTGGAGTTCGTCCAAAAAAAAGATTGCAACCGTTTCTTCGCGTGGTAAAGTGAAGGCAAAGAAAAAAGGAAAAGCAACCATAACAGCAACCGTTTCCTACCGTGGAAAAAAGAAGAAATTAAAGTGCCGTGTTACGGTTTTGCAGGGGGCAAAGAAACTTCGTATTGTAGACGAAGACAAAAAGAGCGTTACTTCGATTGTCCTGAATAAATTTGATTCTGTGAAATTAACCGGTGTGATTTCACCAAAGAAATCAAACGACAAAGTGATGTGGAAGTCTTATAACCCGGAAGTGGCTACCGTTACGAGCAAAGGTGTCGTAACCGGTCAGTATGTCGGAAAAACGACGGTTCGTGCAAAGACCTACAGCGGCAAGCGCGTCAAGGTGAAAGTAACGGTAAAAGCACCGGTGCTTAGCGATACGTTAAAGACAGCTTACATCAAAGATTTTAAGATTGGTGCAGCGGTGAATACGTGGCAGCTTGAAGGAGCCGGAGCTTACGCAAAAGCGAAAGCGCTGATTACCAATCAGTTTAATTCGATTACAATGGAAAATCAGATGAAACCGGAATCACTTCTGAGTAAAGAAAATCAGACGCGTGGAACCGACACAGATGTTTTGATTAATGAAGAAATTCTTGGAAAAGTATTGAAACTTGCCAGTGATAACGGATTAAAACTGCGTGGACATACGCTTGTATGGCACAGTCAGACGCCGGAATGGTTCTTCCATAAAGATTACAATGTTGACAAATCACTTGTTTCTAAGGATGTGATGCGTCAACGAATGGAAAGCTATATTAAGAAGGTTCTCACATACTGCCAGGAAAATTATCCGGGGGTTGTCTATGCATGGGATGTTGTAAATGAGGCGGTCAATGATGATGGTACGATGCGTACATCATCCAACTGGTATAAAGTATATGGTGATGCCAGTTATGTAACAGATGCGTTTACCTTTGCGCGTAAATACGCAAATAAAGATGTGAAACTTTTCTTAAACGATTATAATGAGTATGCATCGGCAAAGAGAGATCGTATTTATCAGGTGGTAAAAGACTTGTATGACAAAGGCTTGTGTGACGGCGTTGGTATGCAGTCTCATTACTCCATGACAAGTCCGACAATTGCTGCGGTAAAGGTAGCAATTCAGAAGTACAACCAGATTGATCCGGGCAAAATTGAAATTCAGTTGACGGAGTTAGATATTCACAATACATTCCGAACAGCAGCTGACCAGAAAAGTGTAGCGACAAAATACCAGTCATTATTTAACATGCTGGTAGACAGCAGAAGAAATCAGAAAATCAATATTACCGGTGTTACCTTCTGGGGGCTTACCGATGGAGATTCCTGGTTGTCTGATTTCAAAGGAGAAACAAGTTATCCATTGCTCTTTGGAGCAGATTATGCGGCGAAATCAGCGTATTTTGCTGTGCTGAACGCTGCCAAATAAGGAGGGATTGGTTTGAATCCAATTAGTGTTCTGATTCTTGTGTTAATTGTAGTTGCAGCTATTTTTGTGATTACTTATGTGGCACATGACCGTGGCTCCTCGATGTGTTCCGGATGCCATGGTGATTGTGCAAACTGTGGTAAAAAGCCGAAAAAGGAAGAATAAGTACAAATACGATAAAAAATGGCAAAGTAGTTGTTGTATGTTTTTGAAAATTGGTATATAATAATAGTACCAGAAAGGAAGTTCCTTTCTCCTATATCAATAGGATACGAGGTATAAGGAGTTTACCTCCGCTGTACTGGCAGCGATAACAACTTTGCGTTTACTCTAATATGAGGATAATCTATCAAGTCGGGTGAAAAGCCTGATTATATGGTGGCAAGCACCAGAATGAAACCAGTTAATATGTCAGTTGAGAAGGGAAATCTTTATATTTTTGTATAAAGATTTCTCTTTTAATCTAAAGGGGATAAATGAAATATCAAACACGAAAAGTAAAGCATTTAACAGATTTACAGTTATTAACACAATTACGGTTAGGTGCAAAAATTTATTCAAAATATGCGGAAAGTGCATTGCTGTTTATATTTAGCGGTGGAAAAACAAACCATATGAGGCGTATGAAGTTTTTGCGCATAAATACAATTTCATGCATCTTGCCGGAGTTAAGAGCCAAACATTAGGTGCTGCGGAATTTTATCAAGCATGTTTAGAAGGAAAAATAAAAAGGGAAGATTGCTCGCCTGTTCATTCAGTATCTAATATGTATTCGAAGGTATCGGTTTTGAACCAATTGTTGGATTTGAAAAATAGCAAGTGTTATAAAATCGGAGAAAAGGATTTAGTGACAAAAAATAATGATTTTGAGATGGCGATAGGTAATAGTTCAGGTGTCGTCGGATATGATCACAGAATTTCTTTAAAAGGCACAAAATATTGTCGATAAAACAAAGCTTTCAATGCCCACAACTTTGATTACTACTCCAATTACCCAATTAGTGTCAAAACCGGAGAAGATAATATTTATATTGCAAAGAAATTTAGATGAAGAGAAATATGGGAAAATATTTTTTGAAATAAAAAAAGGCTTACTGCAGGAAGAATATTCTTTGTTACCCGCACAAATTAGGCAGTGCATTAATCCAATTATTCAAATATAGAGAGAAAAAGAAGTTCCTTCATGAGAGACTATAACGCAAAGCGTTATCTCGTCTCTGCACGAAGGAACTTCTTTTTCTACGCTTCTACTTCGAAAGTAACAAAGATATATTTTTTATCTTTCTTAAATTTAGAACTGTCGGTCTGTGCTCCTGTTAATTTCTGATGTTTTACTTTGGTGTTCACGGATTTCTGTGTTCCATCATTAAATGTAGCAGTACAGGTTATGGTAACATTGCCAAGCGCTTTGTTTCGTGCCTGCAATTCCGAATCGCTTTCTGCTTTTCCATCAAAAAGTGCCTTTGCATCGGCAGTAGAAATTTTGCAGTCGTTATCGGTTATACTTACAGTAAACTGTTTTTCCGGTGTTTCTTTTGCGTTTATGGTAAAGAAACGGTAATTTGATTGAGAGCTTCCTTTGCACAACTCGCCCTCCTTGAAATATTTGGAGTGTTCTGCTTTTGTAACAAAGAAATGTCCCTTATTGATACGGTATGTGACCGTTTTAATGTTGTTTCCTTCAAACTGCAAAGGGGTCTTTATGTTGTAAGAAACAAACTGTTTTCCTGCATCGCCTTCACACCAGATCGAGGTATAACTGGGATTGGCGTAGATCTTCATCTGATTTTTCTTTGTATGCTTGATTTCTGCTGCATTGACCTTCACAACGAAGGAATTTGTGCCGGCTGTGGTCTGTACTTTTTCCGGTTTAATAGTTTTATATCCAATGCCCAAAATAAGTGCCAGACAAGCGGCTGCGGCAACGGCGCTTTGTATTATTCGATGTTTTCTCATAGTGCTTTTTCTCCTTTTTGACTTAGACGGAGTTTTCTTTATGAGGATTTCCTCATCGGAAATATCCGGTCTGAGTGCTTGTTTTAAGATGTTTTCAAATTCGGTATCGTTCATCATAAGGCAGCCTCCAATTTCTTTTTAAGAATCATTTTTGCGCGGCGCAGTCGGCTTTTTACCGTATTTTCTGAAACTTGCAGACAAGCGGCAATTTCTGAAATTTTTAAATCGGCAGAGTAAAATAGTTCGATTACCGTGCGGTACTTTTCCGGCAAATCAAAAACCATTTTTTGCACCAGTGCATTGGTTTCATTTTGCACTACTGTTTGCTCCGGTGTTTTAGTGTCAGCCGAAATAACTTTCAAATTGCCACTCTCATCCTGTGCTTCATAACTTTCAAAGGATGCCATCCGCTTTCGCCTTGCATATTTTCTTCTTTGATTTTTCCAGAGGAAGATGGCTACAGACAGCGTGTAACTTTTCAGGTTTTTATCAATACTCAAATGCTGTAATTGTTCCAGCAATTTCAGCATCGTATTTTGATAAAGTTCATCTCCTTCTATTTTGCTCGCTGTTGTCATGCGGCAGAATCGAAGGATGTCAGCACCCTGCGCCTGCACATATTCATCAAACTCCTGTTTTGTCACATGAATCTTCCTTTCTTTGGCTTAAAAGACGTCTTTCACAAGTATATTGTCATGGGAGGGGAAAAAGTTTCAAGAAAAAACTTTGTGTGTTTGCGGCAAGTGTTTGTTGGCACTTTTTTGTTTTCCAGTAATTTTGTAGAAAAGCTTTGCGTCTCGTGGGCTCTCTCGTTTAACAAACGCGTAAGGGTATGGGCATGCAAAATACGCA
>CALELW010000214.1 GCA_937902905.1 uncultured Clostridium sp. | reverse complement strand
ACTACTGTCTTCGCTAATAAGTCGAATACAATAATCCATCATCAACTGAAAAAACACCTGCGATAATGTGCAGCCCTGCTCTGCCGCTACCTGTTTCAACTGTTCCTTTTGTTCTTCATCGAGATAGACAGAATACAAACTTCCACGTACTACATAATCCGGATGATTCTTTTCCGTAATTCTTAATCTATCATCAATATGATGATTGCCGGAAAGGAAAGTACGAATCGCCCTCCTCACAAAAACCACCTTTGTTATCTCTTCTCTCTCCGTCAGATACTTCGCAAGTTCCGCCACATCTTTTGATAGATATGATGTGAAATATTTCTTCTTGCCACTCATAGTTTATCCCTCCATTCCCTTAGGGGTCATTTCTGACCCCCTATCAGTTTTTCCAACTGCCGGATATGAAAATGATACTTTTCTTGGTCCTGTCCGTCAAGTGTAATTTCTTTTTCTTTTATTGCAGAAAGGATATTTTTAATATCTTTCTTAAACTCCGACTGGGTAAGAATAAACTCTTTGTTTGCCTGACTTGAAATATTTGCCGGAGTAACTTTTTCTCCTTGTTCCGCTGCTTCAGCAATGCTGTCCTGTTCTTTGTCAGAAAGTTCTTTTGCAGCTTTTGCAGCGGCCGACACGGATATTTTCCCCTGCAGTAACGCATCCTTCAACTTTTCACTTCCACTGTTATGTACCGCCTCATAGTTATTAATCTGTCCACGGCTCATACCAGTCGTCTGCGCTAAAATGTCTCTAGTTTTTTCTCCCTTAATACCAACCTGCTTTTCATTTCCTTCGTTATCGACTCCGTTAATATATTCAATTCCCTTCGAGCGGAGTTCTTCAATGATTTTTTTCCACTCCTGAATCTCCATATAACGGTCACCGTCAGTATAAGCTCGCTGCTCCCGGTTGCTTGTAATAATAGCATACCTCTCTTTATTCTCCGGACTCAAATCAAGTTTAACATCCTCTGCCCCTTTTATCACGCATGGAATCAAAGTATCTTCTGTCCAGTCTGGAACACTGGCATCCGCAATCAGCGTATCGATTGCTGTCAATCGTCTTTCGCCTCCCAGCAGTCGATATCCAGTTTCTGTTTCCATTACATGCACCGGTTGGAGTAATCCATATTGTTTAATGGATTCTGCTAATGATTCAATACCGGATATACTGTAGTGGTTGTTAGGATTCTTCTGTATCTGGTCTCGCGGAATATTTACCACATCCATCACTACAGCACCTTTCGATATGTCACTTAATAATCCAGCTCCAACTTTAAATTTTTCTTTTACTGCTACATCCTTATTTTCTTCCTGCTCTACATCCTTTATTGAGGGCATCTTAAATTTTCCTGCCATATTCTTTCCTCACTTTCTATTCTGGGGGTCATTTCTGACCCCTAACTTTCTTTTAGCCTTTCTGATATAATAACCAAAATTAGTATCCCTATAACCAATAATAACACGTCTTTCCAAGGAACCAATCCTTCTCCTACCCTTGGTTCCATGTACATTAGTTTTCCTATCATTGGAACTATAAAAATAGTGATTCCACAAAGAACAGATAATCCCGCCGTCTTTAAAAATATCTTTCTCGCCTTTTTTATTAGAGAAAGTATAAGCATTAGGCTGGAAAAACAAATTAATCCACTGCCTATTACCTTTGTTATTGGCAATATGTTTTCCATCATTTTTTCAATATTACTCATTTGTTATCAGCCTTTCCCCAAAATCAACTCTGTCAGTGCCAGGTAATCCTGCGTTGCCTTACATTTATTTTTTCCCTTGTCATATGCCAGCAATGGTATCTGTACCAAACTGCTTTCCTCAAGATTCTTAGAGGTGCTAATACTTACTGGCAAAATGTAATCTGCAAACATTTCACTTAACAATTCATATACACTCTTTGATACATTCTTTCTACCATTCCACTGGGTAAAAAACATACCGCCCATTTTTAATTTTGCATTATATTCCGATACCGCCTCAAACAAATTCATAATAATTGCTACACCCAACAGCGAGCCTCCATCACACCGAAGTGGTACATACATTTCATCCGCAGCCACTAAACCGTTTACATTAATAATGGATACGGATGGACTACTGTCTATTATACAATAGTCATATTCCTCTTGTACACCCCTTAAATATCTTTGCAGACGAAACTGCTGCGGTGTTTTAACATCTGCTTTCATGAGTTCCTCTGCCTCGGATAAGGTCAGGTAACTCGGTATAATGTCAAGATTATCATATACGGTATGTTGAATACATTCGTGTATGTCCCCCACTCTGTTCAGAAGCAAATCCTCCACCGATTTTTCCAGCCTCTCACAAGTGCCTTTATAAATGTTGTAAAACAGTTTCACGAAGTCAACTCTACTATACATTGTCGTACTATTCATCTGAGGGTCTAAATCAATTAACAATACCTTTTTGTTATATTTAGTTGCCATCATATGAGCTATTGTTGTTACCGATGCTGTCTTGCCTACGCCGCCTTTGTTATTTAAGAATATTATTGTTTTCATTGCGTTCTCCTTTCTTGTATTTCATTTGATATATATAGTATATATCATTTTTATTATATTGTCAAGCCTTTATGCAATTCTTTTATTCCAAACTGTTTTCAATCATCCGATCATGTTCTCTTTGCAGTTTGGTCTTTTCCCATTCAGATTTTAGACCTTTTTTCAATTTAGAGATACTTACACTTAATCGATTCCCCTGCTTTCGCGCTGCGTATTTACGGTTATATTCTTTTTTTTCTTTATGGTCTAAAGTGTTTTTTCCTTTAGGGGTCATTTCTGACCCCCTAGTGCCTTTCTCCTGTTTATCGTAGTCTCTAATCTCCTTCAAGATAGCATTTCCCATTCTCGAATACATGTCGTCCATCTTTCCTTTGGCATAATCAGAATCCCCACCATAAGCTTCCCTGTATTTTTCTGTCTGTTCCTCAATCATCTTTTGGAACTGTTTGAATTCTTCTTTATGATATTTTTCAATATAGCATAAAGTGATTTCATCAATTTGTGATTTTAAGGAATGCATAATAGGATTATTATAATTCCACATATTCCGATTACAGTCCGGCATATTTTTATGCAGTTCTAAAAACATCCGGCATAACTCTTTATCCTTAACCAGTGGATGTTCTCTTTTTTGTTTTAGTATGCTGTCCCGAAGTATACTGTTTATTTTTAAGTTGTTCTCTCTTTCGTTTATTATTTGATTTACTACCTCTCTCTTGCAGGTATCAATACTGCTTTGCTTGAATTTCCCTTTATACTCTTCCTTCACTACTGGCTGTCCGTCTGAATCTAAGATGGGTTCCTTTACCGTCTTACCGTTCACTTCACGATTTTTGTATTGGATATACTTTTTCTTTTCCCGCATTGGTTCCGGCTCAACAGTAGCAACATGCACATGGATATTGTCTGTATTATAATGTATGGCAGCACTCCAAACAGCATTTTCTAATCCTTCTTTTTCAAGCATCTTATGTACAGCGGAACGAGTTATCCCTTTCACCCTTTCTTCATCCAGCACCTTATCTTTTGATGAATATAATCCGTTTTTCTCCAGCCACTTATTATCAAAAGAAATTACCGTCTGCCACATCAGACTGTCTTTGCTCTGTGCCTGCTTAAAAATATCCTTAAGTTTAGTCTTGTCTTCCATTGTTTGGACGTTCCCTGTTTCCGTAAAAAGCCCAGTGCTTTTCTCCGGATTCCCCATGTAATCTTGATACAGATTATACTTTGATGTATTGTTACTTCTCGCCGCTTCTTCTCTATCCACATAATCAATGTAAGAGGAAAATGCTTTTGAACTGCTTTTACAAAACTTCGTTACAACTACAACGCCAGCCTTTACATGATTCATTTTTTGCCTCCTTTTCCCAAGTGGTCATTTCTGACCCCTTGTTTATTGCAATGGTTCTTCTATCATTTAGGGGGGCATTTCTGACCCCCTGTTCACCGCAATGGTTCTTCTATCATTTAGGGGTCATTTCTGACCCCCTGTTCACCGCAATGGTTCTTCT
>CALELW010000213.1 GCA_937902905.1 uncultured Clostridium sp. | reverse complement strand
GGCGGGACCAGAAGAAGATATGAAAGCGGAAGATGGTTATGTAAAACCAGATATAGAAAACGATCTTCTTCCAATTGCCAATGTAGGGAGACATGGACAGAGTGACATCGGTGCAGGTTTTGTAAAAGGCTTCAAAATGAAACAGGGTGCATTTGCTGAAAGTGTTGCTCATGATACACATAATATCATTGTTATGGGTACAAATTATGAGGATATGGCTGTGGCGGTTAACCATGTGATTGAAATGCAGGGCGGAGTTGCACTTGCAAAAGATGGCAAGGTGATTGGTGATCTTCCGCTGCGAATAGCCGGTCTTATGACGGATGAGCTGAGTGCTGCAGAACTTACGGAACAGATGGATGCAATTACAAAGATGGCAAGAGAAGAATTACATTGTGAGGCACACGCACCATTTATGCATCTGGCATTTTTGGCACTGACGACCAGTCCAAAGTGGAAGATTACAGATAAAGGACTTGTAGATGCCAATAATTATTGCGTAATACCAACAATTGCAGAAGAATAGGAGAGTGATTTTATGAATTACAACGAAAAGTATGAATTGATTGATTTGTCACAGGAAATTTATCAGGGGATGCCGGTATTTGGTATGCATCAGAAAACCTTTATTATGACAAACCAGACCCATGAGGAAAATATGAAGCAGACAGGTTCCAAAACTCTCGGATTCAGTGCGCGTAATCTTTTGATCAGCGAACATGGACCTACACATTCAGATGCTGTATGGGAGTACAATCCAGAAGGACCGACCATCGATAAGATGGACATGAAACTGTTTTATGGAAGTGCGATTTGTGTTGATCTCACACACATCCGCTACCCGGATTATATTGAAGCAAAGGATTTGGAGGAAGCGGTTGAAAAGGCAGGATTGACAGTGGAAAAAGGCGATATTTTCCTGATGTATACAGGGCATTATAATCGTACCTATGCAAAAGGTGATATCGAGGGATATCAGAATTATTATACCGGTCTTTCATATGAGGCTGCAGAGTGGCTTGCCAAAAAAGGTGTTGTCAATATTGGTGTTGATTCCTCTGCCATTGATCAGACCCCGGATGATCTTGATTTTTCCGGTCATCTGGTATGTGGAAAATATGGTATGACCAATACAGAAAATTTGAGAAATCTGGATCTTGTTGCAGGAAAAAGATTCTTTTATATGGGATTGCCACTCAGAATTCGTGATGGCAGTGGTTCTCCGGTACGCGCGGTTGCATTAGTAGAAAAGTAAAGGCGGGATTTTTATGAATTTTCTTGGTTTTTTACAGTCGTTATTAGGAGGGATTGGAACAGGAACCATTTATGCACTTCTTGGACTTTCCTGTTCCCTGATTTTAGGAAGGCTGCAGATTTGCTCGGTTGTGCATGGCGATTTGACAATTTTAGCAGGATATCTGTGTTATCAGGCATTTCGAATGTTTGGGATTGATCCGTTCATTACATTGATTGTATTAATTCCACTCTTTTTCCTTATCGGATACTGGATACAAAATATTTTTATGAAACCATTTATGAAGCTGGAAACATGGAAAGGACGCTATGAAGGACAGGTTATGGTTTCATGGGGAATTGGTATGTGTATTATGGCTGTTGAATATTTCCTTTTTTCCGGTACTTATAAGACATTAAATGTTCCTTATCGAAATGCTACTGTTAATATTGGCAGTATTGCAATTCCCGTTGTACATATCATAGCGTTTATTCTTACTATTGTGTTGATTGCAGCAGTGGAATTGATATTAAAAAAGACAAATCTGGGAATCCGTATCCGTGCCTGCAGTTCCGATACTACAACAGCAAAACTTACTGGAATTCCTGTAAACCGGATTTGTGCAATTACATTTGGTATTTCTAGTTCGTTGGCGGCTGTGGCCGGTGTTATTTATGCATTGACCAACTCTCTTAGTCCGGCAGAAGGATTTGATCTGACGTTTTTGGGATGGGTCGCTGTAATTTTGGGATCTATGGGAAATCTCAAAGGAGCGGTGGCAGCGGGAATCCTGATGGGGATTGTACAGGCAATGACCATTTATTTCTGGATTCCGAACCTGGCAACAGCAATGATTTATATTGTTTTGTTAATTATTCTTGTAGCTAAGCCAAATGGTTTGTTTTACCGCAAAAAGAATGAGAGGGGGCAGGCTGCATGAAAACAAAAAAATTGATTCTCAGCCTTATTGGCGGAGCCATTTTAATGGCTGCTTATCTGGCATATTTTCATGCCAGTAATCAATCGTATCTGTCCAGTTTTATTGTATATATCTGTTTATTTCTGATTGCAGGTCAGGGATGGAATTTGTTAGGCGGGTATATCGGAGAAGTATCGTTTGGACATGCTGTATTTTTTGGCATAGGGGCTTATGCGGTTGCCCTTCCGGGAGGTTATAACATTGATCTGCCGCTGCCGCTTTTGGTGATTCTTGGTGTTATCATTGCTGGTTTGTTTGCATGGATAATTTCTTATCCACTATTACGAATCAAAGGCTTGTCATTTTTGATTGGAACGTTTGGGCTCGGTGTTATATTTTTAAATGTTTTTAAATCCAGTCAGTTTTTATTTGCCAGCAAAGGTGTGTTTGTGAAATTTGTATCACCGGAGCTTTTGTACCCGCTCATTGTTCTTTTGACAATCCTGACAGTAATCGGTGTTGCCTTATTGGTGAAAAGTCCGTTGGGTCTTAGTTTTAAGGCAGTTCGTGATGTACCGGAAGCAGCAGAAATGATTGGCATTAATCTGTATCGCACAAAGACAAAAGCATTGGTAATTGGAGCTATGGTAACAGGTCTTGCGGGGGCGTTGTATGGTCTCTATGAGATGCATATTACACCAACAGCAACCTTTGATACAGCAATCAGTAATGATATTTTGCTGGGGGCATACGTTGGTGGATGTGGAACCGTAATGGGACCGGTGATTGGTGGGGCTATATTGATTATTGTTCAGGAAACAGCAAGAAGTATGATTACAGTAAGCGGTGGACACAATCTGGTACTTGGACTCATTTTGATTCTTGTTATGATGTTGATGAAACAGGGTATCTGGGTTGGCATCTGTCAGGTGACAGATAAATTTTTAATCCGTATACGGAATAAAAAAGAAAAAAAGGCTGAAAATACGCACAAAGAAGCGGAGGTGGTTGAATGAATGAACCTATCTTGGAGATGAAACATCTGACTATGGGATTTGGGGGACTTGAGTTATTTTCTGATATTAATATATCGGTAAAAAAAGGAGAGGTCCTTGGAATCATAGGAACGAATGGATCAGGAAAAACAACGTTATTTAACATTATCTGCGGAATTTATCGTGCGTTAAGCGGAAGTGTTCTTTATAAAGGAATGAACATTTCCGGTGTTGCACCACATAAAATTGCCAAAATGGGAATTGGTCGTTGTTTTCAGATGGTTGCACCATTTGAAAGCATGACACCTTTAGAAAATATTAAGGTTGCCCGCGCGAATGCGGGACGGAGTGGAAAAGGAGTAAAATTGTCCTTTGATGAGATTCTGTCACTGACGCATTTGGATGCGGTAAAAGATATAACAACAAATAATCTTTCACTGCCAGATAAAAAAAATGTGGAAATTGCCCGTGCTCTGGCGTGCAATCCGGAAATTATATTATTTGACGAAGTATCCTGCGGTCTGTCCGGAGAAGAAATTCGAGAAAGAATGAAGTTAATGAAGAAACTGGCAGACCAGGGAATTACGATTATTGTCATTGAGCACATTATGATGTTCATAAAGGAAATTTGTGACCGGGTTGTTGTTCTTCATGCCGGTGAACTGATTGCACAGGGAACACCTGCGGAGGTAATTGCAGATTCTAAGGTAATTGATGCTTATCTGGGAGGTGGAAAAATATGAGTTATTTTGAATATAACGATGTATATGCTGGTTATTCAAAAGAGATGAATGTGTTGCAGGGAATAAATTTCTCTTTGGAGCGGGACAGCCGGGTGGCACTTATCGGTGCAAACGGGGCAGGAAAGAGCACGATTATGAAGACAATTTCGGGACTGGTGCCTTTGCAGAAGGGGAGTATTGTATTTGATGGTGAGCGTCTGGATGGTTTGTCCCCGCATAAGATTGTGGAGCGTGGGGTAATCCAGGTGCCGGAAGAAGGAGGAACATTTCCGAATCTTACAATTGAGGAAAATCTAATGATTTCCTGTGTTAGTAAAAAAGCGAAGGAAAATGCTTCAAAGAATTTATCACTTGTTTACGATATGTTTGAGCCACTGGCGATTAAATCAGCCTTGCTGGCTGGCTCCCTTAGTGGCGGACAGCGGAAAATGCTGAGCATTGGTAAAGCGATTATGGAAGAGCCGGCTCTGCTTCTTTTAGATGACATATCGATGGGACTGGCGCCAAAAGTTGTGCAGGAATTGTATGGTTCGCTTAAACGTCTTGTGGATCGCCTGAACAAACCGGTTCTGGTCGTTGAACAGATTATGGAGATTGCCCTGCAGTTTGCGGATTATGGTCATGTAGTTCAACAGGGGCGGATTGTAATGTCGGGAACCTCTAAGGAGCTTCTTAACTCAGAGAAGGTAAAAAGCTCTTACATAGGTGGATAAAAAGAGAAAAATCCCTCATATCTTTAGTAAAGGATGTGTGGATTTTTATAGAAACATAGTTTTACAGCAAAGGAGGAACTTATTATGAAACTACGAGAAATAGGAAAGAAATTAGTCAGTGCTGCATTGGTGGTGGCCCTTGGTATGAGTCTCACTGCCTGTGGTTCTTCATCTTCTGATGGTGAAAAAACAGGTAATGAGGGAGGAAAACTTATCATTGGTGGTACATATACTTTGAGTGGAACTTGTGCCCATGCGGGACAAAACACACTGAAGGGAGCAAAAGCCGCGGTAGAATACATCAATAAAAATGGTGGTGTTAACGGAAAAAAAGTCGAGTTAAAGTATTATGATGATGAATTCGATGAGAGTAAGATTCCTACGCTGTATGAAAAACTAATCAGTGATGATAAAGTGGATCTTTTAACCTCGCCTTATACCTCACCATTTTTGGCAGCAGCTCCAATTGCAGCGAAACATAATAAAGAGATGTTTTGTATTGCAGCAGACAGTTATACAGCGAATGAGCAGTATGGAAAATTGATTGCCAATCCGCAGATGGATGAATCCTGGAAAGGCGGCGGATGGTGGAAAGATGTTTTTGAATATTTAAAGAATAATTATAGTAAATATAAAACATCCGGTCAAAAGACAGTAGCAATTCTGAATCTTGAGACGACATATGGTCATGAAGTAAGCGAATCTGTCGGTAAATTTTTAAAGGAAAACGGATTTAAAGTTGTCTATGAAGAATTTTTTGATCCGGGCAACAGCGATTGGACAGCAACTGTGCAGAAAGTGAAGAACTTAAATCCTGATATCTTGTTTGCGCCTCAGTATTTTGAAGATAGTGTCAGCCTTGTACAGAAATGTAAAGAGATGAATTGTTATGCCCCAATTATGGTAATTGAGGGAATGAGCTGGGATCCAATTTCATGGCCAAATACAGAACTTGGTGGTTTGGAGCCATCGACTGCTAAACTGCCATTCCTTGGTTATTCAATTTATAAGGCAAAGTACGAATCGTCATCCAAAGATTATCTGGCGGATTATTGTAAAAAGGAATTTAATTCAATTCCAAGTAATGATGTAATCTGTGGCTTTATGGCAGTAGAACTTGCTTGTGAAGCAGCAAAGAAAGCAAATTCTACAGAAACCGATGCTCTTCAGGAAGCATTGTCAAACAATACATTTAATCTGGCAGGTTATCCTTATAAGATGAATGAAAGTGGTGGTAATGGTGCAGATTTCGACTGGGGATGTGGACAGTTTCAGCCAAAAGATCTATCCAAGGCAGATGCATCTGGTGATGACTGGGTAACATTATGGCCGGAAAAATATGCAACATCTTCTGAGGCAATTACATTTGAGGGATGGAAGTAATTGCCACCCGGAAAGAAGGGAAGACATGAAAAATTATGTAATTACAATTGCCAGAGGTTTTGGCAGTGGTGGTAAAGAAATCGGGAATGAAGTTGCCAAACGACTCGGGATACCCTGTTATGAAAAGCGGATATTAAAAATGGCGTCTGAATTCAGCGGTTTAAATGAGAAATTGTTTTTTGATATTGATGAAAAATTGAGAGGATCTTATCTGCACAAAAAAATGAAAGGAATGCTCGATTATTCTGCTGTGCCGGATCCAGCCAGTAAAGATTTTGTGTCGGACGAATCGATTTATCAGCTGCAGGCTTATATTATAAGAGACCTGGCGAACTTTGAGTCGTGCGTTATCGTAGGGAAATGTGCCAATAAGATACTTGAACAGTGGCCTAATGTTATCAGTATTTATATTGAGGCTCCGAGAGAAAAATGCCGACAGTCCATTATGGAGAAAATGCAGGTTTCGGAAAAAGAGGCAGATCGTCTTATAACAAAAACAGATAAGTATCGTGCAGAATATTATAAATACTATACCGGTGGAGATTACTGGACAAATCCGACAAGTTATGATCTTACAATTAACACTGGTCGGGTAGGGCGCGAAAGGGCAGTCGACCTTATAATTGATTACCTGAAAATGCGCTTTGGTGACAAACTGATATAAAAAAGAAATTCCGTAGCAGTTAAGCGCAAATAATGGAGTGTTTTGTTTGTGACAGTTGTTTGAGGTTTGTTTTCCGGGATTCCAGTAAAACATCAAGAAAAGTTAGTGATAAGTGGGTACAAACACGTGGGTATCAGGCATGTGTCGTTTACATGCCGATACCCTTACGCGTTTGTTTAATGGGAGTGCCCACTTATTACTAACTTTTTTGATGCTTTACGGAAACAGGAAAGCCACACATCCCCATCACCTTGCATCCCCCCGGATAAAATGATATAATCCCAGTAAAAACAATCAACAATGGAGAGAACATATGGCATTTACAGAGGAACAGATGCAGCGGTATTCGCGGCATTTAATTTTAAAGGGCGTAGGAGTAAAGGGACAGCAGAAGCTGTTAGAGAGCAAAGTGTTAGTGATTGGAGCTGGTGGACTTGGCTCGCCGGCTATTTTATATTTAGCGGCAAGTGGTGTGGGAACGATTGGCATTGTGGATGGTGACTGCGTGGATTTGACAAATCTGCAGAGACAGATTATTCATGATATGGATTCACTTGGTGTGGAAAAAGCAGAGTCGGCAGGAGAGCGTATTCGCAAATTAAATCCGGATATCAAACTTCATCTGCATGCAGAGCGTGTCACCTCGGAAAACATTATGGCACTGATTGAGCCGTATGATTTTATCATTGATGCGGTAGATAATTTTTCAGCAAAATTTTTGATTAATGATGCATGTGTTTTGGCAAAGAAACCATTTTGCCATGCAGGAATCCGGCAGTTTTACGGACAGGTTCTTACGTATGTGCCGGGTGAGGGACCGTGCTATCGGTGTATTTTCGAGGAAATTCCAAAGGATGGAACAGTGGACAATTGTTCTTCGGCGGGAGTTATTGGCTCAATTCCCGGAATTATTGGAAGTATTCAGGCATTGGAAGCGCAAAAATATATTACCGGGGCAGGCGAACTTCTTACCGGAAAAATGCTTACTTTTGATGGGCTGACGATGAGATTTCGGACGGTGGATTTTGGAAGTCCGTCAAAGGGATGCCGCGTATGTGGAGAACATGCCGATATTCATGAACTGAGACCGGAGGAATATCCGATGCCAGGGTGCAGTATTTAGAGAATGGAGGGTAAATCATGACGTTACAACAGTTAAGATATGTAATTGCTGTGGCAGACCACGGTTCAATGAATGAGGCGGCAAAGGCTTTGTTTATTTCTCAGCCGAGTTTGTCGGGGGCTGTGAAAGAACTGGAAAAAGAACTTGGCTTTGAGCTTTTTCTGCGGACAAGCAGAGGAATTGTTGTGACGCCGGATGGTGAGGAATTTCTTGGATATGCAAGACAGGTGACGGAGCAGTACCGTCTGCTTCGAAATCGATATATTGAAAAAGAATCTCGAGAGAAATTCAGCGTTTCTATGCAGCATTATTCCTTTGCGGTAAAGGCATTTGTAGAGACGGTCAAACGTGCGGGAATGGAAAATTATGAATTTGCTGTATATGAGACACGCACATATGAAATCATTGAAAATGTGCGGAATTTCAAAAGCGAGCTTGGCATTTTATATATGAATGACATGAATCGCAAGGTGTTAGAAAAAATCCTCAGGGAAAATCAGTTGAAATTTACCGAATTATTTTCCTGTGATACCTATGTGTATCTGCGCTCCGGGCATCCGTTAGCCGGTCGGGAAATACTTTCAATGAAGGATTTAGAGCCGTATCCGTGTCTGGCTTTTGACCAGGGAAAAAACAATTCTTTTTATCTGGCAGAAGAGATGAAAAGTACCTATGATTATGATCGTATTATCAAGGCAAATGACCGCGCAACGATGTTAAATCTGATGAATGGACTGGATGCCTACACGTTGTGCTCCGGTATTATCTGCGAGGAATTAAATGGGGATGATTCGTTAGCCATTCCACTAAAGGAATCCGAAAAAATGCAGATTGGCTATATTCATCGTGCCGGGTCGGTAGTGAGTGCACTTGGTGAAATTTATATTGAGGAACTTATGAAGTACCAGTCTGCCTATGCGGGTAAGAACTAGTTTGGACCTTGATTCCCTAAATATCATATACTAACAATAACAACTGTATCGGAGAGTGTATTATGGCTTTTTATCATTTTTTAGTTCTGGGTGAAGAAAAAAGGCAGTATTATCTGGCGCAAATGTTAAAAAAAGAGGGACATGAGGTGATGGAGGCAATGAGTTATCAGCCGGGCTATCACGATGCAATCCTTCTTCCGGTTCCACAGACTGCCTTATTTTTTGAAGAAAATAAAGATAAATTTCAAAAAGGACAGGTGGTTTACGGCTGCAAATTTCCGGAGACGGCGATAGACTATGCAAAAGAAAGAGGAATTCGCATAGTTGATTATTACGAAGAAGATGGTGTGGCAGAGAGAAATGCATTAGCTACCGCAGAGGGGGCCGTTTCAGAGGCTCTTATCCACGGCTGTGTGAGTATTCAGGGGAGCGAGTGTCTGGTCACTGGATATGGAACGTGTGGAGCGGCACTGGCAGCAAAACTCAGTCAATGGAAAGCATCCGTTACCATTATGGAGCGGAAGGAGAAAAAGAGAGAGCGGGCAAAAAGTTATGGCTATCAGGCTTGTTCTTTTGATGCACCAAAAGATTTAATGTCAAAATATGACTTTATTTTTAATACCGTACCGGCACCGGTTCTTACCAAAGAGCGGCTGCAGGGAGTAAAGCCGGAGGTGTGTATTATTGATATTGCATCAAGACCGGGTGGAACGGATTATTCCTATTGTCAGGAATCGTCGATTTTTGCAAAATTATGTTTAGGACTTCCCGGCATTTATGCACCGAAGTCATCAGCCGGCATACTTATGGAAGTAATTAAGAAAACAATTTTGGGAGATTAGCGGAATGAGCAAAAAGAAACAGCGTACGGTTGGCTTTGCATTTACCGGCTCTTTTTGCACTTATGAGAAAATAAAAGAAGTGGTCAGGCGGCTTGTCAAGGAGGATAATCGGGTCATTCCGATTTTTTCCCAGACCGCACAGACCGTGAACTGCCGGTTTGGCGATGCGAGAGATTTTATTATTGAAATACAGGAAATTACGGGAGAACGTGGGATTTTTACAATTCAGGAGGCAGAGCCGATTGGTCCGAAAGGACTTTTGGATATTCTGGTGATTGCGCCATGTACCGGAAATACGATGGCAAAACTTGCAGCGGGGATTACCGATACACCGGTTTTAATGGCGGCAAAAGCGCATATGCGAAATGACAAACCGGTTGTTCTTTCACCGGCTACCAATGATGCACTTGGAGCCAGTTTAAAGAACATCGGATTTTTAATGAATACAAAAAATTTCTATTTTGTTCCGTTTGGGCAGGATGACTGCGAAAAGAAACCGAAGTCGATGATTGCCCATACGGAACTGATACCGGATACGATTGAGGCGGCTCTTTGCGGCACACAGCTGCAGCCGGTAATTCGCTCTCCCTTTTAAATCCGGATGGATACGTTATATTTTCGTAAGAAATATTCAATCTGCAAAAGGTAGGCAATCATTTGCGGCCCTGCCATGAGCTGGCCGTACCAAGGTGCCCCATAATCTTTTGGATTATCTAAAAACTGGCTGACCTGCTTTAAATCAAGGAGAGAATGCAGCGGACTTGCAGAGTCGGAAAGTACTTTCTTGAGGCGTTTTGCCAACAAATTTTCATAATAAGGATTGTATGTCTTTGGATAAGGGCTTTTGCGGCGGAACAAGATTTCGTCCGGCAAAAGTCCTTTTGACGCCTGACGCAGTATATTTTTTACCAGCCCGTCCTTTGCTTTCATTTCCCATGGAATATTAAAAACATAATCGACAAGTGTGCGGTCAGCAAATGGAACACGTGCTTCTAATCCCGAGAACATGCTTGTGCGATCCATGCGGTTTAGCAGTGTCTGCATAAAGAAACGGATATTTAAATAACCAATCCGCCGTCTGTTTGTCTCAATTTCATTTTCGGATGGGAGAACATTGATTTCACTGACTGACCGGTCATAAATCATTTTTACATATTCATCCATGTGAAGGCTTTCTACTAAGTCATCCTTCAAAAGAACCTTGCGCGGGGTGAGTGAAGGAGTCCATGGAAACGTACCGGAGTTAAGCATTTCCTCTCTGTGAAACCATGGGTATCCGCCGAATACCTCGTCTGCACATTCGCCGGTCAGTACCACCTTATGGGAATGGCTGACTTCTTCGCAAAAATACTGCAAAGAGGAATCAATATCTGCCATACAGGGGAGGTCATGTGCATCCACCGAGCGGTATAACAAATCTGCCTGCATTTTGTTGTCACATTCGAGATAGTGATGGTCGGAATCCAGAAAAGAAACCATTTTGTCAACATATGGGCGGTCCTGCGACGGCTGAAAAGAATTCGCCTTAAAATACTTGTCATTATCTATGAAATCAAAGGAAAATGTGGTGAGTTTTTTTCCCTGTTTCTTTAACTCGGCAGCACAGACCGCAGAGACTACGCTCGAATCGACACCACCGGATAAAAAGGTGCAGATTGGAACATCGGATACCATTTGTCTTTTGATGGCATCCTGAATCAGAAACGATGTTTTTTCAACGGTTTCCTCATAAGAATCAAAATGCGGTCTGCTTTCCAGATGAAAATACTGCGTCATTTTTTGTCCAAAAACAGAGCACGTGAGATAACATCCCGGCAGCAGTTCGTGAAACCCCAAAAATACGCCGCTTCCCGGCGTGCGTGCCGGGCCTAACGATAAAATTTCGTTGAGTCCATCTGTATCAAGTTCCGCTTTTACACCAGGAAAACAAAAGCAGCCTTTTGGCTCCGAGGAAAAAATAATTGTTCCATTTACCATGGTATAAAAAAGTGGTTTTACACCGAATGCATCACGGAATAAAGTCAGTGTATTGTGCCGTTCATCATAAATTGCAAAGGCAAAAATACCATCGACTTTTTTTACAAAATCAGCGCCAAAGGTTAAAAATGATAATAATAAGATTTCTGTGTCAGAATTTGTTTTTGGAAAAACCTGATGGTTTGCCAAGTCATTTTTTAACTCTTTCATATTGTAAATTTCACCATTATATACAATATGATAAGGATAGCCAGCCAGTTCTCTTGTCATAGGCTGGTGACCACCCGCCAAATCGATGATGGAAAGTCGTGTGTGTGCCAGTCCACAGTGTGGTGTCAGCAGACTGTCATTATCGTCAGGACCGCGGTGGGCAAGACAGTGTTTCATTTCGTCTAAAATATGCAAAAAAGAATCCCGCTGCCCGGTAAAATCGGCCGTGGGGTCATAAAAGCCGGATATGCTGCACATAGTAACCTCCTTTTGCAAAGAAATAATTCCATATGATATACTGTATGCAAAAAAAGGGGGAAACATGTATGGGAAAAAGATTACTTCCTCCCCTTAATGTGTACTTCAGGAATTGCAAGGTTGTCATAGTCAACCGAGGAGTCGGAAGAAACAGACTTCGTATCGTATGTTTCCTCATGTGTATGCACCTCCGGAATGGCTACATTATCATAAGTTAAATCATAATTTTTTCTGTTTTTCTGAGGATTGTTTATTGTAATATATTTTTTCTTTTTAAAAAACATAAGTAAACCTCCTTATATAATGTTGATAAAAAATGTAATAACCAAACTGTTGATAAAATCGGCAAACAGACTTCCAACCAGTGGAATCAGCAGATAAGCTTTTACCGATGGCACAAAGCGGTCACATAAGACCTGCATATTTGCCATGGCATTTGGGGTTGCCCCCATACCAAATCCACAAGTACCGGCGGCGAGAACTGCGGCATCGTAGTCATGTCCCATGACACGGAATACAACAAAGTAAGTAAACATGCCGATAAGAAGCGTCTGCGCAGCTAGTAAAATGACAAGCGGAAGTGCTAAGGAAGCTAACTCCCATAACTTCAAGGTAATCATTGCCATTCCCAAAAACAAGGATAATGAAATTCCGCCAAGGTCATTGATTTCACCCATATGAATGGTTGTGAAATTTGTATACTCAGCGATATTTCGGATTAACGCTGCGGCAAGCATGGCACCAATGTAAATCGGAAAAGTAAGTCCGGTCTTGGTAAGCAGCCAGGAAAAAATGGTTCCCAGACCAATTGCTAAAATCAACTGGAAAACGGCGGCTGCATACATGTTTGTGTGGCGTTTGTGTTTTTCTTCATCTTCAATTAAAAGACTGTCATCTTCGGTGGCAACGGTATCCATCAAATTTCTTTTTTCGATGAGACGTTTGCCGATTGGACCGCCGATTAAACTTCCCATAATTAAACCAAAGGTTGCTGCAGCCGTACAAATTGTGGTTGCACCCTGAATATTAAAATCCTCTAAAACCGGTCCAAAGGCGCCGGCAGTACCGTGGCCTCCGACCATTGGGATTGAGCCGGTACACATGCCGACAAGCGGATTTAATTGCAGCAGTTTGGAAAGACCAACTGCAAGCAGGTTTTGTGACACGATTAAGGTGATGACTAAGAAGAGGAAAATAATCATTGATTTTCCGCCACTTTTTAATATTTTCAGATTTGCCTGAAATCCGACCGAAGTAAAGAAAAAAACCATACATACTTCGCGGAGAGTGTCATCAAAGGTAAAATCAGCAAGTGCGGTCGAATAACCGATGCAGGTTAAGATGGCAAACAACAAACCACCGATAACAGGAGCAGGAATGCAGAATTTTTCCAAAAAATGAATGTGTTTTTTTAAGAAACTTCCAAGTAAAAGTACCAAAACGGCAAGTGCCAGTGTCTGGTACATATCAAATTCAATGTTCATAGTAATCCTTCCTATTTGCTATTTTGTCGAAACGGTAATTTTCTTCTCTTTATAATAAGAGGCAGCTCCTTTATGAAAAGGAAGTGTAATATCTTTTGTAGCAGATGCCTCGTTTAATTCTAAATTCAAGGATGTTGCATACTGTAAATCTTTACTATGCTCAAATAAGGCTTTTGTAATTGAATTAACGGTGTCCTCGGATAAATCATCCGATGCTAAAAGAATAGATTTCACTCCTATGGTTGTTACCTCTTTATCCTGTCCGGTATAAGTGTTTGCCGGAATGGCATGACGGATATAAGAAGGAGAGGATGCCATCAGTTTTTTCAAGCATGTCTCATTCAGGCTGAGAAGACGGATTGGACATTCCTTTGCCAGTTCCTCGATAATTGTTGTCTTGGTACCTGCCGTACAGAAAAAGGCATCAATTTCATCATTGGAAAGCTGGTTGGCAGCCTGTGTGTAATCATAATTTTCTGTTTGAACCAGACGGAAGGTTAATCCGGTCGCTGCAAGAATTTCTTTTGCGTTTCGTTCTGTGCCGGATTCGGAGGCACCGATACTGATATGTTTTCCCTGCAAATCATCGAGTGAATAAATGGATGAATCCGCACGGACAACAATCTGGCATGCTTCTGTATAGAGACCGGCAATGGCACTGTAGTCCTTACAAATGTTACCATCAAATGCGCCGGTTCCCTCGTAGGCATCATGGATTAAATCAGCCTGTGCAATCGCTAAATCGATATAGTGATTGGACAGTAACCGGATATTAGCGGTGGAACCTGCGGTATTTTTAACTTCATAAGAATAATTTTCGTTCTCTTTACTAAGAATTCCGGTGAAACTATTGGCGAACGTATAATACATACCGCCAACGCCGGCGGCTCCAAAACGAATGTTACCTACATCACTGGAACAGCCGTTTAGCAGCACTAACGATAAACTAAGCAGAACGCATAATATTTTTTTCATGTGATGTTATTTCCTTTCTTTTGTAGATATAATCTATTTTACATGATATTTGAGAAATTGCAAGAAATCCATTATTTGCTGTTTTTCGCTTAAAAAAGCCAATTTTTCGTAAGGATATACCGTTTGTTCCTTTTCATAAAACTTAAATATATGTATAATTATATCGTGGTTTTTTCATAGAATGCGGTAGATTATGAGGAGGAATCAAGATGCAAAAAGCGCATATGGTTGGGGGAGAAGTAAAGCAGGAAAAATTGACGGAAAATGAGTATTTGATTTATACGCTGGCAGCCCTTCCGGAACTGGTCTTTTGTCACGGATGGGGCATATTGAAAAATATATATGAGGGAACCTTTGATGAAGCAGATTTAGGAAGTGAGCAGATACCGGAGTGGTATCAGTCGAAAATCAGACTGGAAACACTTGGCGGTGAATTCTTCCGAGATTTGCTTTTTGCATTTTATCTGGTGGATGATTTTGAATACATATGTAATCGGCTGCTTTCTTATATAAAAACGCAGTCCTGTTCAGAAGACAAGCGAATGAATATGATGTTACAGTATTATGGAGTCCGTTATCTGTTGGAGAGGAAAATGCCATGGGAGATTGAGAGCCGCTTGTGCGGACTGATTGGAGAAAAAAGAGATGTAGAAGATATTATCTTTATTTATCAGAGAGATGCCGAAACGATGCATGACTGTGTGAAACGGTATGAGGCGAGGTATGCGTGCTTTGAGCAAGAGTTCACAAAACTTTCACAAATAAATTAGCACTCACCTCTTGACAGTACTAACAATAAGTGTTATATTACAATTAGAACAAAGGAAAGGGGTTCTTAGGAAAGAAAAAATCAAATGGTAACGTGTTAATTGAAACAGTTTAGTTTGATGAAGAAAAGGAGAGATGACTTATGTTAACACCTAGTATTTTTGGAGAAAATTTATTTGATGACTTTTTTGGAGGATTCCCATTTTATGATGACAGAGATTTTAGAAAAGCTGAGAAAAAGCTTTATGGTAAAAATGCCAGTCATCTGATGAAAACCGATATTCGCGAGACCGATGAAGGTTACGAGATTATGATTGATTTGCCGGGATTCAAAAAAGAAGAAGTAAAAGCCTCATTAGAGGATGGTTACCTCACTTTAAGCGCTTCAAAGGGCTTAGATAAGAGCGAAGACAAGAAAGAGGGACATTACATTCGTAAAGAGCGCTATGAGGGTGCCTGCCAGAGAAGCTTCTATGTTGGCACAGATGTGACAGAAGAAGATATCAAAGCAGAGTTTAAGCATGGTATTTTGAAATTGTTTGTTCCAAAGAAAGAGCATAAAGATGCTGTGGAGCAGAAAAAATACATTGCCATTGAAGGATGATAAGTTTTGACTTATCTGAAAAAAGGAGTCGTACCGGTAAGTGATTGCCGGTACGGCTCTTTTTTTTGTATTCTACGAATTTTTTTTCATATTCTGATAAATTTCATCAATTTTTTCTTCCGGTATTTGTGTGTCCAAAAAGATTTCAACGGCATATTTTGCCTGTGCAATCAGCATTTCCAGTCCGGTGATTCCCTTCATGCCAAGTTCTCTTGCCTGCGCGACAAGTTTCGTGGTAAGCGGATTGGCAATGATATCAATGACTGCCTGACATTGAGGAAAATGAGTTAAGTCAACCGGTGAAAAATCCACATTTGGATACATACCAACCGGACTTGTATTTACGACAATGTCCGCATCGCTGTGGAGAGCGAAACATTGTTCATAAGTAAGAACTCCCTCTTTGATGGTTCGGTTGCCGACCACAATCATTTCGGCGGGATTCATTTTTTTGACACCTGCCTGAATTGCCTGAGAGGCACCGCCATTTCCAAGGACAACAACTTTTTTCCCTTCGATGTCAATACCATTTTTCTTTACCATATAGAGAAATCCCGGCATATCCGTATTGTAGCCATAGAGAGAGCCGTTCCGGTTCACAATTGTGTTGACGGCACCAATCGCTTTTGCATTTTCATCCATGGCAGTAAGATAAGAGATAACTGCCTGCTTGTATGGAATGGTAACATTCAGGGCGCGAAACGCTTTTTCTTCCATAAAAACCGGAAATTCCTCTTTTGTGAGAGGATGTAACTCGTATGAGTAGTCGGCTAATTGTTCATGAATTTCTTTGGAGGCACTATGGCCTAATTTTTCTCCTATTAATCCGTATTCCATAATATTAAATCCTTCTTTTGCTTTTTGCCCTCAGTTTAGTACAAATAGGATGGGGTGTCAAGGCAAATGGGTGGTATATTCCATGCGGACAGGCATATACATGTAAAAAAAGGAGGGGTGCATTTGCTAAATAAAGAGATTCGGGAACTTTTGCCGGAAAGGCTGCGGGAACTGGTTGAACGCGTGGTTTTAAAAGAAGAAAAACTGCAGGAAATAAGAATCCGCAGAGAAAAGAGTATTGCGCTGCGGTATGATGGCAGATTTGTTGTGCCGGAGCAAAAACAAAATGTTACGATGGCGGAATGGAAAGAGTTGATTTCGCGAATCAGCAGACAGTCATTGTATGCTTTTGAGGAGCAGATGAGAGAGGGATTTCTTACCATTCCCGGTGGACACAGAGTCGGTCTTGCCGGACATGTTGTGTATGAGCATGGAGCGGTGAAGACGATGCGGTATTTGTCCGGATTAAACATCCGTATTTCCCATGAAATAAAGGGATGTTCCGATGAATTGATGCCGTTTGTCGTGTTAAATACCGTGATTTTGCCAACGCTGATTATAGCTCCTCCGGGTGGTGGAAAAACAACGCTTTTGCGTGATTTTGTGAGAAATCTTTCAAGGCGGTGTAATGTGGCGGTAGTTGACGAACGCTCGGAAATAGCGGGCTGCTATATGGGAGTTTCCCAAAGAGATTTAGGCCCCTTTTGTGACGTGTTAGACGGATGCAAAAAAGCGGAGGGGGTGCGCATGGTGATTCGCTCGATGGCTCCGCAGGTCGTTGCGGTCGATGAGATTGGGACAAGCGAAGATATTGCTGCTCTTTCTTATGCACTCACAAGCGGATGTTCTCTTTTGGCAACGATTCATGGAGAAACGCTTTCGCAGGTTCGGCAGAAAAAAGAGTTTCAGGCAGTATTTGAAAACCGGATGTTTGAGCGCTATATACTTTTGGACAATCTGTTTCATCCGGGCAAATGTCTGGCTGTCTATGATAAGGAGGGAAAGACGATATGGAAATAAAATTTTTAGGAATGATTTTTGTCCTGTTAGGGAGTTTAGGAATCGGTATTTTTTACCGGATTCGATATGGCAACCGCTTACATAATATGCAGGACTGTGAAAGGGCACTCCTTATTTTACAGGGGGAAATGGAATATGGGCATACGCCGCTGATGGAGGCATGTGAAGAGGTTTCGGTAAGGATTGGCGGTACAATTGGCAGTTTTTTTTCGCAGATTGCCAAAAAACTTAATACCCACGAAGGAGCACTGGAAACCATTTGGT
>CALELW010000212.1 GCA_937902905.1 uncultured Clostridium sp. | reverse complement strand
TTTTTAATTCCGGATAAGCGTGGGCAGGAAGCATTTCTCCGTGGGTATAGATGTTAATTCCCTTTCCTTCCGTCTGTTTGAGAAGCAATTCCAAGTCTTTCAAATCGTGGCCGCTTACAACGATAAAAGGTCCTTTTTCAACAGTCAGGGAAACCTTTGTCGGAACCGGAGTGCCATACGAGGTTGTGTTCGCACGGTCTAACAGTGCCATACATGCGAGGTTTACTTCACCCGTTTCCATAACGACCGGGAGAAGACGCTCCATATCAAAATCATAACTAATTTCACAAAGTGCTTTATAAAAGAACTGATTGACGGTTTCATCCGTATACCCAAGCATTTTTGCGTGGTATGCATAGGCTGACATGCCACGGATGCCAAAGAGGATAAGGGATTTTAATGAGCGGATATCCTCATCTGCCTCCCAAATTCGTTTCATGTCATAATTGTCGGTGTTTCCACATGGATTTTTGCATACGCTGCAATCCGGTACAATGATGTGCTTTTCTTCATTTACCCGCTGAATCATTTCACGCAGCGTATCATCGTTAAAGTTTACATTTGTAATGGTTGTAAAAAGACCCTCTATAATAATCTGGTCCGTATTTTCCGTTTTTTTATTGTTTTCGCAGGCACGTGCCAAGTCAATCAGTGCTCCGGTTAATTCATCCTGAAGATTGGCAGTTTCAGCAGTTTTGCCACATACGCCTGCACAACCGGTGCAGCCGGCACATCCTGCGGTCTGCTCACATTGAAAACAAAACATTGAATTTGTCATGCGTTATCGCTCCTTTTGTTTGTTATTGTGAGCTTATTATAAAAAAATTTAATTCAGAAATATGTTGTTATAACCACGTTTTTGTGGGTATTAGAAAATATCGTATTTATATTTCATTACGCGGTAGGCGTAACGTTTGGACTGGTAAGTGAAGGTGCGAATCATTTTTCCATTTTTGTCATACTCGCCGTAGGTGTGGTTCATGCCGCTGCTGAATGTGATGTTTTCATCAAAATGCTGGATACCGCTGACAACACTGGAATAAGGAACAGCGAATTTTTTCACAAGCCGGTAGGTTTTTTTCTTTTCATCCACCAGATATTTGTAGTAATAAGAAGCTTTTCCCTTTTTGTAGGAGCCGACTCCTTTATAACTTTTCCAACTGAATTTTGGAAGTGTTTTGGCACTGCCGAAATTGTTGTTGTACAGGTAGAGGTAATACTGCCCATTTGGGAGGGTATCATCTTTTTCTACGGTAATCGTATGCTGGCCGGCATGTCCGACAAATTTGACACCGGTCCGCTTAAGAAGATACTTTGCAAGCGATGTCTTTTTGTAGAGGGAGCCGGAGTGGATGATGTACTTGATTTTCGGCTTTTTGTAAATATTGCTGACTTTTATCAAAGAACTTTCTTCCCGGCTGCTCACAATTAATTCGCCATCATTAATTAAATCTAAGGAATTTAAATGGAGCCAGTCAAGTTCGGTTCCTCCGTAGGTGTTTTTACCACCCTTTCGCTGAACATGTTTTTTTCTGGAAGCCGACATAAGTTTTGCAAAGTCGACTAATTTTTTTGTCTTTTTAGTTGTAATATCAACAGAAATAACAACGTCCTCAATTGTTTTTTTCTTCTTATCATTTACAAGACATAGTAATTTTTTGTGAGCCGTGTCGTACATGAAATCATGGTGGAGTTCATAGCCCTTGAGAGGGATTTGCCTTACAATATGTCCTAAGCGGTTCATCACGGCAAGTTTGTCAATATCATATGAAAAAATCCACTTGCCGTCTACGGTCAGAATCCGGTCGGTGCGGTAGCCATTCAGTGGTGTCAAGCCGCGGCTTGCAC
>CALELW010000211.1 GCA_937902905.1 uncultured Clostridium sp. | reverse complement strand
TTTTGGCGAATGGATTTCAGTAAAGCCCTGCTCATGCAGAAAATCCCGGAATCCACGGATGATTCCTTCCTGGATTCTAAATTTCGCACGCTCCTTTACATTTCGCAGAGAAAGCGGACGCAAATCCAATTTTGTTTCCAGCGAGGTATTCATTTTCCATTTGTTAATGGCTACCGGCATCGGCTCCGTTGGCTTTGACAAAATGGTTACGGTACGCAGGCGGATTTCAAACCCATGCGGTGCGCGCTCCTCTTTTGCCACAACACCGGTGACGCAAACCGTATCTTCTTCCTGCAATTCTTTCAGCGAAATATCCGTAACGCCATCTTCATAAACGGTCTGCAAAAGTCCTTCGCTCTTTCTCAGAACCACAAACGCCACATCGCCCATGTCTCTGATTTTGTGAACTGCACCATTTACCGTTACTTCTTTTCCCTCATACTCACCGGCTAAAATGTCTTGAATGCCAAGTGTCTTTTTTTCTGTCTTTCCTGTTAAATATTCCATAGTAACCTCCATTCCCATGTGCCTTCACATGATTCCACCAAATGATTTTGAAGGTTGCAAAAAAGCAACCTGCCATCGACAGATTGCTTTGAAATAAATACGTCCCAGCAAAGCATCTCTGCCTTCTGGGACGGGAAAAATGTTCATCAAAATAAGAGTCTAAAACCCGCGGTACCACCCGCATTGAGACACCCCGTCGTATCTCCACTCATTCAACCAATAACGGTGTCACCCGGATGAGCCTACCTCTTATAATCGTTTCAACTCATCAGCTCCGGAATGTTCTCCTGTTTACCGCTTCCGCAAGACGCTCGCAGTCCATGACGTCTCTCCCTGTCGTAAGGTCACTGCATAAACAATCGTTTCCTTCATTGCTTTGCCATATATTGTAGCACAGCGGGAAAAATGTGTCAAGCACCCTTGAAAAATTTTTCCCTGTAAAATTTACGTTCAACATTCTCATTCGCCGGGGCTGCTTGATATTACTTTTCCGGTATTCCAAAGCATAACTGCTCTTTTGGCGGCATCGAAACGCTCTTGTTCGGAGCAAAAATCAATATTTACCGTGTGGCAGCCACATTCTAAACACATCACATAATAACTACAGCCACATTCCTCTTCTAATAATGCGCCACCCTCACACAATGGGCAATCACTAATTTCTAACATTTCATCAATATTCATGTTGTTCCTCTTTTCGTTTTATATTTCCTGCTTCATCATAATGCAAATAACAGGCAGGTGTCAACATCTATTTTTACCTTAAAATAGGGAATTTTTGTAATGTATATTATGCAAAAAATAACATTTTTTATACAAAAGTGTCCGTTCACTCCCAATTTTGTGCCGTTCACGACTTTTACGATTCACGGTGCTCATAATGTGCTATGATAATAACCGGAGTTAAATTTTTCAGAAAGGAGGATGATATTCATTACATAATTTCAGGAAAAGCGAATAACCAGGGACCTTGACTTCTCAGAAGCAATTGGGTAAATGCGTTCTGTGATATATCCGTTATATATTACAGCATCGGTGGCGAGAGAAAGTGTTAAAAGGAACTTGTGTATATAGAGAGTTACATCAGAAAAAGCGAACAGGGGCACATAAAAGTTCTGAATATAATAGAAAAAGAAGTTTATTCGTATCGAGACGGGATAACGCTTTGCGTTATAGTCTCTCACGAATAAGCTTCTTTTTCTACGTTTTTATAAGTATCCTACAGCAAATCCCTGCTGTCAAGCACGACTGTAAATGGTCCATCATTCACAAGGGCAACTTTCATATCGGCACCAAACTCTCCCTGCTCTACCACCGGGATTTCTTTGCGGCAAGCTTCCAATATATACTCATACATCGGCTCTGCCATTTCCGGTCTGCCGGCGTCTGTAAAGGATGGACGGTTTCCTTTTTTGCAGTTAGCATATAAGGTGAACTGGGAAATCATAAGCAGTTCGCCGGACACATCTTTTAAGGCAAGATTTGTTTTCCCATTTTCGTCTTCAAATATACGCATATTCAAAAGTTTGTGTAAGAGTTTATCTGCAATTTCTTTTGTGTCTTCTCCTCCAATGCCGATTAACACGACAAAACCTTTTCCTATTTCTCCACGTATTTTTCCGTCGATTGTGACAGAAGCACTGCTGACTCTTTGTATTACAAAACGCATGGTTTCCTCCTTTTTATGCCTTTCTATTTTTCTGGCATGTGAAATAAATAACCTGATATTCTTTTCCGACTTCTTTCAAAAAGGTAAGCGCATGACACATTTTTTCGTCGTCCAGATTCACAAAGGAATCGTCAAAAACAAGAAATGGTTTGTCCTTTTCATACATGGCATCTACCATTGCCATACGCGCACAGATTCCGGCGAGGTCTTTGCGTCCCTCACTCAAAAAACGAATTTCCCGTGGCATACCCATTTCCTCCACAGTCAAATTCACACCGGCATCAAATCGGTAGTCTTTAGCATCGCCGCCATCCACCATTTGGTAATATTTCGTAAAACCTTTCTGCACCGGTTCAATGTAACGCGCCGTCAGCGTATCTTTTGCCTGCTGTAATTTATCCATTGTTTTTAGCAAAAGCTCATACTTCTTGTTGCCGCTTGCAAAATGCTCTTTCCGCTCCTCTAACTCAAGACGGATTTCTGCAAGTTCATCAAGTTTTTCCTCCAGCTGCTCTAATTGTTTCTCATATGCAGCCATATTTTTTCGGTTGGTTTCCTGCTCGGTCATCCATCGTTTCTCACGCTCGTGGCTTTCACTCAGCCCTTCATTTTCCTCAGGCTTATCTGTCTGGCGGATGCGCTCCATATCATGGTCATTTTCAAACTGTGACAATTTTTCCACTGCCGCCTGCCATGACTGCTCTGCCGCCTGAACACGGTTGATAGCCCCGGCAATCTTTTGCAGTTCCTCGTCAAATGGCTCTTCAAAAATCAGACCATACTCTTTTCCACTAAGTACAAATGCCTCTTTTGCCTGTTCGTATTTCTTTTTTGCCGCCAGAAAACTTTCCTGCTTTTCAGAGAGACGACGGTACTGTTTGAGTTCGCTGCGAAGTTTTGACAGTCCAAACGCAAATCGTTCTTCTAAAATTTCTTTTTCCACATAACCATCCATGAACTCACGAAGCGTTTTTTGAAGAGTCTGGTAGCGAACTTCATCTTCATCATTTACCGCCCTGCTCTTTGCCCGGTACGACTCATAAGCAGTCATATCCATCTGCATCTGCTGAATCACATCGCGGGAATCGCCGGAAATGCCTTCCGGAAAATAAACAGAAAGTACCAAAGAAATCTTTTCATTTCCCTGTTCTATCTCTCTTTTTGCCCGTTCCATCTCCTGTTCAAGTTCTAAAAGCGGCTGCTCACTTAAATCTTCTTCCTGTTTTTTTCCTTTTTGCTGCGCAAAAAGAACCACAGCGGCAAGTGCCAGAACAACAAAAGCTGACACGCCGGCAATCATCTGCACAAAACTAAGTCCCACACCAAGAACCAGTGCAAGACATCCAATAACAAGCGGAAGCGGTGACGCTTTTTCCGGCTTTTTCTGTGCCGCCACCTGCTTTAATGCCCGGGCTGTTGTCTGTGCATTTGCAAGCTGATCCTCCTTATGTCGAACATCTTCACAGATTCGATTTAATTTCAGCAATTCTTCCTTCACGGGCATTCCATTCGGATAGCGTTTTTTCAACGTTTCCCACTCATTTTGTTCTGCCGGTGTAAACTCTCCTTTGCGAATGGTCTGTTTCAGCGATTCGTATTCGGTAAGAGCCTCCTCCATCGACTGCAGTGCTGCATCCTCCGGAATCTCCTGCCCAAACCGCTCTTTGACAGAAGACACGAGTGCATTTTCCTCGCCTGTCAATTGATTTCTCACCATCTGCTCGCGGAACTCTTCGCACTCCCGTCTTTGTTTCTGCCATTTTGTCATCTGCTCCATCGAAGGTATTTTATCCTCGTAAGGAAATGCATTTTTACTGTCTTCCCACTGTTTTCCCGCCTGTTCTTTGGCAGACACAAGTGTCTCATACTCTTTTCTATTTACCGCATAGTCCATCGCTTTACTAAGTTTTTCCTGCTTCTTTTGCTCCGCAGCAATCACCTCGGAAAGCTCTTTTTCTTTTTCTTCACACTCCTTGTAATAAGTTTCCGCCTCTAAAATTCCCTGCCGGATGCTTTCTTCTTCACGAAGTTTCTGCTCTTTTTCTTCGATTTCACGTTTTTCTCTGTTCAGCGAACCGGTTTTTCTTTTTGGCGTCATTTTATTCGTGGTATCTTTCAATTTATCATACACACTTTGAAAATTGTGAATATCATCCGTCTGCTCAATCAGATTGCCAAGTTTCGCATGAATCCCATCAGTCGGTGCAGACTCGCAGTCCTTCTGTGAAAAAAATACTGTGCGGCAAAAGGACGCAGCATCAATACCAAATAATTCAACACCGATATTCTCGGAAAAATCTTCGCACGGAAGGTTTGTCGAAAGGTCATAGAGTTCAAAAATATCATCTTTATCTTTTTTCCCAAACACGCGGTTTAGCTGATAACTTTTCCCCTCTGTTTCGAATTTAACACTTCCGCCATACACACCTTTCGCACTCTGCCACGGAAAATAACGTTTCCTCTCATTTACCAGTTTGTCCTGTTTATTACCATTTAAAAAGCCAAAGAACATAATTCGGATAAAATTCGCAAGCGTACTTTTCCCCCATCCGTTTTCCTCGCAGAATGTATTGACACCCTCTGAAAAGTCAAAAGAGACATCGCTTAATTTACCGAAATTTTCTATTTTACACTGTAATAATTTCACTCGATTTCCTCCCCTTCCAAAGCTCGTATGCCATACTGGATCATCTGTGCTTTTTCCTCATCAGAAAGTTTCTCATCCGCCTGTACCAGACGAACAAACTCGCCGCGAAGTGACGCATCGTTTTGATAATCTTCATAGTTAATCCGGATTTTCGTTTTGTCAACCACTTTCACGGTATAATAATCGTCCTGAATCCATTGATTCAGATAATCCAAATCTTTTTCACTGGCAAGTGCCATCTCGCCAACTAACACAAATTTCACAAAATCCTCATGCGGCAGATGCTCCCTTTGTGCCGTCTCATTGATGGCATCCATAATCTCAGCCGTGCTCATGCAGTCACTTACATCGACTTCCACATAATGTCCGTTTCTAAGGGCAAATGGGATAAATTCACTCGCCACGGTTTTCTCTTCCAAATCCACATCCAAAAGGACAAAACCATGCTCCCCATATTCATCAAAGCCACGACATTCTAAACACCCCGGATAGCAATACTCGCCCCGGCTGTCCAGTGTTTCTTTTTTATAACCATGCACATGTCCAAGTGCCAGATAATCAATGCCCTTGCCCCGCAAATCACGTAACGGCACGACTTCCGCCTTGTCTTGTGCAGCGTATTCCGCTTCCTGTCCGTGAAGCATCACAATGTTTACATCCTCGCGGTTTAAAGTCAGCGAATTGGCTATCAACGCATGATTTTCTTCACACAGTTCAACGCCGCTAATCACAAGACGGCATCCCTCATCCGCCTGCACATAAGCGGTCCACTCTTCGCCAAACAATTTTAAATTTTCAGGACATTCTTTACCATTTGGCAAAAATAGACGCACATCATGATTTCCTTTGAGATAATAAAATGTCATCTCCGGACGTGTCGAAATCGCATGATAAACTGCATTGCGAGCCGTCGCCGAAATATTTTTCCGGTCAAACAAATCCCCCGCAATCAAAACTGCCGACACATTTTCTCCGTCGGCATATTCCATCATCCGGTTAAAAGAAGCGAGTAATTCTGCTTTTCGCTCCTTTGCTTTTTCCTTTGTCAAATGCGTCGTCATGCTTGAATCCAAATGCAAATCCGCACAATGAATCAGTTTCATCGCTTCTCCCCTTCCTCTTACTCTCTCTCTTTGCGGCTCCATCTTCCGCTTGCGCCACACGGCAGAACAAGCCCCTGCTTACCGCGCACCGGCAATCCGATTTCATCTGCTTCAACTGTTCCGCCAAAACGGCTTTTTATTTCCAAATTTAGCATGTAAGAAAGCACTGCCGGCTGTAATCCCGTTGTATATGAATTAATCAGGAAAAATAATGGCTTGTCCGCAAGTACCTTCGTGCAAAGCTGTACCAGTGGAAAAATTTTTTCTTCTATTTTCCAAATCTCACCTTTTGGACCTCTTCCATAGGAAGGCGGATCCATAATAATCGCATCGTAATGATTGCCACGGCGTATTTCACGCTCCACAAATTTCACGCAGTCATCCACCAGATAGCGAATCGGCGCATTCGCAAGTCCGGACGCTGCAGCATTTTCTTTTGCCCAGGTAACCATTCCTTTTGATGCGTCCACATGTGTCACAGCTGCTCCCGCATCGGCGCATGCCACTGTCGCGCCACCCGTGTATGCAAATAAATTCAGCACTTTGATTTCTTTTCCCGGATTTTTCTTCTTTGCCTCGCGAATCAAATTTCCGCTCCACTCCCAGTTTACCGCCTGCTCCGGAAAAAGCCCGGTATGCTTAAAATGAAATGGTTTCAAATGAAATTTGAGATTCCCATAAGAAATCTCCCACTGCTCCGGCAAATTAAAAAATTCCCACTGTCCGCCGCCTTTATTGCTTCTGTGGTAATGTCCGTTTTTTTGTTTCCACTCTCTCACTTTGTGCGGTGTGTTCCAAATCACCTGTGGGTCCGGGCGCACAAGAATATAGTCGCCCCACCGCTCTAATTTTTCTCCCGACGAAGTATCTAACACTTCATAATCGTTCCATCCATCTGCAATCCACATAATTTACAATCCTCTTCTTCTATTTTTTCTCACTTGAAAATACACTCTTGATTTCTTTGCCAACTTTTTTTGCCTCTTTGGTAACAACATCTGCGGCATGGTCAATTTTCTTATCCAGTTCTTTTTCTTTGGCGTACTTGCCGGCTTTGTCTGCCGCATTGTTCACAGCATCGACCGCCTTGCCAAAACCATCCATCATTTTTTCTTTATTTAATAATGGCATAAAGCCACCTCCTTGTCATTTGGTATGATTATATCATAAGATGGGGGAAGAAACTAGTGGGTGTTTGTGTCAAATGTTCGGTGGGAGTTTTTTTGTTTTCCGTAATTCCGTAGAAAAGCTTTGCGTCTCGTGGGCACTTTCGTTTAACAAACGCGTAAGGGTATGGGCATGCAAAATACGCAAGCCTCATACCCACGTGTTTGTACCCACGAGTCACAAAGCGTTTCTACGGAATTACTGGAATCCAAAGGAATTGGCAGCGAACATTTGTCACAGCCCAATTACTCAAAACTCAACTTTGTTAAAATTTCAATCGAATTTTTCCAGACAAGGCAACTCTTTTTCCTCATTTTTCGCTTTATGGTTGCTTTGCTTGCAAGTGGCTTTCTATTTTGTGCAACTCTTTATTAGAAATTCAGCAAATAAGGTTGCTTTTGACGGAAAAATTGAGATAAATTGGCGAAAATGGATCTAAAATTGCAACTCTTTTTTTATTTTGAACGGATTAGCGTTGCCTAAGACTTTTGATGCTTATACAACGGATTTCTCCATTGCTCCACAACTCCCGCAATCCTGCAAACAGAGAAAAATGGTGCTAGAACAGCAGTCCTAGCACCACTTTGTCTACATAATATTTACTTTCCTTATTAGCAGTTAATCTCTGCTTTAATTCCAAGCAAGTCTTTGTTTTCGTCGAGAATTGGTGTAACCACGTCTTCAACAAATTCTTTTACCTGACTTGGTGCACGGCCAACATATTTGCTTGGGTCCATGGTCTTCTGCAATTCTTCCAAAGTCATTGGGAAGGCGTCGTCTGTGGCAATCAACTCTAAGAGATTGTTGTCTAAACCGCGCTCTTTTACATTTCTGCCTGCTTCCATGGAAAGCTCACGAATCTTCTCATGCAGCTCCTGACGGTTGCCGCCGGCTTTTACGGCATCCATCATGATGTTTTCGGTTGCCATAAATGGAAGTT
>CALELW010000210.1 GCA_937902905.1 uncultured Clostridium sp. | reverse complement strand
AGTATACAGGTAAATCCACGTTGCTACAAATGTGAGGTCACTTCATATTATCTAATACACTACTCTTTTAGCAATTTCATATTTACGTTATTTAATTACGCTATTTTACACTGCTTTATTTTGCAATACCAAGTATAATATTACTTATGAATTTACCTAAGAAAGGGGTTTGACAATGAATGTATTAGACCGTATCGTGGAATTACGGCTGGAGCGTGGCTGGACCGAATATCAACTATCCCAGCAGTCCGGCATCACACAATCAACGATTTCAGCCTGGTATCGTAAAAACACATTGCCGTCCATTCCCTCTTTGCAAAAAATATGCAATGCATTTAATATTTCTATGTCTGAATTTTTCATGGAGGAAGGAACGACTTCAGTTCATTTGAACGAAACACAGTTTCGCTTACTCCGCTATGCAGAACGCTTAAATGGTACACAGTTAAGTTCTATGCTTAAATTTCTGGAATCCCTTTAACTTATGTGATATTATAAATTATATTGAATCATAAAAAGAAAGAGAGGTACTTTTATGCCATTTATTGACTCTAAAATTACCGTATCGCTCACCCCGGAAAAAGAGGAAGCTATCAAAGCAAAACTCGGTGAAGCTATCCAAATTTTAAACAAATCGGAAACGTATCTGATGGTTGGATTTGAGGATAATTACGATTTGTACATGGGCGGTTCGAAATTGGACAAGGGAGCATATGTTTCCGTCAGTCTGTTTGGTCAGGCATCACCGTCTGCCTATTCAGAAATGACAAAAGTTATTTGCGACATTTTAAGTGAAGAGCTTTCCATCCCGGGAAATCAGGTTTATGTCACTTACCACGGTGTAAACGACTGGGGCTGGAACGGCAGCAATTTTTAAATGTAACACCAAGAAAAAAGCAGGGAATTCCATTTTGTGAACTCTCTGCTTTTTCTTTTAACCGTATTTGTTTGCAAGTAATTTGATGTATTTTTTCTTTCTCGTACGAGGAATTTTAATTTTCGCTGCCGGATAAATTCCAATAAACGCTTTTTTTCCAATGATTTTCAGTTTTTTCGTTTTTATGTCTATGTACCTCAACTGCCTTGTACCATAGAACGACATTTTTCCGATTGACTGTATGTTCGTGCCAATTAGAGCACGGCGAATTTTTCTGTTTTTATAAAAAGCACGGTCAGCAATTGCTACGACATCAAAACGGATCCCTTTGTAAACAACCTTCTTTGGAATTACCAGTTTCTTTACTGTACCTTTTACCCCTTTGACGGTTACACTTCCTTTTCTGCCATTTACTTTTATGACCCGGCAGCGGATTTTCTTCACAACAAACACCTTGCCCGCTTTCACCACCGAGGCTTGTTTCGGTACTGCCGTCACAGTAGGAATTTTTGTCTGTTCCGGCGTTTTTTCCGGTTTTTCTGTAATAACCTGAATCGGCACCTGCGTTGGCGTTATCATCGGCGTTGCCGTTGGCTTGCGCGTTGGGGTTGCCGTTGGCTTCAGTGTTGGGGTTGCCGTTGGCTTCGGCGTCGGGGTTGCCGTTGACGGAGTTACAAAATCCGGGAATGCCGTTGGAATTGCTGTTGGGGTTGCTGTCGGGGTTGGTTTTATAACTTCCCCCTGACGACATAGCACTAACCTTGTATCTGTAATAACTAAATCCTCGTTAAAATTCCACTTTACATCTGTATACTCACCATTAGCATAAACATACCACTCCACTTGAATATTATCACTTTTATAAGGTTGATAATCTGCCAATTTTTCTTTATAGTTGCAGTACTTTTGCTGACTTGTATTTGGATCATTCTTATTCCAATACTGAATTTTCAATACCTTATTTTTTTCGTTTAAGAATTGAGGATACTCATCCTGCATCAAAATCATACCATAAATATCCTTGTTTTCATTACAGAACTTGCCATTCGTAAAATATTCCTTTGGTCTCGCGGCATTTGTAAAATAATTTTTCGTACTGCCGACCCCATTCAAGTCACAACCAGTATCCTGCCATCCTTTTTCCTCATAACATTCTTTTGGATAATATACCTTTACGTCGGAACAATTATAATCTGTGGTTGGAAAACATCCAAACAATATTCCTCCCTGATTTGTCCCTTCCAGTTTACAAGCGGTATATGAAGCATCTCCCCAACTATTAACGTACTGTGTTTTACCAATCAAGCCTCCTATACACTGCTTTCCAAATACCGTTCCCAAACTATAACAAGCACTTATTTTGTTGCAGGTATTTACAGTCGCAGCAATGCCCCCTACTGTATAATTACCACTAACCTCACCTTCAAAGGAACATTGCTCTATCAAACTACTATTATTGCAGTACCCAATTACACCTCCAACTGTATCACCACCAAAAACCTTGCACTGATTCACATTTACTCCTACAATAGAATTAATCTGATTCCCATATCCAACAATACCACCTGCATACTCTCCATCCGCATCGCATCCAACAACAGACTGCAGCACATTACAGTCAAAAACATATATTTGTTCTAAACTTTCACCTACAATCGCTCCTACTCTACTACCGCCTTTTATGTATGCATTTTTTATTGTTAAATTCTTTATGCTTGATTCATAACCACAATATTCTGCTTCTCCAAATAATCCCTGTCCATCCTCTTTTGTATCAATATATAAACCGTATATTGTATGTCCATTTCCATTGAACGATGCTGTAAAAGGAGATTTTTCATTACCAATTGGTGTCCACTTATTTTTAGGCGGCTCTTTATCCCATGACAAATAGTTCTCCCAGTCCTCATTGAGATAAATATCGTTCATCAACTTAAACTCAACGTACCCGGATTTTATGTATTGTTGAATTTCTTCATCTTGTGATTGCAAAAGACTATTTATTCCAGCCAATTGACTTGCCGTATATATTTTGCACTCGACCCCAATCAAAGCCTCATTACGCGTATTAAAAAAATCTGTTTCCTCTGTTCCATCCCATATAACAGGATTTTCCTTCACTGTTAATTCCGCTGAACGGTTATAATTACTTTTCTCACTATATCTACTCTTTTTCGTTACGTCTTTCCCTTTCAATTCTTTATGCACACTACCTAATAGTTTCTTCACCTTTGCATTTTTCATGGAAGTAATCTCAAAAGGATACAGTGAAATATCCTCTGCTATCCAGTCATTTTGAAAATCCCATACAACATACTTTTGTAAGGACTTATCGTATGTGGCCCATCGTATCATCTTCCCCTCAGTAATATACGGCTGAAGATTATCTATCTTATCTCCACTATTATAATATCTCCGCGTAAACATAGCTGATTTATCATCATAAAAAGAAACTTGATAAACCTTATTCTTAGCATTTACAAAAGACGGATACTTATCTTTCCCAAGACTAACTCCATAATACTCCGAATTGTTATAGCAAAACTCTCCTCCGCATAAATACTCTTCACTTACGCCGGAACCCTCCAATTGATTCCAACGATACTCGCTGCTAAATTCGTCACAGCCAACATCACACAGCCCCTGATTAATCGAATTTCTCTTTAAATAGACTGCATCCTGCACACTAGATGGCTTCTTTTTGTATTGTCCATAAATAGTTCCGGTTCCCGACAGACCACTTACTTCCATCACCGTATAACAGCCTTGACTAATCGCATTATCAGACACAAAACTCCCAATCAGGCCTCCTACATATTTCTCACCCGAAACTTTGCCCTGTGAATATGAATAATGAGGACCATACCTCGTCTTTATGAAACCTGCCACCCCTCCAACATAATCTGCTCCAGATACATTTCCTTTTACATAACAATTTTGAACCCCACCACGATTTTCTAAAATTTCCCCAACAATTCCACCTACATAGTTTTCCCCATTTATTTTTCCCTGGACATGACACCTTTCTATGCAACATGAAAAATAACTAGATCCAGCCAAGCCCCCCACACGATCCCCTTCTCCTATCACAATACTATCCTCAACACTGCAGCCAGCAATATCCACCCGATAAGCGCACCCAACAAAACCTCCCACATAGCCTGCTCCTCTGATATAAGAATTTTTTATATGCCAATCCTTAATTGCTTGTTCATCGTAGTCAGAATTGGTTTCAACTCTTCCAAAGAGTCCCTGTACATTTTCTTGTATGTTAATATAAATTCCATATACGCAATGATTATTTCCATCTATGGTACCTCGGAATACATGCTGATATGAACCAATTGGAGTCCACTGATTGTCTGGTGCAAGATATCCCCATGAATCATAATTTCCCCAATCCCGATTCAAATAAACATCTGCTGTAATTGTGATTTTTTTCCCATACATTGTCTCCCCACGGTTCACTAATTGTGCCAATCCTGCTAATTGACTTGCATTCGAAATTTTAAAGGATTTTGCTTCACGATCATACCAGCTCGTATCGACAGAGCCATCCCACACCTCTACCGTCGCAGCCTTTGCCGTCATCTTTTTTTCTAACGCATTTTCTCCATACCACACATACGGTCTTAGTACACTAATAATCATCACAAAAATAAGTATCAGGCTGACTCTCCGCTTGTCCATTTCTTTCTCTCCTCTTAATCCGTAACAATCTGAATTTGTTTTGGCTTCTTTGTTGCCACAGGTTTCGGGTTTTTTGTCGGTACAGAAGCCAACGGCACCTTCTTTTCTCCCCGGCTCACCGTCAGGTGAATTACTGTGCCTTCTTTCACTTTCGCATTCTTCTTACTTTGTTTTATTATACTATTTTTACGGCTTTTTGAAAATTGTTTTTTCACCGTGTATTTCAATCCTCTTGCACTCAAAACCGCTTTTGCCTCCGCAAGTGTCTTACCGGTTACATTTGGCACACGTACACGTTTGATGCCAAGGCTTATGTGAAGTACGACCTCTTTTTTATCGCCCGGTGTGTACTGCTGCCCAGGCTTGATGCTCTGCTTATAAACAGTCTCCTTTTTCTTCTCACTGTAGCCACGTTCAATGATAACAGCAATATTGGCATCCATTGCCCGAACCGCCGCTATCGCATCAGAAGTTTCTTTTCCGACAACATCCGGCATAGTAACAAGAGCCTGTGTCGGACTTGCTGTAACCGCTTTCGTTGCCAAAGGCGTTTTTTCCGCCATAGCCGTTTTTTCTTTTTTTGTACCCGAAAGCATTGCTTTTCCTGCAAGCACCACCACAAGAATAAGCGCAAAAACTGCACACCCCAAATAGAGACGCTTCTTCTTCCACTGAGGAAGAATTTTTCGTCCCTCTTTTTCCCTGTCAAAATAAACGGTCCGCTCGATTGGCTTTGCGCCTTCCGATATCGGAATTTCTTTTTTCAGTGCCCCACAAAAAGACTGCATATCAGCATATCGGTCATCCGGATTTAATGCCATTGCTTCTTCTAGCACATCGGCTAATGACGCCTTTATCTGCTGCATGCCGGTCCTCATTTTCTGGTTTGCCGCCTCTGCCTCACGCTCAAGTGCTGACACCGGCGCTTTGCCGGTCAACATAAAGTACATCGTCGCCGCCAGCGAGTAAATATCCGTCCACGGTCCCTGTTTTCCATTCCGCGAATACTGCTCTTTCGGCGTGTACTGCTGCCGTACAACAACGGTCATGCTCTTATTGTTCCCCTGGGCATCTAACACCGTTCGGCGTGCAGAGCCAAAATCAACTAATTTTGCCACGCCATCCGGACGCAGAATAATATTGTCCGGACTAATATCCCTGTGAAGCATCCCCTTTTCATGAAGTTTCTGCAAATCATTCATCAAAGGTTCTACGACAAGAAGCATTTCTTCCGGCGTAAATATCCCCTGACGCTCCACTCGCTGCTGCACCGTAATTCCCGGCACATATTCCATCACAATATAGGCTGTTTTATTTTCCTCTAAATAATCATAAACTTGTATTACACTGTCACAAGCCGACGCCTTTTCAAGCGTTTTTCCCTCTTTCTTAAAACGCTCTAAACCGGACTGAAAAAACTTTCCATCTTTTCCATCAAAACAAATCACATCCTGTGAACGTCCGGACGTTGTATCACGCGATGCGATGTGTGCCGGAAAATATTCTTTCACAGCCACCGGCCTTTTCTGCCTCGTGTCATATCCCACATAAGTAATACCAAAACCACCCTCACCTAACTCTCTTCCGACAAGATAGCGGTCCAAAAGTCTTGTTCCTGCACGCAAATAACGCGGACTCTTCACCTTAATCGGGTCAAATCCGCAAAATGGGCAAATGGAATCATAGAGCGAAATTTCACGCAGGCAGCCTAAACATATTTTTGTCTTCTTTCGCACAGTCGGTCCCCTTTCCCAAATTTTTTATTAAATATACCGGAAAATATCGTACTCATCCCACTCAAGTTCTTCAAGAATGTGTTTTAGATAATCTCCAATACTTTCTTCCAAATAACCAAGCGCTTCTTTCTCTTCTGTTGCTGCATATACATTCCCATTCCAGTATTTATTTAAAATCTCCTTGCATTTTTCCTGAAGCACCGGATTTTGATTGTAGTGCTGTAAAATGATTGCACTTTCCACCGAATACGCCGGATTAATCAGATACGCACTTTCCACTGCATACATAATGACGCATTCTACATTATCTTTCGCGCACATTGGACTCATATACGCCAAAGAAAGCATATAATTAATCTGCTCCAAAGACATGTTTAAATTTACACCCAGCAGAATTAATTTCATACGGCTTGGACACTCTCCTCTAAGTCTAAGCGCCGACATCATCTTCTCATAGGAAAAATTCAGTGAATTCGTCTGCACAAAATGATGCACATTCTCATCCTTTGCTTCAATAAAAATCTTCAAAAATTTTTCCAGATTCTGATACGACTCCTCATAAGACTTTCGATTTTCACAAACAAAAGCTTCAAACTCCTCTTTGCTTTCTTTCGTCATCAATCCCTCTTCGATTTCATGCGTATTTCTGGATTCCGTCACGACGCCGGTATACTCCCGCATCCGTACCAAAAGCTGCTCTTTTAACTGCCTGTAAAACTCATACGCATCGCCATCTTTGGGATAGTGGTGAATGACAAAGATACAAACCGCATCCTCCATATTTTTTCCATAAAGGCGCGGGTATTTGCCATACCGCATCAAAAGGTCATTAAACTCATCCAATGTAAGCCGAAACCCAAGACCAATTTTAATAAAAGTCTCCCTGTTCTGTGGCATCGCACCCTCGCGGCACCATTTCTTCACCGTGTTCCGGCTGCAATGGCACGTCTTTGCAAGCTGCACATAATTCAGATGATTTTTTTCGACCATATAATTAATATAATTTTTCCACACGTAATAATAATTACTATTACGACTTAAAATCTCCTGAAGTTCAGCAAGGCTCTCACACTTACTGACTTCTTCATTTACATCAAAGGTATTTCTTCTGTTCTCCATTTTACACTTTCTCTTACTTCATTTCAATATATAAATCAACTTCACCAAAACTGATTACATCCCCGTTTCTAAGGGCAACGTCCTCAATCACTTTAAGGTTGTTGTGATACGTCGGATTGGTTCCGTCTAAATCCATCAGATACACTTTGCCGCACTCCGTATACAGCCGGCACTGCCGCGCGGACACCGTCGGTTCATCCACCAGCGCCACATCACATAAATCCGGTGCACGGCCAACGACCATGCACCCCTCTAAATCATATTCATACACGCAGGATTTGTTATGCGCATTCGTCAGTCGAATATGGGGCATAAACAACTCCTCATTTTCTTCTTTTTTGTTCTTTCTTCTCACAAGCCATTTCCTTATGTTTCTCATTGTTGTTCCTTTATGTTTCTTTGTTATTATAGCATAGTTTACTAAAAATTTGTATTGCAACAACCACGTTGTTTGTGTCAAGTGTTCGTTGGCACTTTTTTTGTTTTCCGTAATTCCGTAGAAAAATTTTGCGTCTCGTGGGCGTTCCCACTAGTTGAGTGCGTAGCGGTATGGGCACTGAAACTACCAGTGCCTCATACCGACGTACTCAAAACCCACTCGTCACAAAGTTTTTCTACG
>CALELW010000209.1 GCA_937902905.1 uncultured Clostridium sp. | reverse complement strand
TTTAATATACTTAGTTTTTTTGGTTATTTTGGGACTGCCAATTCTTCTTTGTGAATTTGCTGTTGGACGTGCCAGCCAGAAAAGTATGGCACAGGCATATGAGAAACTGGAGCAGAAGGGAAGCCGCTTTCATCATATGAAATGGATGAGCATTGTTGGGTTTTATATGCTGATGATGTTTTATACGATGGTGGCAGGATGGATTTTATATTATGCATACCGTTCGCTGACCGGACAGCTTCATGGTCTGGATAGTGGTGCTATAAAAAATGCGTTTGATACCATGCAGTCCTCACCGCAGACGATGATGTTTTGGAATGTTCTTGCTATTCTTGCAGCCTTTTTTGTCTGTGCACTTGGTTTGCAGAATGGTATTGAAAAAATAACAAAAGTGATGATGAGTGTGCTGATTATCATTATGATAGTTCTTGCCGTTCATTCACTGTTGTCTCCGGGAGCAATGAAAGGTGTTGCCTTTTATTTGATTCCTAATTTTTCATCCGTAGCGGAAAACGGTGTTGGAAATACGATTTTTGCTGCGATGTCACATGCATTTTTCACCCTTAGTGTTGGTATGGGTAATATGGAAATTTTTGGTAGTTATCTGGGAAAAGAGCGTGGCTTATTGGGCGAGGGAACCCGGATTATGTGTGTAGATACCTTTGTTGCTTTGATGGCGGGATTCATTATTATTCCGGCATGTTTTTCGTTTGGTGTAGAACCTGGTGCCGGTCCGTCGCTTCTGTTTTTGACGCTGCCGAATGTATTTAGTAATATGCCGGGAGGCAGCATCTGGGCGGGCATGTTTTTCGTGTTTATGGCATTTGCGGCGTTGTCAACGGTAATTGCCGTGTTTGAAAGTATTATTTCCTATTATATGGATACGTTGGGATGGAGCCGCAAAAAGACGGTTTTAGTAAATATACCGCTTATGACTGTACTTAGTACGCCGGCAGTTCTTGGTTATAACATATGGAAATGGTTTCAGCCGATGGGGGCAGGCACAAGTATTATGGATTTAGAGGATTTCCTTGTTTCTTATAACATTCTGCCACTGGGTGGTTTGGTATTTGTATTGTTTTGTACAAGAAAAAATGGATGGGGATGGCATGCATTCTGCGATGAAGTCAATCAGGGAGAAGGAAAGAAATTTCCACTTTGGCTGCGTGGGTATATGACATATGTACTGCCATTGATTATTGTTGTTATTTATCTGAAAGGATATTATGATACATTTGTGGGGATGGGAATAAAAACGCTTGTGTTATGGATGGCATTTGCCTTACTTTTGCTGGCTGGTATTTTTGCGGTGGCATTTCATAAACCAAAAGTGCAAAAAAAATAAAAAAATGGAAAAGTGCAACATTTTCTGCTATAATATCGTTATATGTATAGAATAAAGAAAGGATAGGAGAAAATGTTATGAAAAAAATTGGTTTTGCAGCAGCCCTGCTGCTTCTGATGTTTTGTTTTTCGGTTCTTCCGGCAAGTGCAAAAGAGTATCAGGAAAATGGGTATGAGTACAGTTTATATGGAAAAGAAGCAGTGATTGAAAAAGCACCGAACGTGAAAGGACATATTCAGGTGCCAGATAAACTTGGTGGTTTTAAGGTTACAGAGATTGCAGGATTTGCATTTAGTAAAAATATTTGTGAGTCCATTTCGATACCGGATTCAGTGACTGTTATTGAGGGACAGGCATTTCATAAGTGCCGTAATTTGAAAAAGATTAAACTTCCAGCTAAACTTAGCAAGATAAGTTATTACATGTTCCAGGACTGTGTGTCTTTACAGGAAGTTACGCTTGGTAAATCCGTGAAAAAGATACAGACAGGTGCATTTTATAATTGCGTAAAATTGAAAAAGATAACTTTACCGGCTTCTCTTAAGAAGATTCAGAGTAATGCCTTTTACAAGTGTTTTAAGCTCTCCAATATAAATTTAGGTGACAAACTTACTTCGATTGGAAGCAGAGCTTTTTATAAAAATTATGAATTGAAAAAGATTACGATTCCTTCAAGCGTAACAAAGGTTCATGAAAATGCATTTGAAAAATGTGATTCGCTGGCAGGCGTGAGCTTTAAGGGAAAAAAGACAAAGCTTGGAAAAGGTGTTTTTGAATATTGTTCCGGTTTGAAGAAAGTCAAACTGCCGGAAAAAATGAAATATATTCCGGAAAAAACATTTTATGGCTGCACAAAGCTTAAAAGTGTGACACTTCCAAAACAGGTTTCCTTTATCAAAGCAAAATCTTTTACGAGATGTGAGAGTTTGAAAAAAATTCATCTTACCAATAAGGTTTATGCGATTGGAGACGGGGCGTTTCAATATAGTGGTCTGAAAAGCATTCATTTGAATAAGAAGGTACAGTTTATTGGAAACAGTGCTTTTGCAGGAACTGATATTAAAAATCTTCAGATGGGTGAGAATGTTCTTTATATTGGAAATAAAGTATTTGCAAGTTGTACTTCCTTAAAGACGATTTATATTCCGGCAAATGTAAAGGGAATCAATGCGAATGCGTTTAATGATTGCTCCAGCCTGCGGGCAATCCGTGTGGCGGCAGGCAACAGAAATTATTGTGCAAAAGATGGCGTTTTGTATAATAAGAGCATGACGAAACTAATTCAGTATCCGTTACATAAGACCAATCGTTCGTTCCATGTACCATCGAGTGTAAGAAAAATTCGCTCGAATTCCTTCAATGATAATAATTACCTTAGAAATCTTACGATTTCGGCGGGTTCTATTGGCAATTATGCATTTCAGGGAATGACAAAACTGCGTACTGTACGGATTACGCAGGGAACCAAAAAGATTGGAAAAGAGGCTTTTTCCGGATGTAAGAGACTGTCTCGGATTGATATTGCGGATTCCGTGAAAACAATTGGTGACTATGCATTTTCTGAGACAAGTATCCGGGTGGCGCATATTCCTTCCGGACTGGTAAAAATGAATGCAAATGCATTTAGCCGATGCGATAAACTATCAGCGTTTACCGGTGGCGGGGGAAGATTCAAGGTAAAAGATGGTGTGCTTTATAATGGTCCGATGACAAGATTAATGAAGTATCCACCGAAGAAGAATACAAAATCATTTACGGTGCCTCGCAGTGTAAAATATGTTTCCTCGGAAGCTTTTGACCGTGTAAGTCATTTGACAAAACTGTATTTTGAAAAAGGAATTAAATCGCTTCCTTACAATTGCATATACAAGGTAAAGAACTTAAAATCGATTGTATTTGCGAGCGGAACCAAATTGAAAAATGGGGAATATGCAGTTGGTGACTGCCCGAAATTAGCAGTGATTGTAGGACCAAGCAGTTATCCAATTCGTCGGATGGCATATTATGCATCGGCAACTTTGATTACTTTATAAAAAAATTTATTTGATATAACGAAAACGCTTGCAATCTGAATACCATTGTGCTATTATATTAGATGTTGACGCGCTAAGTTGTGTTTGACATCTAATATATGCGGCCCCTTGGTCAAGCGGTTAAGACATCGCCCTTTCACGGCGGTAACACGGGTTCGAT
>CALELW010000208.1 GCA_937902905.1 uncultured Clostridium sp. | reverse complement strand
TTTGCAATCTTTAAAAATTTCTCACGGCTCCGGTTTCCAAGTGCAAGCTGCAAATAACACAAAATATCTTTTGCCATCCAGGTATCAAACAAATTCGGAAGATTTTCCCGCATGGTAAATGGGATTCCATGTTCCATCAGTTTCCCGGCTAACAAACGCATCTGCATATTCGTCCGAAATAACACCGCCATCTCCTGATAAGCAATGCCCTCTTTCTGATATGCCTGTATCTGCGCCACAATCTTCTCGGCTTCATCCGGTAAATTCTCGCATTTTTTCATATGCACCGGCTGTTCCTTGCCCTTATTTGCAACAATATGTTTTTCGTACCGTTCATTATTTTTTCCAATCAGCCGTTCTGCCGCTTTCATAATCTCATCCGAGCAGCGGTAATTTACGCCAAGCACAATCTGCTTTGTGTCCGGGAAGCGTTTCGGGAAAGAAAGCATGATACCCGGCTTAGCACCGCGGAATCCATATATTGACTGGTCATCATCCCCGACAATAAACAAATTATTCTCCGGTTCCGCAAGCATACAAACCGTCTCATACTGCAAACGGTTGATATCCTGAAATTCATCAATCAGTAAATACCGAAACTGCGCCTGCCAGCGTCTGCGGATATCTTCTCTCTCTTTTAGAAGCTGATATGTATATACTACCATATCATCAAAATCAAGACAACGGTGTCTTTGTAGTTTTTCCTGATATCCCCGGTACATTTTCTGGAAAATTTCGGCGGAACACGCCGAGGAAAAATAGCAGTCTATCTCGATTCCTTCCCCTTTTACACGGCTGATTTCTTTTTCAATATCGGAAAGAAATTCTTTTTTATCGTCCACCTCATACCCGGTTTCATTGAGTGTTTCTTCCAGAAAACGGTATCTTAACGCCGGAGTCGCAATATCTTTTGCCTCATAATGATACGCCAGCCGCAAAATCTGAAAAAAAACAGAATGGAACGTTCCAAACCTGACTGGCAGACGCCGTCCATCCATCAGCATTTCAAAACGTTCCTTCATCTCCACTGCCGCTGCTTTTGAAAATGTTACGACAAGAATTTGTTCCGGCTTAACTCCATATTCATCAATCAGTGCTTTCACACGATTGGTAATCACATAGGTTTTTCCTGCACCGGGCCCCGCTAACACCATAGCAGGTCCATCCCGGTGCATAATTGCCTCTTCTTGTTCCTTATTGCACTCCATTAAGCAACTCAATTCCTTTTCTAATTCGCTTTAATGACTCTTCTTTTCCAAGAATGTCCATAATCTCATAAGCACCACCCGGCGTCATCTGTTTACCGGAAACTGCTGTACGAAGCGGCCACAATGCCAATCCATTCTTACATTCTTTTTCAGCCACATAATCTTTTACCACTTTTTCTACATTCTCAAATGAGAAATCCGGTAATGCTTCTAATCGTGGCAACATCTCATTCAATACTTCCAATGAATTTTCACTGTTTGTCTTCATTTTCTTATGTGTGTACATTGCCACATCATATTCCGGCAATTCTTCAAAGAAATCAATCTTCTCCATAATATCTGGGAATACTTCAATTCGAGTTTTTACCAAATCCGCAATCTTTTTCAAATCCAAATCTTTGGTAATCACTTTTTTGATAACCGGAAGTGCATGTTCATAATACGCATCATCGGACATTGCTTTGATATATTCACCATTCATCCAGCGAAGTTTCACAATATCAAATACCGCCGGTGATTTGTTAATTCTATGATAGTCAAACACTTCTTCCAGTTCTTTCAAACTGAAAATCTCACGGTCATCTGCCGGACTCCAGCCAAGTAAAGCAACGTAGTTTACAATTGCTTCCGGCAGAAATCCAAGTTCTACCAAATCTTCAAAGGAAGAATCACCACGGCGTTTGGATAATTTTTTATGCTCCTCATCCGTAATAATCGGACAATGAATGTAGGCC
>CALELW010000207.1 GCA_937902905.1 uncultured Clostridium sp. | reverse complement strand
ACAATATTCAAAAAAATAATCTTTCAAATGTACTTAAAGATATTGATAAATTGTATCCATCAGAAGATTCGGAAACCGATTATAAAACGGGTGAGAGATTTGAATTACTGTGGAATTATTATAAAAAAATTAATGATACGCAGAAAATAAAACAAATGTTGGAGGACGGTGCTCAACAGGCATCTCTGAAAAATGAAATTCGAGTGAAGCGAATTTTAGAGGAAGAATCGAAGAGTAAATAAAATTTGATGGTAAATAAGAGAGGCGGTGCGTGGCACCGCCTCTCTCTTTTAAACTTCCTTACTTAAGTTCCTTCAACCGTTCCTCCACAATCCCTTTTGTAACATCATCATTCATAATTTCAGAATTTTTTGACGTATCCGTCAGCAGTTGTTTCTCTTTTTTTGTATCACCGGTTTTTTCGTAGTACAAACGAAGCAGCATAAATCGATTTGTCTGCCGGATAGAATTTAAATCCTTATCTGGCGGGAACAGTTTATCAATATCCGAAAGAATATGGTCAAATTTCCCGTTATTGATTGCGGTGGAAATGCGATAATATTCGGTGGATTCCTGTTTGCTTAGGTTTTCGTCCTGATTGTCCGCCGGGAGAATACAGGCGGCTGCAAATAAGGCTATAGTTAAAATGCCGACGCCCCATACAACAAAACGGAATGGCTTTTTCGTTCCCTTCGTTTTCTTGTGCGTAAACAAGTAAATGATTAAAAGAATAAGAAAAACAATAAAAGCTAAAAAGCAATAAGTCCACATCATAATTTTGAATCCTCCTTAATTAATTGTCTCAACCGGCGCTCAGTATATCCGTATTTTTTCGCTAAATCAGAGAGTGAATGAGTGCCGAGCTGCCGTTCCACTTCTTTTACGACATATTGAACAGAATATAGACGCTGGGGAAGTGTGATTTGCTGACCGCGATAGTGCTTATGTAATAAAATCGTATTTTCAATTCCGATGATTTCGGCGATACACGCATAATCGCCGGCAAGGTCATTTGGTGTGATTTCGCTCGCCTCATCGGAAAGTGCTTCTAATACATACTCCATTTTTTTCCCTTCCTTGTAATAAATTTTTCCTTTATAGTATATCATGGTCATACTGCCAATTTTCCATAAATTGACCAGTTGCATCTTTCTTCTCTAAAGAATATAAAGAAGAAAAATAATATGGAAGATTGGTTTCCTTGAAAAATACAACATAAATTTCCTTGCAAAGAACCATGTATTTTACAAGAATAAGGATATGAAATTTTTCTGCTGCCGTGGTGTCCTGACAGTCGACTTTTATTAGGCAAGTGCCAAAAAGGAGAGCAGGGCAAAAAGGTAGAGGCACACTGCCAGAATCATTTTCCACAAAGTAGCACTGCGAAATCCCGGAATTTTTCTGAGAAAACGGATATCAGCAGGGGTGTCTTCCGGTAAAACGGCATCGAGCTGTTTGTAAATCTGATGACAATTTAAGTATCGTTTTTCGGCAGAAATCTGTGTGCACTTGGTTACAATTTTTCGCAGACGTCTGTCTTTTGGAAGCGCCTCTTTTGGCATTTTTCTGGTTGCCATCTGATTGATGAGTACACCGAGTGCGTAGATGTCGGTTCGTGCGTCGGATTGTGTGAATCCGAACTGCTCCGGCGCAGCGTAGCCGGGCGTTCCAAGAATCTGTGTGTCATTTGTCTGATTTTTCTTTACCTCGCGTAAAATTCCGGGGTCAACAAGATACGCTTTTTTCTCCTCGGAAATAATAACATTGGCGGGGGTGACGTCACGGTGAATCATATTGTGCTTGTGAAGCCATTGCAAACCCTGACATAAATCCATTGCATAACGGATTACTTCATCTTTAGAAAATGGACCTTGCAGATAAAGGTGTTCCTCCACGCTTTCCCCACGGATCCATTCTTCATTGATATAAAAGTGTCCCTCTTTTTCGTAGACAGAGTAAATCGTAACAATGGCAGGAGAGGGGGCTTGCTGCTGGTACTCATAGAACTGTTTTATGACCGGATACTGCTCCGGTGTAATTTCTTTCCGCACAAAATAGAAACCGTCCTGTTCCACAAGTTCGGTAAGGCGGTCTGAGGAGGTGTTCAATTTTGCAAGTATTGTTTCTTTTGTTTCCATAAAAAACTCCCTATTGTCATATTTGTATTATTTTATTCAGCTCTTGTATTATCTCATAATTTGTAGGAAAACGTCAATCAATGGTTGCAAAAATCAGGTGTAAATGGTTTAATTACTTCAGATGATAAATGAGGTGTGTGAAATGAAGAATAATTATAAAATGACAATGTATGCTTGCTTTATTGGCTATATTGTGCAGGCAGTGGTGAATAGTTTTGTGCCGCTTTTATTTGTGACCTTTCAGAACGAGTATCGGATTCCTCTGACACAGATTACACTGTTAATCACGGTGAATTTCGTGATTCAGTTAGTGATTGATTTATTGTCGGCCGGTTTTGTTGACAAAATTGGATATCGGGCATCGGCTATTATTGCGCACGCTTGTGCGGGAGCCGGCATTTTTCTGCTTACGGTTTTGCCGGAATTGTTTTCAAATCCATTTTATGGGATTTTACTTGCTGTTATGGTTTATGCCATTGGTGGCGGTTTAATTGAAGTTTTGATTAGTCCGATTCTTGAGGCGTGTCCGACGGATAATAAAGAATCAGCCATGAGTTTGTTACATTCATTTTACTGCTGGGGATGTACCGGTGTTGTTTTATTATCCACACTGTTTTTTTCGGTGTTTGGAACATCGCATTGGAAGATTCTTGCCCTTATCTGGGTGCTTTTGCCGGCAGCTAATTTGATTTTGTTTACGAAAGTTCCTATTTACAGCCTTCATGAAGAAGGGAAGAGTGGAATGTCAATTTTTGAACTGTTTCGAGTGAAGGTGTTTTGGCTTTTGATGGCGATGATGCTCTGCGCCGGTGCATCGGAACAGGCAGTGAGCCAGTGGGCGTCTAGCTTTGCCGAAGAAGGACTTCATATCCAGAAGACAATTGGCGATTTGGTCGGACCGATGATGTTTTCTGTTTTGATGGGATTATCGCGGTTGATTTACGGAAAATACGGTGAAAAACTTAATTTAGACCGATTTATGAAAGGAAGCTGTGTACTGTGCATTGTTTCGTATTTGTGCATTTCCCTTGTGCCGGTTCCGATGATTGAGCTGATTGGATGCGG
>CALELW010000206.1 GCA_937902905.1 uncultured Clostridium sp. | reverse complement strand
AATAAAATTATATCATTTTTCGGCGTTTTGGCAATTTATTTTTCGGCGTTTTGGCATTATTTTTTTCGGCGTTTTGGCAATTTCCCTATTGTATTTCCTCAAGTAAATCATCCTCGGTAATCTCACGTATCACTTTACATGGGGAACCTGCTGCAATCACTCCTGCCGGAATATCTTTTGTCACTACACTGCCAGCACCAATAACACTTCCATCACCAATTGACACACCGCCTACAACTGTCACATTGGCCCCGAGCCACACATTTTCTCCAAGCGTTATCGGCGCACTTGTCAACATGCGGTTTCTCTGAGACGGATGAATCGCATGTCCGGAGCACGCCAGACACACACCGGGAGCAATAAATGCACCCGCTCCTATATTGATTGGTGAAGTATCCAACATCACCACGTTGTAATTGATAACTGCAAGTCCATGAAAATGAATATTAAATCCATAATCGCACTTAAAACCATCACCCGGAAATGCAAGCTTATTGTAAGTTCCAAACAATTGCCGCATAATACTTTCTTTTTCTTCCTGAATATTATCCCCCAAAGAATTCAAACGCTTCAGCAAATCACTTGCTCTTTCCTTCAATTCCTTTGGATTATCAAATGGATTACAATAATATGGCTCCATTGATGTCATTCTCTCCATTGCCTGATTCACATATTCATCTTTTTCTTTACTATTCATCGTCTGCATCCTCCGTATTTTGCTCCCCCTCATTTTACCACAACACCAAACGTCAGGAAAGTAACAATGCAGCTCTTTCCGCAAATATTTGTTGTCAGTTTATTTGGATTCCAGTAAAACGCCTCAAATAAACTTGTACCGATTGTGCTTCAAACGCGCGGGTATGTGGCATGTGTAGTTTACATGCCGATACCCCTGCGTGTTTGATAAGCGGGAGCGGCACAAGAGGTACAAATTTATTTGAGATATTTTACGGAACTTCCAAAAAACCACCACCTATGCTATACTAATCTCAAGATGTTTTGGACGATTTTACAAGTAAAAAGGAGGTATTTCATGAACCACGAAAACATTATTTCCAAACTCACTTTGGAAGAAAAAATAGCGATGATTCACGCCGCCGGGCTTTTCCGTTCCGGTGCAGTGAAACGACTTAATATTCCTTCGCTTGTTATGTCAGATGGGCCAAGCGGAGTTCGTCAGGAATTTGAAAATGACAGTTGGACACCAATTGATGATACAACGGATTTCGTAAGCTGGCTGCCGAGTAACACATGTCTTTGCACCACGTGGAATCCTAACCTTGCCCGTAAATTTGGCGAAGTGTTAGGGGATGAGGCACGCGGACGAGGAAAAGATGTCATTCTAGCACCCGGCATCAATATCAAACGGACTCCTCTGTGTGGAAGAAACTTTGAATATATGAGCGAGGATCCACACCTTACCGGACGTATGGCAGTTCCTTTGGTGCAGGGAATCCAGTCACAGGATGTAGCTGCCTGTGTAAAACATTTTGCCCTGAATAATCAGGAGTGTGACCGATTAAGTGTCGATACCAAAGTCGATGATAAAACACTTTTTGAATTATATCTGCCGGCATTTTATGATGCATTAATGGAAGGTGGCTCGTATAGTGTGATGGGTGCCTACAATAAATATGACGGTGAATTCTGCTGTGAAAATGCAACGCTTTTGAAAACAATTCTTCGTGATTTATGGCACTATGATGGGGTTACAATTTCTGACTGGGGCGGCGTTCACAACACGGAAAAAACCGCTCTAAACGGGGTTGATATGGAAATGTCCGTCACACCAGATTTTGACGATTATAAATTAGCAAATCCACTTCTCGAAAAAGTAAAATCCGAAGAAATCAACGAATCTGTAATTGACGAGCGGATTGAGCGGATTTTAACAATGATGGAGCGGATTAAACTCGGTGACAAAACTAGAAAGAAAGGCTGCACAAACACAAAAGAACATCAGCAGACCATTCAGCAGATTGCGGAAGAAGGAATTGTCCTGTTAAAAAATGGCACGGAACATCTCCCTCTTTCCAAAGAAACAAAGAAAATTCTTGTCCTCGGCGATAACGCAAAAAGAACACATGCTGCCGGCGGTGGAAGTGCGGAAATCAAAGCACTTTATGATATTTCTCCACTGCTTGGCATGCGTATGGTGCTCGGCGGTGATGCACAGATTGACTGGCTGCCAGGTTATTACGTGGATAACGAAAAACATGTAGCCGGTGAAGTCGACTGGCAGGCAGAAAGTCTAGATGTGGATTATACAACGGACCGCGGAAAAGAACAGTTTGACAAAGAAATCCGCCCGATACGTGAAAAGTATCTGAAAGAGGCACTGGATGCCTGCCCGTCCTACGATGAAGTCATCTTTATCGGTGGGTTAAACCACGCTTATGACGTCGAAGGATTTGACCGCCCGGACATGACACTTCCATATGGACAAAACGAAGTCATTGAGTCTTTGACAGAAAAATGTAAAAATCTCACCATTGTACTGATCAACGGCGGCCCGGTTGAAATGCCATGGATTAATAAAGTAAACTCACTGATTCAGACAAGCTACTGTGGCATGCATGGCGGACTTGCTTTAGCACGAGTTCTCTTTGGCGAGGTAAATCCATCCGGACACTTGGCAGAAACCTATCCGGTTCACCTTTGTGATACACCGACCGAAAAATTTAAATCCTATCCGGGTACAGTGGATCATTCCGGTCAACGTCATGTGGAATACACGGAAAAATTAATGGTTGGCTACCGCTATTATGAAACCGAAGAAATTCCGGTTCTCTTCCCATTTGGATACGGTCTTAGCTACACAACCTTTGATTTGCATGATTTTTCCGTTGAGAAAACCGAAGGTGGAACTGTTTGCTGCCGCTGCCAGATTACAAACACCGGAAACAGAGCAGGTGCGCAAACCATACAGCTCTATGTCGGCATCCCGGAAGAAGGGCAGCCGAAAAAACAATTGAAAGCATTTAAAAAGGTGGCGCTCGCCCCACAGGAAACAAAACACGTTTCCCTCTGCCTAGAAAAAAAGGACTTTGCCACCTATAACTGTAAAAATCAAGCTTTTGTGATAAACGAGGGTACCTATTCCTTATGGGTTGGTACTTCGGTAAAAGATATTTTCTTTCACTCCGAAGTCACCCTTTCCCAGAGCGGAATCGTAAAATAATCAACCGTTTCCGTTATCCAAAGTGCGCCCTGTCTAGTTTCACCGGTGAAATAATTTTTCCACTGTCCCTGTGGAAGGTAATACGTCACTTCACCGGTCTCGTCCATAATAGGAGCCACCAGATAGCGGTCACCAAGCATATATTG
>CALELW010000205.1 GCA_937902905.1 uncultured Clostridium sp. | reverse complement strand
ATTATAAGTTTTACAAGAAATATTGTAAATTCATGAAAAAATACCAAAAAGGCGGAAATACCTTTGCTACGCTGAACAGTTACACTAAACTTCTTAAGCAGCAAACAAAAGTCGATGCTGCATTTAAAAAATGGAAGAAGAAAAAAATGAATAAAGCCGAGTTGGTCTATTTCACCAAAATAAATTCAAAAGTACTTGTCATGTTATCCAAAGTTTAAGTTATTGCCTTTAATATCTCATAAGAGCAGAGAATATCCCATTCTCTGCTCTTTATTTGTCTTATTTCTGTTCAAACCTGCGACAATTTTTACTTTTTTGCAACATTTTCCATTTCTCATTCGTATTATAAATAGACACCCACAAAAAGCAAATAATTATCGAAGGGAGAATTTAACTATGAAGAAAAAATTGATTGGAACATTATGTGCATTAGCAATTACGGTATCATCCATTACACCCGCTGTTCATGCACAGGTAAAGACACCTGATTCTTTGAAAGAATGGAATGTAAAGGAACTGACTGCGACAAGTGGCAACTACACTTTTACCTATTACAAGTCGACCGATGAGAAAAGCTCCTGGCTGACAAAAATTGATGTAACAAGTAATAAGGGAAAAGTAAAAACTCTTGACATTCCGGCTACACTTGGCGGTGCACCGGTAACACAAATAGGTTACGACTACATCACACGAGATGCCAATTCCGGAGAAGATTACAATGAATTCGGTCAGACAGTTTTTGGCATGTATGTAGAAGAAGCACACAACTGTGATGGTGCTTTTGAGGACACAAAAAGCATCACAAAATTAACCATTCCTGATACGGTCAAAGCAATCGGCTGGGACTCTTTTAGTGGATTGGATGCGCTGAAAGAAGTTAAGCTGCCAAATGCCTTGACAGAACTTGGCAACTCCGCATTTTACGGCTGTGACCAATTAAAAAAGGTTACTATCGGAACTTCCCTTACTTCATTAAATACAAATGCTTTTGAAGACTGCCCGAAATTAAAAACCGTTCGTGTTTCCAAAAGCAATCGCGTTCTTTATGCAAAAAATAATATGTTGATAAATAAGCAAAAGAAATCCGTCATCTGGATTGCACCGGCGAAAAAGAAAGTTGTTATTCCTAATGGGACGAAAGCGATTGGTGATTACTGTTTTTACGATTCAAAAGCGGAATCTCTTGTCATTCCTAAAAGTGTCAAGAAAATAGGGAAAAAGGCACTGGAAGCAAGTAATTTAGAAAAGATTCGTTTGAAAAAAGGGAACAAAGTTTATGCAAAAGATGGTTCCTGTATTTATAAGAAGAAAACCAAAGAACTTGTTGTAGTAACTGCAAGCAAAGGCGGTCAGGTTGTGAAAATTTCTCCGAAAGTAAAAAAAATCACCCGCGATGCAATGACAGCAGGCGATAATTTCATAGTGAATGACGGAAGTTCTTTAGACTATATAGTAATCCCAACTTCCACCATTTTGTGTGACTCCTGGTATCAATTTTACAGAGGCAGTTCATGTGACGTGGTATTTCTCGGAAAGAAACTTCCAAAATATTTGAGCGGTGCCCAATATATTTTCCCAATTTTTTGTACTTATTACGTTCCAAAAGGAATGGTGAAAAAATACAAAAACTGGATTAAAAAAACCGCACCTGATTACAGCGACTTTATAAAAGTAAAAACATGTACTAAGAAAGTAAAAAAGAATATAAAATAATATTTCCTTTTTTTCTCCCTGATGTGGTACAATGGAAAAAGACAATTTCCGGCTTCTGCCGGTTAAGGGAGGTACATATGAACAAAAAAGAAATCGCAGAAATCAAAAAACGATTTACAAAAACAAAATGCAGCTTTACAAGACTCTGCGGATGTTACGTGGATGCCGACAAGCAAAAACGCATGACTTTAAAGGAAGCGTTTTTAGGACTTCCGGAAGAAGAAATGTTCAAATACATTGATATTTTCCGCAAAACACTTTCCGGCTCCATCGGAAAAACACTTCTGAATATGGAGTTTCCAACCGAACAGGAAACAAAAGAAGATGGCACGCAGGTATTTTTAATGAAACTGTTACAAAGCAAACTGACTGATGATGAATTGCTGGATGCTTTTTATGACAAAGTAATTGAAAATTACGGCTACCCGGAAAATTATTTTATTATTTTGGTTCATGACGCTTATGATATTCCGAAAATCACGACAGACGGCATTGAAAATTTTGATGCATCGGAATACGTGTATGACTACATTCTTTGCAGCATCTGTCCGGTTAAACTGACAAAACCGGGACTTTGCTACAATGCAGAGACCAACCACATTCAGGACCGAATTCGCGACTGGCTCGTACAGCCGCCGGAACTTGGCTTTTTGTTCCCGGCATTTAATGACCGCAACATGGATATTCACAGTCTTTTGTATTATTCCAAAAATGCGGATGAGGTGGATGAGGTAGTTACCGACAAGCTCCTCGGCTGCCGTATGCCGCTCCCGGCAAAAAGCCAGAAAGAAACATTCAACGCAATTGTAGAGGAATCGCTTGGCTTAGAATGTGATTATGAAGTGGTTAAATCCATTCATGAAAATCTGAATCAGATGGTAGCAGAAAACAAGGAAAATCCGGAGCCTCTTACGCTGGATAAATCGGATATGACGCATCTTTTAGAAAAATGCGGTGTTGAAGAAGAACAAATCGAAGCTTTTGAGACACATTATGACGAGTCCGTCGGAGAAAATGAAACGCTGGTTGCCACCAACTTATCCAATACAAGGAATTTTGAGGTGCGCACCCCGGATGTTAAAGTTTCTGTTAATCCGGAGAGAACCGACTTAGTAGAAACTAAAGTAATCGACGGCGTTCCGTGCTTAGTCATTGAAATTAATGATTTAGTAGAAGTAAATGGAATTCAGATTGTATCTGAGATTGCTCATAAAGACAAAGAAACCGAAGACGAATAATATATAAAGACGTTTTCACAAAAAAGGCAGTTTCACGAAAGGATTTTCCTTCCTGAAACTGCCTTTTATTTGTCTTATTTGGAATTACAAATTATGCCAACAATTCATCCGCTAACGCTTCCATCTGAGCGACATCTGCCTCTTTCATCGTTGACTTGATTGTAACCATGTTGTCACAGAGTGTCATATTTTTCATCTTCTCAAACGCTTCGCGCATTTTTCTGTTTGCAACCGGTGCCCAGCTTCCATTTTCCACAAAGGCAACTTTCTTGTTCTGGAAGTTTTTGTGTCCTAAGTGGTACAGGAAATCCTGCATAACCGGGAATAAACCACCATCATATGTTGCACAGGCAACTACGATTTTATCATAGCGGAACGCATCCTCAATTGCCTCTGCCATATCTTCTCTTGACAAATCACTGACAACGACTTTTTTTGCTCCTTTGGCTTCTAACACTTCACCAAGTTTTTTCGCTGCTTTTGCCGTATTTCCATGAATGGATGCATAGGCAACAAATACGCCGTCATCTTCTGCTTCGTAGCTGCTCCAAACCTGATATTTACCAATGTAATAGGCAAGGTTTTCCTGAAGAATTGGTCCATGAAGAGGACAAATCTTCTGAATATCCAAGCCGGCTGCTTTTTTCAACAAAGCGGCTGCCTGCGCACCATATTTACCTACAATATTAAAGTAATATCTTCTTGCTTCACAAGCCCAGTCCTCATCGGCATCCAGCGCGCCAAACTTACCAAAAGCATCCGCAGAGAACAAAACTTTTTCCGTGGATTCGTAAGAAACCATAACCTCCGGCCAGTGAACCATCGGTGCCATCACAAATGTAAGTGTATGTGCACCAAGAGACAAGGTATCTCCCTCAGCAACAACCACTTTTTTGTCTGTTACATCCATCTCAAAGAACTGTGGCAGCATCGCAAATACTTTCGCATTACTGACAAACTGCATCTGCGGATATTTTTCAGCAATTGCCAAAATGCTTCCGCTGTGGTCCGGCTCCAAGTGGGAAATCACAAGATAATCCGGTGTTTTTCCGTCAAGTTCTCTCTCTAATTTTTCCAGCCATTCATCCGTTTTTCTGGCGTCCACCGTATCCATTACGACAATTTTTTCATCCAAAATCACATAAGAATTATACGATACGCCGTTTGGCACAATGTACTGGCTCTCAAACAAATCAATGTCTTTATCATCCACTCCAATATAACGGATGGCATCTGAAATTGTTACGTTACTCATTTACAAATCCTCCTTTATCCTTAAATGATCTCTCGGAATCTCTAAGCCAATAAATACAAGGCTTTCAGATTCCTT
>CALELW010000204.1 GCA_937902905.1 uncultured Clostridium sp. | reverse complement strand
GTATTGTCTGATATTGCCCTCTCCCCTATCAACAACGCAATAAATGCACATATAAAGACGCCAAGCACCATGAAAAGCAATCGTTTCTTTTTCGCTGTCATTTTTTACTCCCCCTTCTCTTGCTTTTTACAGCATTGCTAAAATTTCGCTTTTAGAGGCAGCCCCAACAATTCGGTTTACCTCTTCTCCACCCTTCATAACAACCAATGTCGGAATCGACACGACACGAAACTGCATCGTAAGTTCCCCCTGTTCATCCACATTTACTTTGCCGACGCGGATGGAATCATTTTCCTCACCAATCTGCTCAATTACTGGTGATACCATCTGGCATGGTCCACACCAGGATGCCCAAAAATCCAACAGTACCGGTTTGTCCGACTGTAATACTTCTGCTTCATAGTTTTCCTTTGTTATTTCAATTGCTGCCATTTGTCATTCCTCCAATTCTTATTGTTTTTTTAAAATTTCCCGTATCGCCTGCTCTGAGCGTTTCACATCCGCTTCAAAATCTCTGGCAGACAAAAGCCTGCACCCGGCTCCGCGAATGATAATCTGCTCCAATCCATCGGATGTTGCAACGGTAATACGATATTTTTTACCATTTTCGTGAGCAAATTTTTCAATGTACTGGTCTGCGGTTTCCGCTTCTTTTGTGTAAACCACATGAATGTTATGGTAATCCAAAACTTCTGTTTTGTGGTTTGCCACACGGTACGCATCAAATACTAAAATCAGCTCACATTTATGAAAACCCTGATAATTACACAGGATATCCATCAGTTTTCCTCTTGCCGCCGCAATGTCGTTTTGCGCCAGCACTTTCAATTCTTCCCATGCAAAGATAATATTATACCCGTCAACCAGCAGGTAATTAACATCCGGCATCTGTTTTTTTCTTGGCTTTGACAAACCAACCGGCTTTTCTTTTACAGAACTTACCCGCTTTGCAGAAATTCCTTTGTGTGAAACAGCCCCCTGCTTACGATTGGCAAAAGAGCTTCTTTCCAAAATGGAATCAATCTCTGATACATCCAGCCATTCTTCTTCCTGCTTTTTCGGCTCTCTTTTTCCTGTCACGTTATTTTCAACTTCAGAAAAATCTTTGTCTACCCGTTTTGACGTGTCAATATGCATATAATCAAACACCTGATTCCATGGGACAAAAAATCCGGCGCCATGCGCACAGAATACCGAACCACTTGGATTTTTCACATCATGGTCGGCATCGTACTGTTTTGCGGCAATTACCTCATCTGCATTGTGACACGGACGATATCCTAAAAGCGAACAGAACAACTGTCCATGCCCTTTTGTGTAGGCGGTGACTTCCTGCGTATAATCCCGCATGGTACTGACAGGAGCCTCTCCGGTAAGAACTGCCATCGGTTGTGCCCCCTCGCCATTTGTCTGCGGTAAATTCTGCTGCAGGGTAAAACTCCCCGCCATGCGCTCAATATCCGTCATTGCCCGTCCAATTGAAGTTTCCGGCACGATAAGTCGGTATTCATAATACGGCTCTAACAAAACCGATTTTGTCTGCATCAGTCCCTGACGCACGGCACGATAAGTTGCCTCACGGAAATCTCCGCCCTCGGTATGTTTATTATGCGCTCTGCCGGCAATTAATGTAAGTTTTACATCGGTAAGTCCGGCTCCGGTAAGCACACCTTTATGTTCTTTTTCTGCCAAATGCGTCAATATCAGCCGCTGCCAGTTTTTATCCAGCTTATCCTCACTGCAGTCTGTCGCAATCTGCACACCGCTCCCAACGGCAAGCGGCTCCATCCACAAGTGAACTTCCGCATAGTGCCGTAACGGCTCATAATGCCCGACACCCTCGACCGGCTCGCAAATCGTCTCTTTGTAAACGATGTTGCCGGTTCCAAATGTAACAGAAACACCATACCGCTCCAATATCCACCGCTTAATGATTTCAATCTGCACTTCTCCCATCACCTGCGCATGAATTTCCTGTAATTCTTCATTCCAGACAATGTGAAGTGCCGGTTCCTCTTCCTCAATCTCACGAAGTTTTGGAAGCATTTTTGCCGGTTCTTCTCCACCCGGAAATAAAATGCGGTAAGTCAATACCGGCTCCAATACCGGTGCGCCGCTGTCAAACTCTGCACCAAGTCCCTCGCCGGGATACGTCTTTGTGAGCCCCGTCAGCGCACAAATCATACCCGGAACTGCCTGTGCCACAGTCTCAAAACGACTTCCGGAATACACGCGGATTTGATTGATTTTTTCTGTCCACTCTCCCTTTTTATCGGACAGTTCCATACGTGGTTTTAACTGTCCTCCGGTCACTTTGACGTAAGTGAGTCTGGCCCCCTTATCATCACGCATTATTTTAAACACTTTTGCCCCAAACACCTCATCGTAAGATGGCTCCAAAAGAAATGTCTGCATTACCTCCAGTAAATGCTTAACACCTTCCATCCGCAGTGCCGAACCAAACACACACGGGAAAATTTTTCTCTCGCTGATTTTTTCTGCGATCTGCGAAACTGCCACTTCTCCCTCTTCTAAATACTGATTCAGCATTTCTTCTTCGCAAAGAGAAACCTGTTCATAAAATTCTTCACTTTGTAAATCTGAAAAATCTGTCACTGAAGAATTTAGTTTTGCCTGAAGTTCCCCTAAAATAAATTCTTTTTCCGTTCCCGGCTGGTCCATTTTATTTACAAAAAGAAAAACCGGAATCTGATATTTTTCCAAAAGTTTCCACAGTGTCTGTGTGTGTCCCTGCACCCCATCCGGTCCGCTAATCACTAACACGGCATAATCAAGAACCTGTAATGTCCTCTCCATCTCCGCCGAAAAATCGATATGCCCCGGCGTATCCAACAACGTCACCTGCATATCCTCCCACGAAAAAACTGCCTGCTTGGAAAAAATCGTAATTCCTCTCTCTTTTTCCATTGCAAATGTATCTAAATAGGCGTCGCCTTTGTCCACTCGTCCCGGATTTTTCAACACTCCCGCCTGATATAAAAGGGCTTCCGACAATGTTGTTTTTCCTGCATCTACATGTGCTAACAACCCGATACAAACGTTTTTCTTGTCTTTGTTCATATGCAAAAAGCCCCCTTCCTAAGTCATAATGAGTTATTATAACATAAAAAGGGGGGAAGGTCGATATTTTTGTTGAGTAGTTTGTTCAATTGTTCGTTAGCACTTTTTTGTTTTCCGTAATTCCGCAGAAAAGCTGGAAGCCAAAGGAACCAGCAACAAACAATTGTCACAAAACCATCATTTCAAACTCAGTTTCGTATCAAGTAATGAGATGTGTAAAAAAACAGCCATTGATTAGTATACACATGTGTGTTAAACTATTACTAGTGCTACCCTATTCGGTAGGCGGTTTGCCTTCGTCGCAGGAGCATTAGCCTGCGTTTACATAGAAAG
>CALELW010000203.1 GCA_937902905.1 uncultured Clostridium sp. | reverse complement strand
AGTTCCGACAGATAAAGACAGAGAAAGAGCAGGAAAAGATACGGCAGGCAGAGGCAATCGGTGACCGCGCTTTTACTAAGACAATTGCTAAAATTCATGAGGGTATGACAGAAAAACAGGTTGCCGCATGGCTGGAATTTTATATGAAAGAGGAAGGCGCGGAAGGTTTTAGTTTTGATACGATTGCCGCATCGGGAGAACATTCGGCGATGCCGCATGCGGTGCCAACCGATAAAAAACTGGAAAACGGTGATTTCTTAACGATGGATTTTGGCTGTTTGTATCAGGGGTACTGCTCGGATATGACAAGAACGGTTGTGATTGGCAGTGCGAATGAGAAACAGCGTGAAATTTATGATACGGTCTTAAGAGCGCAGGAAACAGCACTTTTAGGAATCCGTCCGGGAATGAAGGGAAGCCAGATTGATGCGATTGCAAGAGATGTAATAACAGATGCCGGCTATGGTAAATATTTTGGACATGCGCTGGGACATTCGGTTGGACTGGAAATTCATGAAAGCCCGAATTTTTCACCGAGAGAAGAAACCGTGATTAAGCCCGGTATGGTAATTACGGTGGAGCCGGGAATTTATATTGAGGGAATTGGCGGCGTCCGGATTGAGGACGTTGTGATTATTACAGAAGACGGATGTGAAAATATTACCCATTCGACAAAAAAACTGCTTGAGTTGACCGCACAGAAAGGATGAAGTGGATGAGGCCTAAAATTTGTGTACCAATTGTTGCCCCAATTCGTGATGGAATTATTCGCGAGGCAAAACAGATTGCAAAACTACCGGTGGAAATGGTGGAGTGGCGCATTGATTTTTATGCCGGTTATGCGAGAGAAATTCTTGATGTCATAACGGAGTTAAAGCGTGTGCTTAATGAAAAGGAGCTGTTAGTCACCATTCGCACGGTGGCAGAAGGCGGCGAGGAAAATGGTTCCCGCTTTGATTATTTTGAAACAATTCGCAAAATCCTTGAACAGCAGACGGCAGATTATGTGGACGTTGAGTCTGCGCGGGATGAGAAAAAGGTAAAAGCACTCTGTCAAAAGTATTCAAACAGTAAGACCAAAGTAATTGGCTCCTATCATGATTTTTCCCAAACTCCGTCTGAGGATGAAATTAAGGAAAGACTCTGTAAGGCAAAAGAGTGTGGGTGCTACGCCGGAAAGTTAGCTTGTATGCCAAAGACAAGAGAAGATGTGGATACGCTGTTAAATGCAACCGCTGCCATGAAAGAGGAATTTCCGGATTTTCCATTGATTACGATGTCGATGGGTGAGCTTGGAAAAGTTTCGAGACTGTATGGCGGATTGTATGGCTCGTTTGTTTCGTTTGGCTGTGTAAGTGAGGCTTCCGCACCCGGACAGGTCTATTATGAGACGATGTGCGAGGTGTTTGACAAAATTTACAAAGGAAACCGCCACATCATTTTGATTGGCTTTATGGGTGTTGGAAAATCAACCATTTCACATGAATTATCACGGCTTGCTTCGCGCACGGAAATCGACACTGACCAGTGGATTGAGAAAAAGGAAGGTCGTGCAATTTCGGATATTTTTGAAAAAGAAGGAGAAACTTATTTCCGTGATTTAGAAACATCCATGATTGATGAGTTAGGCTTAATAAAGCCGGCGATTATTTCCTGTGGCGGCGGCATGGCACTGCGGGAGTTGAATGTGAGAAAGTTACAGGCAATCGGAACGGTTGTTTTACTTACGGCAAAACCGGAGACAATTTTTGAGCGGGTTCGTTATAACACGACTCGCCCACTGTTGAAAGATAACATGAATGTGGACTACATACGGCAGATGATGGAGAAGCGGAGAGCGTATTATGAGCACGCCGCTACCGTGACGGTAAGCACGGATGGGAAAATCATTACCGAGATTGCAAAAGAAATACTTGAAAAATGTTTCTAAATATACTAAAATTATGAATAGATATGAATTTATTGTCGTTTTGTGCGACGGAAAGAGAGGAAACTATGGTATCAGCAGGAGATTTCAGAAACGGTTTGACAATTGAGATTGATGGAACCGTATATCAGGTTATTGAGTTCCAGCATGTAAAACCGGGTAAGGGTGCTGCATTTGTTCGTACCAAATTGAAAAACGTAGTAGATGGCGGTGTTGTGGAGAAGACATTCCGTCCGACAGAGAAGTATCCACAGGCGCATATTGATAAAAAGGAAATGCAGTATTTGTACAACGATGGTGAGATGTACAACTTCATGGATAATGAAACATATGAGCAGATTGCATTGACAGAAGAAGCAGTTGGCGATTCCATGAAATTCGTAAAAGAGAATGATAATGTTAAGATGGTATCTTACAAAGGTAACATTTTCGCAATCGAGCCACCAATGTTTGCTGAGTTGGAAGTAACTGAGACAGAGCCTGGTGTAAAAGGTGATACAGCAACAAACGTTACAAAACCGGCTACCGTTGAGACAGGTGCACAGGTTGCAGTTCCGATTTTCGTAAATCAGGGTGATAAAATCCAGATTGATACAAGAACCGGGGAATATCTGAAGAGATTATAAAGCATTTTTATAAGTGCTTATTGAAAGAGCTGTCGTACTAAGATAGTTCAAAATATAAAAGAAGTTTAATTTGTTTTGAGATGGGTAACACTTTGTGTTATAGTCTCTTGCAATTTAAACTTCTTTTTGTTTAATGAGAAAAATTTTGCTTGCAGTATACCCTATGGGGGTATATAATCGAATCGAAAATTATCGATAGGAGTGATTGCATGGAAGAAAAGAAAACTTGTCCGTGCTGTGAAGAACGGCACAAAGAGCGCTCAGATAAAGAGTATAAAGACTTAATCCATCGTTTAAATCGTATGGAAGGACAAATCCGCGGAATTAAAGGAATGGTTGAGCGCGGTGTTTATTGTACCGACATTTTAGTACAGGTGGCAGCGGTCAATGCAGCATTGAATAGTTTCAACCGGGTTTTGTTAGCAAACCATATTAAGACCTGTGTGACGGATGATATCCGGGCAGGAAAAGAAGAAACGGTAGATGAATTGATTGCGACGCTGCAAAAACTGATGCGGTAAGCAGTGCAGCACTTTGATGAGAGGAATATAAAAAACAGGAAAGGTGGAATATACATGAAGCAGTATGCAGTGACAGGCATGACATGTGCAGCATGCAGTGCCCGTGTGGAAAAAGCGGTAAGCCGTGTTGAGGGCGTGAGTTCGTGCAGTGTAAATCTTTTGACAAATTCCATGGGTGTAGAGGGTGATGTGCCGGATTCCGTTATTATTCAGGCGGTTGTTGATGCCGGATATGGTGCCCACGTGATGGGACAGGAAAAGAATGGAGAAGCGGAAGCAGAAGATACATTAAAAGATACAGAGACAAAAAAGTTAAAGAAACGATTGATTGCTTCTTTGATTTTGCTCGTATTTTTAATGTATTTATCCATGGGACATATGATGTGGGGATGGCCCCTGCCGGGTGTCCTTGGTGTGAACCATGTGGCGATGGGACTTGCTCAGATGTTGTTGACGATTGCGATTATGGTAATTAACCAGCGATTTTTTGTCAGTGGATATAAAAGTTTGTGGCGGCGTTCGCCGAATATGGACACGTTAGTTGCACTCGGCGCCAGTGCAGCTTTTGGCTATAGTGTGTATGCGCTGTTTGCGATGGCAGAGGCACAGAGGCTGATGGATGAGGCAAAAGTTATGGCATATATGCATGAGTTTTACTTCGAGTCGGCGGCAATGATTCTTACGTTGATTACTGTCGGGAAAATGCTGGAGGCGCGTTCTAAGGGAAAGACAACGGATGCGATAAAAGGGTTGATGAAGTTAGCACCTCAGACAGCTGTTGTTGTTCGGGATGGAAAGGAAGTTTCCGTGCCGGTAAAAGAGGTTCAAAAGGGAGAGATTTTTCTTGTCAAACCGGGGGAAAATATCCCCGTGGATGGCGTGATTTTGGAAGGAAGCAGTGCAGTCAATGAGGCGGCACTGACCGGAGAAAGTATTCCGGTAGATAAAAAAGAAGGCGAAATGGTTTCTGCCGCAACGCTGAATCAGACCGGTTTTCTTCGCTGCGAGGCAACCAGAGTAGGAGAAGATACCACTTTGTCGCAGATTATCCAGATGGTTAAAGATGCGGCGGCAACGAAAGCACCGATTGCCAAAATTGCAGATAAAGTTTCGGGCGTTTTTGTTCCGGTTGTTATTTCAATTGCAGTGGTTACTTTTCTTGTATGGCTTTTGTGTGGACAGAGTGTTGGTTATGCATTAGCGCGTGCTATTTCAGTTCTTGTTATCAGCTGTCCGTGTGCCCTTGGTCTGGCAACGCCGGTTGCTATTATGGTAGGAAATGGTCTTGGTGCCAGACACGGAATTTTGTTTAAGACGGCAGCGGCATTGGAGGAGACCGGTAAAATTGCAACCGTGGCACTGGATAAAACCGGAACGATTACGCGCGGTGAGCCGAAGGTAACGGATATGATTCCATTTTCCGGGTACTCGGAAAATGAACTTCTTTCCTATGCGTATGCGCTGGAGAAAAAGAGTGAGCATCCTCTGGCACGTGCTATTGTTTCCTATGCGGAGGAACTTGAAACTTTAGCACCGGAACTTTCAGAATTTGAAATTATGCCTGGAAATGGTCTGAAAGGACAGGTTAAAGAAAGTGGTAAAACGGAAATCCTGCTTGGCGGAAATCAGTCTGCGATTGAAAAGGTGGCAGTGATTGATGACACAGTAAAAGGGCAGGCAAACCGATTGGCAGAAGAAGGAAAAACACCATTGTATTTTGCCAAAGATGACACGCTGCTTGGTATGATTGCCGTGGCGGATACGATGAAAGAAGACAGTGCCGATGCCGTCAGCCAGATGCAGAAAATGGGACTTCGCGTTGTGATGCTTACCGGAGATAATCAAAAAACAGCAAATGCGATTGGCAGGGAAGCCGGCGTGGACGAAGTGATTGCCGGTGTTCTGCCGGACGGAAAAGAAGCTGTAATTCGCGAATTAAAAGAAAACGGCAAGGTTGCCATGGTGGGTGATGGTATTAATGATGCGCCGGCTCTTACGCAGGCAGATATCGGAATTGCCATTGGCGCGGGAACAGATGTTGCGATGGATGCAGCGGATGTCGTATTGATGAAGAGTAAACTTAGTGATGTTCCGGCAGCAATCCGCTTAAGCCGTGCAACGAGAAAAAATATCCGTGAAAATTTATTCTGGGCATTTATTTATAATATTATTGGTATTCCGTTGGCAGCCGGTGTGTGGATTCCGTTGTTTGGCTGGCAGTTAAATCCGATGTTTGGAGCGGCAGCAATGAGTTTGTCCAGTTTCTGTGTGGTGACAAATGCGCTGCGGTTGAATTTTAAGAAAATTGAAGAGAAAAAAGAAAGTGAGGAAAATAAAATGGAACGTGAATTGAAGATTAAAGGAATGATGTGCGGACATTGTGAGGCAAGGGTGAAAAAGGCACTGGAAGCAGTTCCCGGCGTGGCTTCTGTTGTGGTAAGCCATGAAAAGGGTAATGCGGTTGTGACGCTTAGTAAAGAGGTTTCGGATTCCGAACTTAAGCAGGCTGTGGAGGCCGAGGATTATCATGTAACTAAGATTCAATAGTTATAGTGTATTCCTATACCTAGTAAAATATTTCTTGTATTAGACAATACCCTACCTATTTGGTATGATAACTACAGAACAAGAAAATAACACCTGTGCAGAGCACAATGAAAATGGAGGTATGAGAATATGAGTAAAAAAAGTTATGCAGAAAGAAATTTAAAATTTGAGACACTTCAGTTACATGTAGGACAGGAAAGTCCGGACCCGGTTACCGATGCAAGAGCAGTTCCGATTTACGCTACTTCATCTTATGTATTCCGCAACAGTGAACATGCAGCAGCACGTTTTGGACTTACGGATGCAGGAAATATTTACGGACGTTTGACAAACCCTACAGAAGATGTTTTTGAACAGCGTGTGGCAGCACTTGAAGGCGGCGTGGCAGCACTTGCCGTAGCGAGTGGTGCAGCAGCAATTTCCTATACGATTCAGAATCTTGCACAGGCAGGAGACCACATCGTAGCAGCAAAAAATATTTATGGTGGAACTTACAATTTGTTAGCTCACACATTAGTACAGTATGGTATTGAAACAACATTTGTTGACCCATTTAACTTTGACGAGGTTGAGGCTGCAATCAAAGATAATACAAAGGCTGTATTTATTGAGACATTGGGAAATCCGAACTCAGATGTTGTGGATATTGAGAAATTGGCAGACATTGCACATGCTCACAAAATTCCACTGGCAATTGACAATACATTTGCTACGCCTTATCTGGTTCGCCCAATTGAATACGGTGCTGACATCGTGGTACATTCCGCAACAAAATTCATCGGTGGACATGGTGCAGCAATCGGTGGTGTCATTGTAGACAGCGGTAAGTTTGACTGGGAAGCAAGCGGCAAATTTGCTTCGTTGACCGAGCCAAACCCAAGTTATCACGGAATCAGCTTTACAAAAGCGGTAGGACCGGCTGCTTTCGTTACAAAAATCCGTGCGATTCTGCTTCGTGATACCGGTGCGACACTTTCTCCGTTCCATGCATTTATGTTTTTGCAGGGGCTTGAAACTCTTTCCCTTAGAGTTGAGCGCCACGTAGAAAATGCATTGAAAGTAGTAGAGTATCTGAACAATCATCCACAGGTTGAAAAGGTAAATCATCCGGCTGTATCTGATGATCCTTCTCAGCAGGAATTGTACAAAAAGTACTTCCCAAATGGCGGCGGTTCAATCTTTACTTTTGAGATTAAAGGTGATGACAAGAAAGCAAAAGATTTCATTGATAATCTGGAGTTGTTCTCCCTGCTTGCCAATGTAGCAGACGTAAAATCGTTAGTTATTCATCCGGCAAGTACAACACATTCTCAGTTGAATGAGGAAGAACTGTTAGACCAGGGAATCAAACCAAATACTATTCGTCTGTCAATCGGAACAGAGAATGTAGATGATATTATTGAAGACTTGGAAGAAGCTTTTAAGGCTGTAAAATAAAACGTAAAATAAAAACGAAAAAGACGGGAAGCGGGATATCTGCGTGGCAGATATAGCTTCCCGTCTTTTTTTCGTTTTTATTTTGGTTTGGCAGGAAAGGGAGGAGTGGTGAGAGGGGAGGATGCAGCAAAAGGTTTATAATTCTAACAAAATAATTTATGTAAACACTAAAACAAAGAAAATATAAACTTGACAAAATAAGAGAGTGGCACTATAATGAGTTTAAAATTAAAACGAAATGGTTTATACATAAACTAAAATGCAAGAGGTGATGTGATGAATTTATATTTTGAATTGCTGAAAACACCGGTATTCAGTGTTGATGATGTAAATAAATTTTATAATAATATAAATAGTGCGCGCTCTGCAATTAAGCGATTGATGAAAGAAAATATGGTGGCAAAGATACGAAATAATAGGTACACATGTATAAGTGGAGAAACAGGACAGTTAGTAGCAAATCGATTTCAGATTGCATGTAGTATTACACCGACTGCATATATTTCGCATCATACAGCGATGGAATATTATGGCATAACAGATCAAGTTTTTTATGAAGTATATGTTTCTTCAGAAACTTCTTTTCGTGATTTTGAATTTGATGGATATACTTATCGATATGTGGTATCAAAGGGAAATGATGAAATTGATACACCTGCTTTTAGCGGTGGAATTCGTGTTACAACTCCGGAACGTACTATGATAGATAGCATTAAGGACATGGATAAAATTGCTGGGATAGAAGAGGTTATACAGGATATTTCGTGTATGAATAAGTTACGGGAGAAAAGATTGCTAAGTTATTTGGAGCATCTTAGTAATCAATTTCTGTATCAGAAGACAGGTTTCCTGCTTTCTGAACAGAAAGAGCAACTTGGTCTATCGGATGATTTTTTTAAAGAATGCCAGCAGAAAATTGGAAAGAGCAAGCGTTATTTGTCAAAAGAACTAGCTGATGGAGTATATGATGCTCAGTGGAAACTTGTGGTACCAAAATATTTAAGCGTAAAGAATGGAGTGATGGAGGATGACTCAATATAACAAAGCAGAAATAGGAAGAACTGCGGCACAGTATGGATTTGTTAGGGATACCTTTGAAAAAGTATTGAGGTTAAAAGAAATATTAGAATATTTTAACACGCAGGAATACCTTGCAAATCATTTACTGCTTAAAGGTGGAACGGCAATTAATCTTACCGTGTTTAATTTGCCAAGACTATCGGTAGATATTGATATGGATTATACGCCAAATGATTGTAAAAATGATATGCTTGCAGCCAGAGAGCACATTACAGGTCTGATTAAAGAATATATGGAAAGAAAAGGATATTCTTTATCATCGGGGTCAAGATTTAGTCATAGTTTGGATGCTTTTTATTACTATTACATAAATGCTGGTGGTAATAAAGATATGATTAAAATTGAACTGAATTATTCACTCAGGACGCATATTTTTGAATCTACATATAGAAGTATATTAAGCGATGCATTTAAGAGTGATATTAAGATAAGAACTGTGGATCCATTAGAAATATTTGCGGCAAAAGGCAACGCATTAATAAGCCGTGCTGCAGCTAGAGATTTATATGATTGGGGAAACATGATGGAGCATAATTTATTTGAAAATCATAGAGATTTGTTTCCGGTGATAGGCAAGAAAGATAATTTCCGGTTAAATGAACGAAAGAATCGTGCAAAACAATATATTGGTGAGTTAATGCAGTTGACTGAAAAAGAGAATGAATACATGGATAGATTTATGGCAAAGGAGTATCGTCCGGAATTGCTGTTTGATGACGAGAAAATTATGGCTAGGATTTGTGACCACCCAATGGCACTGTGGAAGTGTAGCACATGATGAAAAATAATCTTTACAAATAGCAAAGGCTGTTGTAGAATGTAAATCATAAAAAGACATCGTGGTCTATTCCGCGGTGTCTTTTTTTATAGAACTGACTGAATTTTACAAGGAGGCAGAGATGTGGATTTCATGATGAGCTTTCTGGAAACACTGGGAACAATTGCCTTTGCTGTTTCCGGAGCAATTGAGGCGATGAAAAAGAAGATGGATCTGCTTGGAGTAATTGTACTTGGCATGGTAACGGCAATTGGCGGCGGGGTAATCCGCGATATTGTAACGGGAGAAATTCCTCCGATTGCTTTTCAGAATCCGACGCAGGTCAAAGTAGCAATTGTAGTATCTATTGTTGTGTTTTTGGTGGCAATGTTTTTCACTCGGCATGACATTCTGGCAAATGTTTCGTGGGCGAATGCGGTGTTGTTTATATCTGATGCAATGGGCCTGGCAGCATTTACAATTTTAGGAATCCGATTTGTACAGGAACGGGTTGGGAATGACAATTTTGCGCTACTTTTGTTTGTAGGAGTAATTACCGGTGTAGGCGGCGGATTATTGCGTGATATATTTGCAGGCAATGTTCCTTATATTTTCCGCAAACATATTTATGCAACGGCTTCTATTTTCGGTGCGCTCATGTATTTGTGGCTCGATAAAATTCTGTCGGAACTATGGGCAGTTTTTTTCTCTATGGTGTGCATTATAGTTGTGCGTATATTGGCATCCCATTTTAAATGGAATCTTCCAAGGGTGGAGATTTTAGAGAAAGCGAAGTGACTTTGTATGAAATTAACAGTAAACCAGATCCTTCATACAGAGGGATTTGAAAAATTTCGCGTAATATGTGGAAATCGAGGGTTAAATAGGGAAGTATCATCGGTCAGCGTAATTGATGCACCGGATATTTATAACTGGCTTCAGGGAGGAGAAATCCTTTTGACATCCGGCTATATTTTCAAAGATAATACGGAGTATCTGCTTGAATTGATTGAGAAAATAGCAAAGAATGGTGCAGCGGCGCTATTCATTAAATTAGGCCGTTTTATTGATGATATGCCGGATGAAGTACGCATAAAGGCGGATGAACTTTCATTTCCCCTTGTGTATATGCCATTTTCATTTGCATTTGTTGATGTTATTACTCCGGTTTTGACAAAAGCAAACTCCAGACAGTTGGAAATTATAAAAAAGTCGGAAAAAATACACTGCATTTTTACGAATATTGCAATTAGGCAGGAAGGAATAGGAAAGGTTTTGGAATATCTCAGTGATCTCATTGGGCAAGAAGTTGCTTTTGTTGATAATATCAAACAAAGAGTTTTTTGTTCGAATGATGAGATGGAAATTAACATGGAAAATTATATGAGTAAATATCCGTGTTTTCCGATAACTGTCACAAGGAAGACATATGGTTATCTTGTTGTCAATGAAACAAAATATAAGGCAAATGAATATGATCTGATTGCGATAGAACATGCATCAACAATTATTAAATTGGAAATACAGCGTGAAATCTCTAATGATGAGATTGAGCGAAAGTACAGAGATAACCTTGTTCTGGATATTATCTATAATAATATTAATAATCAGGATGAGCTTAGGGAGAGAGGAAAACTTTTTGGCTGGAGTTTTGAGGGACATGTCCGTGCCATGATAGCAGATGTCGATCATTTTAAGAAAAATTTTGAGAAAATAGAAGGGACAGGGACGAACCGGATAGCTGTGAATGAACTTTCCAGACAGATTTTGCGGAATGTGGCAGCAGAAGTAAGAATGTCGTTTAAGAAAACGATTTATACAACATTTACTGACCGAGTTGTATTTTTATTATGGGATGAGGGGAAAAGTCATAAAGAAATACAGAAACAATTAGGGGAAATCAATGAAAGAATTCATACAAAGGATGGATTTACACTGTCTTTTGCAATTGGTGGCCTTGCCGATGAGATAGGAATGGCATACCGGAGTTTTCGTGAGGCAAAAACCGCTCTTGTTATGGGGCGCAGACTTGGCTGGGAGAATACTTCTTATTTTTACAACCAGCTTGGTTTCTACCGCTTATTGGATCAGCTAAAGGGAAACCCTGCAGTAAAAAACTTCTTTCAGGATAAATTGAGTAGAGTAGAACAATTTGATCTTGAAAATCATGGCGAACTGTTTGATACATTAAATATGCTTGTTGAGTGCAACTGGAATTTGCGGGAGGCGTCGGAGCGATTATATATCCATTATAATACGATGAAAAACCGTTATCATAAGATTCAGGAGGTGATGGGGGTATCGCTTGACAATATGGAGGAGAGGCTTGAAGTAGAATTTGCTATAAAGTCTAAAATTGTAAATGACATATAAAGATTGTACAGATGAGACAGATTCTCAATAACAGATGTGTACCGGCGGTATATTGTACCGCTGGTTTTTGTTTGCTATAATTCGCATTGTAAAAACAAAACAAAGAAATCAGGTGGTTAAGTGACAGGAAACAAGCCAGAAATTTTTCTGAGAGAATTGCTGGAGATTGACACACAGAATCCACCGGGAAAAGAAGATATGATAGTCCGATATATCATTAAAAGGATGTCATTAAACGAAAGTCAATATGAAATTCTTGATCATGGTGAAGGACGTGCTTCTTTGGTCGTATCCATACCGGGTGAAAGTAGTGAGAGCGTAATGTTCTTAGGACACATTGATACGGTGCCATGTGGTGATGAAACAGCGTGGAAATATAAGCCGGTTCATGCAACAGAAGATGGTGACCGTATATATGGTCTTGGTTCATCTGATATGAAGAGTGGTGTTGCAATTATGCTGACAGTACTTGATAGAGTACTTAAGATGAAAAAGACACCAAAAAAGACACTGCACTTTGTATTTACTGCTGATGAAGAGAGCGGGTGTATGGGGGCGAAAAGAGTTGCAAAATGCAGCTGGATGGATGATGTGAAAGAAATACTTCTCAGTGAACCGACAGATGGAAAGGTCGTGATAGCAGAAAAAGGTGTGTTATGGATTTTGCTTAAGATTGCAGGGCGGCAGGCGCATGGAGCGATGCCGGAGGAAGCAAAAAATGGTAACGAGTATCTTTGGAAGGCCATTGAATGGATTAAAAATTCTCTCTCATGTTTAGAAGAATCAAAATTACTGGGGAAGGCATCTATCAGTACAACGATTTTTCAGGGAGGATTTAAAAGCAATATCATTCCCGGATCAGCACAGGCAGTGCTTGATGTAAGAACCGTTGCTTCATCGAATCACAATCAGATTAAAACATGTCTGAAACAGATTCAGGAGTCGTTTGCGGCACAGTACCAAGTGAGGATAGCCTATGAAATAAAAAATGAAAAAATGGTATTGGAAGAACAGACGGATGTACCCCTTGTTAAAAAGTGGCTGTCGCTTTATGATACGACAGAATATCCGAAGGGAATTCCTTATTATACGGATCTGGCAGAGTTGTTGAGGGAAAACGATGGTGAGTTCGTAATTTGTGGACCGGGCAGAATGAAAAAGATGCACAATGTGGATGAATATGTAACACGAGTTCAATTGGAAAAAGTGGCGGAAAAATATTTAGAGTATATGAATCAGTATTGTTGACAAAGGAGTCATAATCGCAGGAAAGCGAGTGGACTCTTTTTATTTTTCAAAAAAGAAAGAAGGGTTATGTATGGCAAATTATATTGTAAAGGAAAAGGTTTTTATCCCACCTTACGAAGGACGGGGAGTCAGAGTTAAGAAAGGACAGTTTTTAAAAATTGTGGATGTTGAAGGAAAACAGGTTGGTGATTTTATCTGTTTTAATGAAAATGATTTGAGTGAGTATGTATCAACGGTGCATATGAGATCGTCATTAAGCAGTATTCGGTTAAAGATTGGAGATTTTCTTTATAGTAATTACCGTGATCACTTGATGCAGTTTACAGAGGATACAGTAGGAAAACACGATTTCTTTTTCCCGGCTTGTGACTATTATCGTTATAAAGTAGATTTTGGAGTTGAAGATCATCCGAACTGCAAAGATAACTTGATCGGTGCCTTAAAGACTTTTGGTATTATCCGCAATGAGATACCAGATCCGATTAACTGGTTTATGAATAACCATATGGATGAGAATGGCGATTACGTTATTGAGGATCCATTATCAAAGGCGGGCGATTATGTTGTACTCAAAGCACTGAAAGATGTTGTTTGCTGTGTATCGGCATGTTCACAGGATTTTGTACCGGTAAACGGAATGAAAGTAACACCTTTGGAACTGCAGGTATGTGAATTGGAAGAATAGGAGGTTTCTATGAGTATGTCAGTGGATAGTTTGAAATTAGTATCAGAAAGACAGCACCTCGTTGATGTGCTGATGAGTGGAAAACAGTATGCAGATATTATTCTAAAAGGCGGAAATGTCGTCAATGTAATAACAAGGGAGATTTATCCTGCAGATGTGGCTGTTTCCGGAAAATACATTCTGATGGTGGGAGACTGTGAGGCGCTGATCGGACCTGATACAACAGTATATGATATGACTGGTAAGTATGTAATGCCCGGTTTTGTTGACTGCCATATGCATTTTGAAAGTGCGATGCTTACCATGACTGAATTTTCAAGGTTATCAATACCGACAGGTACGACTTGTCTGATTTCTGATCCGCATGAAATCGGAAATGTACTCGGCCCGGTCGGAATTAAAGAAATGGCAAAAGAAGCTTCACTCATGCCACAGCATGTGTTCTGCCGTGTGCCTGCACTTACGCCGGATTCACCGGGACTTGAAACAGCCGGTTATGACGTGACCTCGAAAGATATTCCGGAGATGTTATCCTATCCATCCGTATCTGGAGTAGGAGAGACACAGGGAGTGAGTGCAATCCGGTTTGTATATGAGCATAATTATCCGGTAATCCGTGACACCATTGTATCTTCTGTATATGCGAGGTCAATCGGAAAAGAAGTTGACGGAAATGCACCTGAGTTATTTGGTAATGAATTAGCGGCTCATATTATTTGCGGCGGAACGGATGTTTCGTGTCATGAGACTACGACAAAGAAAGAAGCAGTAGAAAAACTTCGATATGGTGTCTATATGCTTATGAGAGAAGGCTCCACGCAGCGGAATATGCCGGAATGTATTCGTGCGATTACAGAAGAAGGGTTGGACTCCAGGCGTGCAATACTGGCAACCGATGATATGCTGGCAGGTGACATTGCGACAAAAGGTCATATGAATGATATTATCCGCCGCACAATAAAAGAGGGGGTAGACCCGGCCGAGGCAATCCAGATGGCTACGATTAATCCGGCAACATGGCTTGGATTGTCAGAACTTGGTGTGCTGGCACCGGGAAAACTGGCAGATATTGCAGTCGTGGAAGGTGAACTCGCTGACATGAATGTGTCGGAAGTATTTTTGTCTGGCCAGCTTGCAGCAAAAGACCGGCAGCTGCTGCTTCCACTGCCGGCTTATCAGTATCCGGA
>CALELW010000202.1 GCA_937902905.1 uncultured Clostridium sp. | reverse complement strand
GTACGTCGGTATGTGGCACTGGTAGTTTCAGTGCCCATACCGCTACGCACTCAACAAACGGGAGTGCCCACGAGACACAAAATTTTTCTACAAAATTACGGAAAACAAAAAGAGTACCAACAAACATTTGACACCAACGCAACAATAAGGTTTATCTTGTATTATATATCTCTGTATGCTAATATATTAGTAGATAATATATTATACAAAACACATAAATATATTGCAAAGCAGATAATATATTATCCATAAAAACAACACATAAAGGTGGCATAAAATGGCGAAACTAATATGGGAGACAGCAGAGGAAATGGATATGAAGCTGGCGGGCAGAATACGAGGGATTCGCAAGAGACGTTCGATTTCCCAAAAAAAATTATCGGAAATGAGCGGTGTAAGTTACGGCTCAATTAAGCGTTTTGAGACGACAGGGCAGATTTCACTGCTCTCTTTAACAAAGCTGGCATTTGCTTTGGACGAGGTGGATGAGATACGAAATTTATTTACGGATGTTCCGTATCGAAGTATTCAGGAGGTTATCAATGAGGGAAAATAAAGTGTTGCATGTTTATTACGGGGAGCGGCTTGTAGGGACGATGGCACTTACGGAATCAAAAAAAGCAGCATTTGAATATGACGATGAATGGCTGGCGGACGGTTTTTCTATCAGCCCTTTTTCACTTCCATTGGAAAAACGGGTTTTTGTTCCCACAAAAGATTATTTTCGAGGTTTATTCGGCGTGTTTGCAGACAGCCTGCCGGATGCGTGGGGACAGTTATTGTTAGACAGAATGTTAAAAAAGCATGGGATAAATAGAGATGAATTTTCAATTATTGACCGATTGGCAGTAGTAGGAGATCAAGGGATGGGAGCACTTATTTATCGCCCTGAAAGAAATCTGTCCTATGGTCAGGACGTGGATAATCTGGATGAACTGGCAGAAGAATGTCAGCGGATTTTGAATACAGAGGAGACAGAAAAGCTGGATGAATTATATCGTCTGGGCGGTACCAGTGGCGGAGCCAGACCTAAAGTTATGATGGAAATGGATGGGGAGCCATGGATTATTAAATTTCCGGCGCATATGGACCGTGCGGATATTGGGAAAATGGAATACGATTATTATCTGTGTGCCGGGCAGTGTGGAATTACGATGAGTGAATGTGATTTGTTTCCATCGGATAAATGCAGCGGCTATTTTGGTACGAAACGCTTTGACCGGAAAAATCAGCATGGAGAAATGGAAAGAGTGCATATGCTGACAGTGGCGGCACTTTTGGAGTTGGATTTTGAGCAGCCTGTTCTTGATTATCAGGATTTGATGAAACTTACGAAAATAATAACCAATAATTCACCGGAGGATTTGGAGAATATGTACCGCCGTATGTGTTTTAATGTGTATGCTCACAATCGAGACGACCATGCAAAAAATTTCTCTTTTCTTTATGAAGAAGAGAAAAAGTGCTGGCGGCTGAGTCCGGCGTACGATTTGACATATAGTACGACATATTATGGAGAACACACGACAACGGTTGCTGGGAATGGGAAAAATCCGGGAAGCAAAGAATTGATTTTGGTAGGAACACAGGCCGGCATGTCAAAAGAAAAGTGCCGGAGTATCGCGGTGGAAATCAAAAATTGTGTTTCTGATATGCTTTCAGAATATTTGAATCCATAAAAATGCGAATTTCCGGCACTTTTTTCTTTATTATTTTGCAGCTGTTACGCTGACTTTGATTTTAGCAGTTACACCATTTTGGGCAACGGCATAAATTGTCGCATGCCCTGTTTTTTTTGCTCTGATTTTACCTTTCTTTGATACGGTCAGTACAGAGGAATCGCTCACAAGGTAGCGGATTTTTTGAATGTGCCAGCAGGTTTTTTTCCCTTTTGGTACAATTACGCGTGCTCGTATTTTCTTAGTGCTTTCGACTTTTAAGGAAAGTTTTTTACCACTGCGGATTTTTACGCGCGAAGGATTGGTATAAGTTTTACTTCCCTTCGTCAGCGAATGTAATTCCAGTGACTTACTGATTGCAGTTTTTTTCTTCCCGATAATGCGGTAAGCCGTAATACGGTATTTATACCACGTATCTTTTTCACATTTTTTGTGAGTATAAGAAGTGGTTAATCGGTTTTTAATATCGGCAATTTTCTTTACTTTACGCTCTTTTTCGTTTTCGTTGCAGGCAGAGGCGTAAATGAAATATCCGTCCGCATTTTTTACCGGATTCCAGAAAAGTTGGTTAGCGTTTTTGCTCGCTTTTACCGGTTGAATCAGCTTTTTGTTTACGGAAGCTTTGACTGGTTTTTTCGTCGGTATAGCGGTTGGAACCTGAGTTGGAACAGTAGTCGGCGCAACGGTTGGTGCCATCGTCGGAGTCACTGTTGCCCGCTGCGTTGGTGTGACAGTTGGTGTGGCTGTCGGTGTAGCAGTTGGAGTTGGGCTTGGTGACGGTGATGGCGTCTGCCCCGGTGGTGTAGGTTCCGGTACTGTTCTGAATTTATCGTAATGAACTTCAAGTATCGTGGAATTATTTGGTTTTACAATTCCCATTGCAGAATCCTCATAAAACCAAGTATATCCATCGGGATTCTTAATTTCTGCATAAACGGTCTTCCCAATGTAGGTCAGGGGACTTACATATTCGTTTAGCAGCTTATATTTACCATCTTCCGTTTCCTGATAGTAGAGTACCTTATAGGTTGTTTTCTCCGGTTCATAATACAAATTCATTTGGTAAAGCGTATCCGCATTTTCGAGGGTGACGGAGGAATCCTGCGGTGTGATTGTGCTTATGTGATAGTAATCATTACTATATTTTGTCGCATAGCTGGCATCTGCGTCAGCTATGGTGACAGTGTCGCCAACGGCACCTGTCTTAACCTCAGAAGATTCTGCCTTTTCATATTTTTCTGTGTCCGGATTTAACTTCCAGTAATTAATTTGATAAGATGCCTTTGCGTCAATCGGTTTATACTCATTGGTAAACTGGAAGGCGTGCAAAGTTGTATTTGCCTTGGAGGCATTGATTGATGAAGAAAAACCAATCATAGCCTTTTTGTTGTCAAAACGGGAGTGAAGGTCAATTTCTTTTTCAATCTGCGGTTTGGCAGGTCTCTTTGCATTGGCAAAATCACCATTGGCATAGCGGACATACATTTTTTCGCCATCATAGTCAATCCATACGGTAAAAAGCCTGTCATTTACCCCTGCGTCTGCAAAACGTGTGGCACAGGTGGAAGAATCGCTGACCTTTTTACTCTTTTTCGAGGTATCCTGATAGGCAGCCTCTAACTTATCTGTGTCATCCAGAACGCCACCAGCACAGGCGTCAAAATAAGCAAGATTTTCGTACGCCGTATAGGTTTTTCCATCTTTTGTTTTTTCAACCGTTTTGGTTGGGTCAAGACCGTTTAGATAATAAATGGCATCATGACGGGCATGGTCGTTATTCAGTGTGATACCGATATGGTCAAAGCGTTCGGCATACTTGTAATTGCGGTAAGCCGTGTACTCTCTGCCGTCCGTGCCCTCATAAGGATTAAATTTGTTTTCGTAGTTATTTTGTCCGGTATAAGTTTGGTCTTTGTGAAAGTATAATTGGTTATCATAATCCCAGCTTTCATAGTAATATGGGCGGTTTTCATCATATGGGTATATGTCGCCGGTTTTGTTCATGTCACAATAGGCACCGTTATACTGGGAATCCATTTCGACCATAAAGCTTTTTTCATCATCTTGCATGCCGAATGTATATGTGTTACCACCGGAACTTACATACGGTTGATAGTCTTCCTGATACATGAAAAAAGCAAGGCCGTCGCCGCCGACCTCTCTGGCGAATTCTTTACCTTTTGCCTGTTCGGTGTTGACGCAGGCGTCCGGGAGTGAAAAGGTGAATTTTGTGGAAAACTGCGATCTGCTATTTAGTGAAACCAGTTGGTTGAGCGTGATGATTGTGGAACGGTAATCAGAAGCACTTTTATCCGGATCTTCCTCGGCGGCGGATTCAGGTGCAGAATATGGTTTTACCACGTTAAACAGCCGGATTACTTTTTCCGGGGTTTCCTTTTTGGAATATGGATTTTTTTTAATACCATAAGTGTCTGAGCTGGGGCGATGGGTCTCGCCGGCATTCGAGCCATAGTGTGCATTTGTCATCTTAGAATCTATCAGCCAGGATTCTTCCTTAAATTCCTCTCCGGTACCCTCGCCCTCGGCAAAAGTCATTACGGCCGGCTCTGCTGCCGCCGCTTTTTTTGTCTGGTTTAATGATGATGTTACCGGTACATTTGTCAAGGGGAGTACCAGTCCCAGAAGAAGAGTAGCAATCAAAAGTCTCTTGTGAAATTCTTTTCTTGTCATAATATCCCTCATTTCCTTTTCGTGTTTGCCTCATGAAATGTAAAATCATATTTCATTGCCAGAGCCATAAATAATTTGTCCATGACCTGGCTGGTGATTTCACGGATGTTTAACTTCCCAATATAAGCGATGGTTTCACGCTGTATGTCATCCGGTACATGATATGCGCCAAGCGTTACTATTAGAAATCGTTCAAGTTTTTTTTCTAAAGTAAAATACATATCACACTTTTTTGCAATATAGGCGCGCATACATCCGGCTGTCCCAATTTCCATTTCGTAAAAATCGCTTTCCTGATAGTCATTATTATACTGCTGGAAAATCATCGCAATTTTTTTTGCTGTATGCTTGTGAATATAATCAATCAATGCCGGCTGCGTGTAGGCTTCCATGTAAATGTCGCGCAGATGTTCATTCATCTCGGTAAGCGTCAATTGAATACAGGTTTCAACGGCGTAGAGAAGCACGGGATTTTTCCCGGTTCCGATAATTTTTTCTGCTACACCAAACTGATTTTCAAACATAAATTCCGTCAGTTCTGCTAAGACTCCATCCTTCGTGTGAAAAATGGAGTGAAAACTGCTGCCGGATACGCCTGCATCATGAAGAATTTCCGTCATCGTCGTCTCGTGATATCCCTTTTCTATAAATAAACGGACGCAGGACGACAGAATTTTCTGCTTCGTTTCTTCACTGTCGTATTTTCTTGCCATGTACTTTGCATTCCTCCTTTCTTTTTATTTTATGTAAAATCCCTTCATGTGTCTCGAAACAAGATTGAATTCCAATTTGAGTTGCAACCCAATTATAGCATGAGGAAAATTATTGTGTCAATGAAAGAATTGTCTATGGACAGAATTTGCCGGAAATCTTATAATGAAGGGGATTTATATACGATAAGGGGAAATGGTATGACATTACAACAGTTAAAATATTTGGTGACAGTTGCAGAGTGTGGGAGTATTTCGGAGGCGGCTCAGAAACTTTTTATTTCACAGCCAAGTCTTAGTGCGGCAATTCAAAATTTGGAAAAGGAAATGGGCGTGACTGCTTTTTCGCGCTCTAGCAAGGGCGTTGTGATAACAAGAGAGGGTGAGGAACTGCTTGCCTATTCACGGATGCTTTTGGAACAGGCGGATATTATGCAGGAGCATTTTGGCAAGGACAAAAACCGTACGCCGAAATTTTCGGTGTCGTGTCAGCATTATTCCTTTGCGGTCAATGCGTTTGTGGATTTGGTGAAACAGTATGACGCCAGCCAGTACAATTTTATTTTGCGCGAGACACAGACCGGAGAGATTATTGATGACGTGGCGCAGGGTAAAAGTGAGGTTGGAATTTTATATTTATCGGCGCACAACGAGGAAGTTCTGACGAAACTTATGAAGAAAAACGGGCTTGTATTTGAAGAATTGTTTGTGGCAGAACCGCACGTGTTTATCTGCCGTGAGCACCCGCTGGCAAATAAGAAAGAAATTACGTTGGATGATTTGCAGCCATATCCGTATCTGGTGTATGAGCAGGGCGAGCGAAACTCCTTTTATTTTGCTGAGGAGTTTTTGAGTATGCTGGATTTTCCGAAAAATATTCAGGTGCGCGACCGTGCAACGCTGTTTAACCTTGTCATTGGGTTAAATGGATTTACGGTGTGCTCCGGTGTCATCGACCAGAAGTTAAATGGTGAAAATATTATTGCAAAACCCCTTGTGTCGGATTGTAATATGCGGATTGGGATGATTCGAAAGAAAAATATGATGTTAAGCCGTTACGCTTTATATTATCAGGAGGCAATAAAAAATTATTTGTCTATAGTTTGAAACTATGAAAAAGGCATGATTATATGTATTTCACAAAAGAAGTAAACAATGCTACACTATCCTCATCAAAAGAAAAACGAAACGGAGGATTTGAATATGACAGCATTGCAGGAACCATTTCGATATGATTATGTAGGAAGTTTTTTACGCCCGGAAAAAGTAAAGAAAGCGAAGGCATTATACGAAGATGGGAAAATTGAAAAAGAAGAATTAGACGAGACAATCAATGAAGCGATTCGTGAAGTAGTTGCCAAACAAAAGGACTTGGGATTTCATGTGATTACCGATGGTGAGTTTCGAAGAACTTACTGGCATTTGGATTTTATGTGGGGATTTGAGGGAGTTGCGCATGAATTAACCGGAGGCGGCGTGCAGTTTGCAGGCGAGCTCGCTTCTCTGGAAGATACTTATGTAGTTGGAAAAATCAAGGCACAAGCGCACCCATTTGTTGAATACTTTAAGTTTTTGAAAACTTTGGAAGATGAAAATACGGTTGCCAAATATACAATTCCGGCACCGGCACAGATGTTCCAGCAGTTTATTGTTCCACAGAATCTGGAATCGACAAGAAAATTTTATGCGACAGATGAAGAGTTGATTCATGATATCGGAGTGGCATATCAGGATGTCATCCGCCAGTTTTATGAGGCAGGCTGCCGCAACTTGCAGCTGGACGACTGTACGTGGGGTGCCGTTGTGGGTGATGCCGCAAAACAGCGCTACAAAAGCCTTGGCATCGACTTAGAAGAAGTGAAACAGAATTTATTGGATGTGAATAATCTGGCATTGGAAGGAAAGCCGGAGGATATGGTAATTACTTCACATATCTGCCGCGGAAATTATCATTCAACATATTTCACCAGCGGTCCTTATGACAGTGTGGCTGATTATGTATTTGCCAAAGAAAATGTAGACGCTTTGTTCTTAGAGTATGACGACGAGCGTTCCGGCGGTTTTGCACCACTTGCTAAAGTTTCACCGGACAAAAAAGTGGTACTTGGACTGATTACAACGAAAACACCGGAGCTTGAAGATAAAAAAGAGGTCATTGAAAGAATTCATGAAGCAGCGAAATATATTCCACTTGACCGCTTGTACTTAAGCCCACAGTGCGGATTTGCTTCCTGTGAAATCGGTAACAAATTGACCGAGGAGCAGCAGTGGGCAAAATTGAAACTTGTAAAAGAGATTGCAGAAGAAGTGTGGGAGTAAATAAAACCATTGCAAAAAATGGCGCATTCGCGTGACAAACGCACAGGTATGAATAGGCAGCAAAATGTATGCCCGGTACCTGTGCGTTTGTATCCATTTTTTTGCAATGGGTTTATTTTGCGATGGGGTGAAAGATTCGTGTGGTGAAAGGAGGGAGAAGCAATGCAACGTTATTTTAGGAAATTGACATAAAGAGTTGCATTGGAGCAAGAATGATTTCATTATGTTGCAACTCTTTTGGGCGTTGGAGCAAAATAACGTTGCATTATGCAAGTTGCCATCCCTAAAATCCATTGTCCAACATTTGCGATAAAAGTGGCGACACAACTTTTCAGCCTTCCAGCAGGTACAAGACTCCCTTAGTGGTGAGGGCACTACAAACCTCGCAGAGGTTTGTCAAGCGATAGCGGTGCACGAACCACTAAGGGAGTCTTGTACCTGCGAAAACTAAAAACTTTGTTCTACCCCTACTTGAAACAAATTCTCTATTCCCAATTCTTGTCCTCTCCCTCTATTCGTTGTATAATAAAAGTTAGCGAACAAAGGAAAGAAGATGTGTAATTTACATGATACAGGAACTTGACAGGTTAAATATTGATGCCTACCATGAAATCGTGGAGTGCATAACAAGTGCATTAGATGCCAGAGACCCTTACACGGCAGGACACTCGGAGCGGGTTAGTGATTTGGCGCAGATGATATGCGGCGAGATGGGGATTGTTGGGGAATACCAAAACGATATTCATGTGGCGGCGCATTTACATGATATTGGCAAAATTGGAATCCCGGATGCCGTGTTAAATAAACCGGAGCGGCTGACGGACGAAGAATGGGAGATTATGAAAGAACATCCGGCGATTGGAGCCGAGATTTTGAGTAAATCCAGTATGCTTTCAGGGCTGATTGATATTGTGCTTCATCACCATGAGAGGTTTGATGGAAAAGGATACCCGGATGGCTTGAAAGGGGCTGAAATTTCGGTGGGAGCGCGAATTATTGCGATTTGTGATTCCATTGATGCGATGACTTCAACAAGACGTTACCGCAAGGCGCTTGGATTTGATATCTGCTATCAGGAAATAGAAAAGAATTTGGGAAAAATGTACGACCCGGTAATCGGCAGATTTGTACTGGATAATTGGGATAAAGTGATTACTGTTTTGCAGAAAGATGAGAACTCACCGGAAGTTCTAACTCAATGACATATTCGCTTTCGCGGTTCGTCTCATAACTGTCGATGTGGCAAAGTTCCATCGGGTGGCCGGTGACAGTTAAGTGATGTTCTTTTGCATAGGCATAGAGAGAAGGCATCAGCTGTTTGGTCTGCTTTAAAGAGCCGTGGTAGTACAGACACAGATACTCGCCGGCAGGGAGAAATGTATCCGTCTTCGTTTTTGTGCCGTCGGTCAAAAAGAAAACATTTTCCGTGCGGTAGTAATCGGAATTAGGATTTGATTTTTCTAAATCCAGTGTGTAACAGTCGCAGAAACCGATGGTATCTAATTTAATCTGGTTCTTTTTCATATATTGAACCATTGTATAGTCGACATAAGCGTCCGGCAGATTTTCGGTGGAAATCATGGCAATCGGGCGCTTTTTGAATGTCTTTAATTGAATGGAAGTGTCCGATGATTCCTCCTGTACGGTCTGCAAAGACTGAATCCGGCTGACAATCTGCTCCTTTTTCTGTTGAAGCACTTCCATCTTTTCCTTTATAATAGAAAGCTCCGTATCTAACATTTCCATTGTGGTGGAAATATTTCTATTCTTTAAGAATTCGCTAATCTGCTCTTTGTGAAAATCAAGCCCCAGCAGTTCACGAATCATCACTAAAGTCTGGAAATCATCTAGAGAATATTCCCGGTATCCGTTATTTTCATTTCGTGTCGGGCAGATTAATCCCTTTTTTTCATAATAACGAATTGAATCGACACTGATATTAAATAAATTTGATAATTCTCCGATGTGAAATGTGCTGTTTGCCATGATCATTCCTCCTAATATAAAGGTAGTGCCCCCTCACATGCGTTCGGCGGCGGTTCCTCCTAAACTAAACGGCGCTATTTCATCGAAACAGCGCCGTTGCAAGTGCCTTTATTTTAGCAAAGATGAAAAAAAATGTCAAATTTTCAAAAAAAGCCCTTGACCCTAGTATGGTTCTAGGGTTTATACTTCCCGTAAAGAGTCAATGGTGACCGCGTTTGGTGCCAGTGGCTCTTTTGTTGTTTCTAAATCAATTTGAATTTTGGAAAGTGAGGATTACGGTATGGAAAAGAGAATTGAAAATCATCCGATTTTAGGGGAATCTCCAAAAGGAAAATTAGTGAAATTCTCATATGACGGAACAACGTTGGAAGGGTATGAGGGAGAGCCGATTGCAGCAGCTCTTCGT
>CALELW010000201.1 GCA_937902905.1 uncultured Clostridium sp. | reverse complement strand
TTGCATTACGGATTCTTGTAAGCATATCTGCAATTGGATCGCTCATTGTCATTTCGTTTTCCTCCTTACCAACTTGCTTTGCGCACGCCAGGAATCTGTCCTTTGTACGCCAACTCACGGAAGCAAATTCTGCAGATTCCGTATTTTCTCAGATATCCATGTGGACGACCACAAATCTTGCAACGGCTGTATTCTCTGGTAGAGAATTTTGCATTACGCTGCTGCTTAATCTTCATAGACTTCTTAGCCATGAAATAACCTCCTAACTATTTCTTAAACGGCATACCAAACTGTGCCAAGAGTTCACGTGCTTCTTCATCGGTATTTGCAGTAGTAACAAAGATGATATCCATACCACGAACTTTGTCTACTTTATCATACTCGATTTCCGGGAAGATCAGCTGCTCTTTGATACCAAGAGCATAGTTACCACGACCATCAAACGCGTTCGGGTTTACACCACGGAAGTCACGTACTCGTGGAAGTGCAAGGTTAATCAGACGATCTGCAAACTCATACATTTTTGCACCACGAAGAGTAACTTTGCAGCCGATTGGCTGTCCCTCACGCAGTTTGAAGTTTGCGACGGATTTCTTTGCTCTTGTAACAACCGCTTTCTGACCAGTGATAATCTCAAGATCACTAATTGCTGTATCTAACACTTTTGAATTTTCTTTTGCTTCGCCAACGCCCATATTGATTACAATCTTATCGAGCTTTGGTACCTGCATAACGTTTTTATACTCGAACTTTTTCATCATAGCATCTACGATTTCGTTCAAATATGTCTCTTTTAATCTTGCCATTCTAACAGTACCTCCTCTCTTTATTAATCAATCACAGCGCCTGTTTTTTTGGCATAGCGAACTTTTTCCTTACCATCCTCAACTTTGAAACCGATTCTGGTAACATCGCCATCAACAACGTACATTACGTTGGAAACATCGAAGAATGCTTCTTCTTCAACGATTCCGCCCTTTGCATTTGACTGGTTAGGCTTAATGTGCATCTTTACTTTGTTGATGCCCTCAACCTTAACTTTACCATCTTTTACTGCAAGGACTTTTCCTTCTTTTCCTTTATCTACACCGGCAATAACGCGAACGGTATCACCTTTTTTAATCTTTGATGTTGCCACTTAGGGACACCTCCTTATAATACTTCTGGTGCTAAGGAAACAATCTTCATGAATTGTTTGTCTCTTAACTCTCTAGCTACCGGTCCAAAAATACGAGTTCCTCTTGGAGTCTTGTCATCTTTGATGATTACTGCTGCGTTCTCATCAAAACGAATATAAGAACCATCCGGACGACGAATCTCCTTTACTGTTCTGACTACAACCGCTTTTACAACATCACCTTTTTTAACAACTCCGCCTGGTGTTGCATCTTTAACCGTAGCAACGATAATGTCACCTACAGCGGCATATCTTCTAACAGATCCACCGAGAACACGGATGCACAATAATTCCTTTGCGCCAGTGTTGTCAGCAACCTTTAATCTGGTCTCCTGCTGTACCATAATAAATACTCCTTTCTGGCCACAAATTATTTTGCCTTTTCGATAATCTCAACAAGTCTCCATCTCTTGTCCTTAGACAAAGGTCTTGTCTCCATAACCTTCACTCTATCACCAATGTTGCACTCGTTGTTCTCATCATGAGCCTTTAATTTATAAGTTCTTTTTACGATTTTTCCGTAAAGTGGGTGTTTTACGTTGTCAACTACTGCAACAACGATGGTTTTATCCATTTTATTACTTACAACCTTACCTGTACGGGTTTTTCTAAGATTTCTTTCCACAACAATATCCTCCTTTCCTCAGCTTAGTTTGCTTTTCTCTCTTTGGACATTGCTGTCTGAATACGAGCAATGTTTCTTCTAACTTCTTTGATTCTGCTGGTATTATCAAGTTGGTTTGTTGCATTCTGGAATCTTAAGTTAAACAGCTCTTTCTTAGCAGCCACTAACTCATCATTCAATTCAGCCATAGACATGCCTGCAATTCCATTCATAAATTCCTTAGTCTTCACTGCCCGCACCTCCTTCTAAATCTGCACGAGAAACGATTTTACATTTGATTGGCAGCTTATGCATAGCCAAGCGAAGCGCCTCTCTTGCGGTTTCTTCAGGCACACCGGAAATTTCAAACATAACTCTTCCCGGTTTAACAACTGCTACCCAGTACTCCAAAGCACCTTTACCTTTACCCATTCGAGTTTCAGCAGGTGTTTTCGTTACCGGCTTATCTGGGAAAATCTTAATCCAAACTTTACCACCACGTTTTGTGTAACGTGTCATTGCGATACGGGCTGCCTCGATCTGATTGGAACGAATCCAGTGTGGCTCTGTTGCCACAAGTCCGTATTCACCATACGTAATCTTATTTCCGCGAGTTGCTTTACCTCTCATGGAGCCACGGAACTGTTTACGACGTTTTACTCTTTTAGGCATTAACATTATTTATCGCTCCCTTCCTTTGAACTAGCCTTAGCTGGTTTTTTACCTTTGGTTGGAAGTACCTCACCATGGTAGATCCATGTCTTAACACCAATCTTACCATAAGTTGTATTTGCTTCTGCAAATCCATAATCAATATCAGCACGAAGTGTCTGCAACGGAATATTTCCTTCGCTGTAGAACTCTGTACGAGCCATATCGGCACCGCCCAAACGTCCGGAGCAGGAAGTCTTGATTCCCTTTGCGCCAGCTTTCATAGCTCTTCCCATGCAGGATTTCATTGCACGACGGAAAGAAATACGATTCTCAAGCTGCTGTGCGATATTTTCTGCAACCAACTGTGCATCGTTATCCGGTCTTTTTACTTCTTTGATGTCAACAAGCACTTTCTTCGTAGAATACTTAGCAAGTTCACCTTTCAACTTCTCGATTTCAGCGCCGCCTTTACCGATAACAACACCTGGTTTTGCTGTGTATACCAAAACTTTTACGCGATCGCTTGTTCTTTCGATCTCAATTTTGGAAATACCGGCATGATACAATTTTTTCTTTAAAAATTCACGGATTTTATAATCTTCTACTAAGTTGTCGGAGAAATTCTCGTCATCTGCAAACCATCTGGATTCCCAGTCTTTGATAACGCCGACTCTTAAACCGTGTGGATTTACCTTCTGTCCCATCTTAATCTCCTTTCATTATCTTTCATTCAAGATGATGGTAATGTGGCACATTCTCTTTTCAATACGGTATGCCATACCACGAGCTCTTGGTCTGATTCTCTTCATTGTAGTTGCCTTGTTGGCAAAGCACTCATCAACGTAGAGATTTTCCGGGTCCATGCCATTGTTGTTCTCAGCATTTGCAATGGCAGAATTCAATAATTTCTTAATTACTGATGATGCATATCTTGGATTGTATTCCAAAATACCAAGTGCAGTCTGTACATCTTTGCCACGGATTGCATCCAATACGAATCCTGCTTTCTGAGCAGAAATTCTGGCATGTGACAGTTTAGCAGATGGTCTTGTATCTTTGTTCTGGTTTCTTTCTTTCTTGATCTGTGATCTATGTCCTTTAGCCACTTTTCAGAAACCTCCTTTCATACATTCATACATTGAAACTTTCATTTCTTAAAAACGTCCGTCATCCGCAACGTTTTAACCTCTCTTCTCGTCTTTTCCATGACCTCTGTAAGTTCTTGTAGAAACGAACTCACCAAGTTTGTGACCTACCATATCTTCTGTTACATATACAGGTACATGTTTTCTTCCGTCATGGACTGCAATCGTGTGACCCACGAAGCTAGGGAAGATAGTGGAACGACGTGACCAGGTTTTAATTACTGTTTTATCTCCGGATTCGTTCATGGCATCGATTTTCTTTAACAGATGCGCATCAGCGAATGGTCCTTTTTTTAATGAACGTGACACTACGTTTTACCTCCTTTATTTCGGTTCTGCGCCAAATTACTTTGTAAGCGCTTTACCATCTCTACGACGGATAATCATCTTATTCGACTGTTTGTTTTTCTTTCTTGTCTTGTAACCAAGAGCAGGTTTGCCCCAAGGTGTACATGGTCCTGGACGACCAACAGGTGCTTTACCTTCACCACCACCGTGCGGATGGTCATTCGGGTTCATGACAGAACCACGAACTGTTGGGCGGATACCCATATGACGTTTACGTCCTGCTTTACCAATGTTTACAAGGTTATGCTCTGTATTTCCTACCTGACCGATGGAAGCACGGCACACGATTGGCACCATTCTCATCTCGCCGGATGGCATACGGATAATTGCATATTTGCCTTCTTTAGCCATGAGCTGTGCACTTACACCAGCAGCACGAACAAGCTGTCCGCCATGACCAGGGTACATCTCGATGTTATGAATCTGTGTACCAACCGGCATATCTTTTAATTCCATGCAGTTTCCGACTTTGATTTCAGCTTCGGCACCGTTCATAACGGTCTGTCCTACTTTAAGTCCTACAGGAGCAAGAATGTATTTCTTCTCTCCGTCTGCATAACAAATCAATGCAATGTTTGCTGTTCTGTTTGGATCGTACTCAATCGATTTAACGGTTGCCGGAATACCATCCTTATTTCTTTTAAAGTCGATAATTCTGTATTTTCTTCTAGAACCACCACCGTGATGTCTCACTGTGATTTTTCCCTGCGCATTACGTCCTGCATGCTTCTTCAAAGAAGTTGTCAGGGATTTCTCCGGAGTAGATGCTGTAATCTCTTCGAAATCGTAACCGCTCATGTTTCTTCTAGAAGGGGTATATGGGTTATAAGTTTTGATTCCCATTTGTTACACTCCTTTCGATTTAAAGTCCTTCAAAAATCTCAATATCAGCACTGTCCTCTGTTAATTGAACAATCGCTTTTTTCTTCTTTGCTGTCTTGCCAACTACCATACCACGTCTGCGTTTTTTACCATCCAAATTCATGGTGTTTACTTTCGCAACTTTGGTTCCAGGGAACATCTTTTCTACTGCCTCTTTAATCTGGGACTTTGTAGCTTCTGTATGAACATAAAATGTATATCTTTTATATTCCATACCAGCCATAGATTTCTCTGTGATAACCGGTTTATCAATAATGTCATAATATCTTAAATCTGCCATTATGCGTACACCTCCTCGATTGCTTTTACAGCGCTCTTGGTAATGACTACTGTGTCATACTTCAATACGTCGTAAACACTAATAGAATTGTTGTACACACCTCTTGCTGTCGGAATGTTTCTAACAGAAAGAATTGCGTTTGATGCATCACCATCAACTACTACCAACGCTTTTTCAGCTTTCAAATTGCTAAGAATCTGCTTCATCTCTTTTGTCTTTGGAGCTTCCATATCAAGAGAATCTACAACGATAAGTTTTTCCTCATTTACTTTAGAAGATAAAACGGATTTCATCGCTGCTGCTTTTTCTTTTTTGTTCATTTTGAAAGAATAATCTCTCGGAACCGGTGCGAACACAACGCCGCCGCCTGTCCACTGTGGAGCACGGATGGAACCCTGTCTAGCATGACCAGTTCCTTTCTGTCTG
>CALELW010000200.1 GCA_937902905.1 uncultured Clostridium sp. | reverse complement strand
GAGCCAACACCTACATTCTCTGCTTGCTTCGGACAGGCATTCCTGGAACTGCATCCTACAAAATATGCAGAAGAGCTTGTTAAGAAGATGGAGAAGAGCGGTGCAAAGGCATACCTTGTAAATACAGGATGGAACGGAACCGGCAAACGTATCTCCATTAAAGATACTCGTGGTATCATCGATGCTATCTTAAATGGCGACATTAAAAATGCACCAACAAAGAAGATTCCTTACTTCAATTTTGAAGTACCTACAGAACTTCCTGGTGTTGATTCCGGTATTCTGGATCCTCGCGATACTTACGCAGATGCTTCTGAGTGGGAAACAAAAGCCAAAGATTTGGCAGACCGTTTCGTAAAGAACTTTGTTAAGTATGAAGGAAATGATGCAGGTAAAGCACTTGTAGCAGCAGGTCCTCAGAAATAATCATTGTTTTTAATATGAAAAAGAGGGTGCCAGGGACAAAAGGCTGTTCCTGACATCCTTTTTGATTGGATGGAAGAAATTTCGATTGTTCCCTCTGCCTTTGGGAATTGATGGAATTATGTATGCCGGTCCGGTAGCAGATTGTTTAGCGGCAGTTGTTTGTTTTATAATGGTTTACCGGGAATTGAGAAATTTTAACAAAAAATGAAATGAGAAATAATATCATTGATATGCTTGAAATTAGGCATAGAAAATGTTAGTATTACATTCGGCAATAGAAAATTGCGATTTTTAAGGAGGTAACAAAATGAAAGAGTTCAAAGAATGGGATGGATTTGAAGGAAAAATCTGGAAAGAAGAGATTAATACCAGAGATTTCATTCAGAAGAATTACACCCCATATGATGGCGATGAAAGCTTTTTGGCAGGCCCTACTGATGCAACCAATCAGCTTTGGGGCGAGTTGCAGAAACTTCAGAAAGAAGAGCGTGCCAATAATGGCGTTTTAGATATGGAGACAGAGGTTGTATCTTCTCTGACTGCATATGGCCCGGGATATATCAAAGAAGAATTGAAAGATTTGGAGAAAATTGTTGGTCTTCAGACAGACAAGCCTCTGAAACGTGCGTTTATGCCATACGGTGGTATCAAGATGGCAGAGCAGGCATGTACAACTTATGGCTATACACCAAATCCAAAGTTTAATAAAATTTTTAACGAATATCACAAAACACACAATGCGGCTGTTTTTGATGCGTATACACCGGAGATGAAAAAGGCTCGTCACAGCCACATCGTAACCGGTCTTCCGGATACTTACGGACGTGGACGTATTGTCGGTGATTACCGTCGTGTAGCTTTGTATGGTATCGACTTTTTGATTGAGCAGAAACAGAAAGATAAAGCAAACTGTGGATGCGGAACAATGACAGATGATGTAATTCGTCTTCGTGAGGAAATTGCAGAGCAGATTAAAGCTTTGCAGGGAATGAAAGATATGGCTCAGATTTATGGCTATGACATTTCCCGTCCGGCAAAAGATGCAAAAGAAGCTGTTCAGTGGCTCTACTTTGGTTATCTGGCTGCTATTAAGACACAGAATGGTGCTGCCATGAGTGTAGGACGTATTTCTACATTCCTCGATATTTATATTGAGCGTGACTTGAAAAAAGGCATCTTGACAGAGACAGAAGCACAGGAATTGATTGACCATATGACAATGAAATTCCGTATGGTTAAATTTGCCCGTATTCCTTCTTACAACCAGCTGTTCTCCGGTGACCCGGTATGGGCAACATTGGAAGTAGCAGGTATCGGTATGGATGGACGTTCCATGGTAACGAAGAATGACTTCCGTTTCCTTCATACATTGGAGAACATGGGACCTTCACCGGAGCCTAACCTGACGGTATTGTATTCGTCTGATTTGCCGGAAACATTCAAGAAATATGCTTCTGACATTTCCATTCGCACAAGTTCCATTCAGTATGAGAACGACGATGTGATGAAACCGGTATGGGGCGATGACTACTCCATCTGCTGTTGTGTATCTGCTACACAGACAGGTAAGGAAATGCAGTTCTTCGGAGCAAGAGCTAACCTTGCAAAAGCACTGTTGTATGCAATCAATGGTGGTGTGGACGAAAAAGAATTTAATCAGGTCGGACCGGCTTACAAACCGATTACGTCTGAATACCTTGATTATGATGAGGTTATGGAAAGTTATGACCGCATGCTTGACTGGCTGGCAGGTCTGTATGTAAATATTTTGAACCTGATTCAGTATATGCATGATAAATATTATTACGAAGCTGCTGAGATGGCTCTTATTGATACCGATGTACGCCGTACATTCGCAACCGGTATTGCAGGATTCTCTCATGTAATTGACTCTTTGAGTGCAATTAAGTACGCAAAAGTTAAGACTGTTCGTAATGAAGATGGTATTGTAGTAGGATTTGAGACAGAGGGAGACTTCCCACGTTACGGTAACGATGATGAGCGTGCCGATGAGATTGGTGTATGGCTTCTTGGTACATTCCTTGATAAGATTAAAAAATATCATACGTACCGTGATTCCGAGCCGACAACATCGATCCTTACCATTACTTCCAACGTGGTATATGGTAAAGCAACTGGTATGATGCCAGATGGAAGAAAAGCATTTACTCCATTTGCACCTGGTGCATCACCAAGTTATGGAGCAGAGCAGAATGGTTTGCTTGCTTCCCTTAACTCCGTTGCTAAACTCCCATATCACTGGGCACTGGATGGAATTTCCAATACGCAGACGATTAATCCGGACGCATTGGGGCATAATGAGGATGAGCGTAAGAACAATTTGGTTCAGGTACTTGACGGATACTTCGATCAGGGAGCACATCACTTGAATGTCAATGTATTTGGAAAAGAAAAATTGTTGGATGCACAGAAACATCCGGAAAAAGAAGAATACGCAAACTTTACTATTCGTGTATCCGGTTATGCCGTTAAATTTATCGACTTGACCGAAGAACAGCAGAACGATGTAATTGCACGTACCTGCCACGGAAGAATGTAAAGTAAAGATTCAAAAGAAATTCTGGATGCACAGCCGGGAAGTTTATTCCGGTTGTGCATCTTTTTCAAGTGAAAGAGAGGTAGTTATGAAGGGATATGTTCATAGTATTGAGACATTTGGTCTGGTGGATGGACCGGGCGTGAGGTATGTACTTTTTGTACAGGGCTGTAAGATGCGCTGCCGGTATTGTCATAATCCCGAGACTTGGAAGATTTGCACAGATGAAGATAAAAAAATGGATGTCGGACTTGGCTGGCAGACGGCAAAAGAGGCGTTTGACCGTGCTTACCGATATCAGAATTACTGGAAAAATAATGGAGGGATTACCGTTAGTGGCGGCGAGCCATTGCTGCAGATTGATTTTGTGACCGAACTTTTTGGGTATGCAAAAGAAAAGGGGGTTCACACGACTTTAGATACCAGTGGAAGTATTTATGGCGAAGAACCGGCAACCGTTGAAAAGTTTGAAAAACTGATGGAAGTTACAGACCTTGTAATGTTAGATATCAAGGAAATGGATGAGGAAAAACACAAGAAATTGACCGGCCGCAGCAACAAAAATATTCTTGCGATGGCAGATAAAATGAATGAAATGGGAAAAGAAATGTGGATTCGCCATGTTCTTGTTCCGGGGCTTACCGATGGCAAAGAGGATTTGAAAGCACTTCGAAAAAAACTGGATGAGTGGACGAATGTGAGCCGCGTGGAAATTCTGCCGTATCACACACTTGGTCTGTTTAAATGGCAAAATCTTGGTATTCCATATTCACTTGAGGGAGTACCGGTACCGACTGAGGAACAGGTAAAAGAGGCAGAGGAAATACTCGGTATAAAATAATAATAGGAAATTCTTGGAAAATGTGATAAAATAATAGATAAATTACATGAAGAAAAGAAGGAGTTACAAAAAATGAGTGATTACAAGTTAAATACAAGATGTGTGCAGGGAGGCTATACGCCTGGAAATGGAGAACCAAGACAGATTCCGATTATTCAGTCAACTACATTTAAGTATGATACCAGTGAAAATATGGGCAGACTGTTTGATTTGGAGGAGGAAGGGTATTTCTATACGCGTCTTCAGAATCCAACCAATGATACAGTAGCGGCTAAGATTGCAGAACTTGAGGGTGGTACAGCAGCGATGCTTACATCTTCCGGACAGGCAGCGAACTTCTTTGCGCTTTTTAACATTTGCGAAAATGGAAGTCATATTGTTTCATCCTCCAGCATTTACGGAGGAACTTTTAACTTAATCGAAGTGACTATGAAAAAGATGGGAATCGATGTTACATTTGTTTCTCCGGACTGTACAGAAGAAGAGTTAAATGCGGCATTTAAAGATAATACAAGAGCGGTATTTGGTGAGACGATTGCCAATCCGGCACTTACGGTTTTGGATATTGAAAAGTTTGCGAAAGCAGCACATGCACACGGTGTTCCGCTCATTGTGGACAATACATTTCCGACGCCGGTTAACTGCCGTCCGTTTGAATGGGGCGCTGATATTGTCACTCATTCGACGACAAAATATATGGATGGCCACGGTGCAGCAGTAGGTGGTGCAATTGTGGACTCCGGTAAGTTTGACTGGATGGCTCATGCAGATAAATTCCCGGGACTTTGTACACCGGATGAGTCGTATCACGGAATCACGTATGCAGAGAAATTTGGTAAGGAAGGCGCATTTATTACAAAATGTACGGCACAGTTGATGCGTGACCTTGGCTGTATTCAATCTCCACAGCATGCCTTTTATTTAAATCTCGGTTTGGAGTCTCTTCATGTGAGAATGCCACGCCATGTGGAAAATGCACAGGCGGTTGCTGAATTTTTGGAAAGCCATGAAAAGGTAGCGCATGTAAGTTACTCCGGTCTTAAAAGTGACCCGTATTATGAATTAGGTCAGAAATATCTGCCAAATGGTGGATGCGGCGTTGTTTCTTTTGAATTAAAAGGCGGCCGTGCAGCGGCAGAAAGTTTTATGAAACGTCTGAAACTGGCAGCAATCGAAACCCATGTTGCAGATGCCAGAACGTGCTGCTTAAACCCGGCAACATCGACACACCGCCAGATGAATGATGAGCAGCTTTTGGCAGCCGGTATTCCGGCAGGACTTGTTCGTATTTCCTGCGGACTTGAAGATAAAGATGATTTAATTGCTGATTTGAAACAGGCGTTAGAGGATTAAATTCACATAAAAGCCAGCGAAGATGCTGGCTTTTTACATTTTTAGCGGAAAAGAGAAGCGTATTTTTTTGGAGTGAATCCGGTTAGTTTTTTAAATGTAGTAATGAAATGATTGTAATTTGTGAAACCTGATAGTTCACATGCTTCTGTAACATTTTTCCCGTTTTGAAGCAGTTCTTTTGCTTTTGCAATGCGGACAAGCAACACATGATTGTATATGGTGGTTCCGGTTTGCTCTTTGAAAATATGGCATAAGTGATATTTGCTCAACGACAAGGCATCGGAAAGTGAGGTGAGCGAAATCTCTTCCTGCAAATGTGTTCTGATGTATTCCATAATTTCTTTTACAATCGGTTCGCTCTGTAATGTTTGAGCTGAAACTGAAGAACAAAAAAGGTTATTGACGAAAAAAAGTAATTGAATCAAATAAGTATCAACAAGCAAATGATATCCTGCCTGTTTTTTCTGCATAGCGTGCGCCATTGACTGAAATTGCCCGGTAAAATACATCTGTTCGTTTTCTGTTAGCAAAATCAGATTTTTTTCACCAATCATTCGGTCTGTAAAACAGGCTGCAAGATTTAGATCTTCCTCTTTATATTTTTGAAAAAAGGAAGGTGGAATATGGATGTAGATTCGTTTGTAAGGCAGTTCTGTCCCATTAATCGCTTTGTGAATTTCTAAGTCGTTGATAAGCATGAGACTTCCCGGTGTCAAATGGTAAAATGTGTGTTGGACGCAAAAGTCAATTTCACCTTCTAACAGAAAAAATAATTCATAAAAATTGTGCAGGTGAAAATCACCTACATAATTTTGTTTGGATGAAATCAGGTTAAATGTGATTTCGTCAGAATATTCCTGTATCATTTTATATTCTCCTTTAAATAGCAATATTACGAAGTTTTTTAGCAATATACCGAAAGTTTTTTGTATATTTTGAATTATAATCAATTATAAAAGAAAATACAAGCAGATGTCGGATAGGAGGACGATAACATGAATAAATTTAGTGTTTGCAAAGATGGAAAAGTTTGTAATTTATATGTGGAAAAAGATGCGGGAAAAGGTATTTTGCGAGTGGCACATACAGTAGCATCAGATATTCAATTAGTTACAGGGAAAAAGGCAGAAGTTGTGGAAGAAATTGAAAATGAATCTGCATCAATGATTGTCTTTGCTGGAGTTTATGGAAAAAGCAGAGAAATTTCCCGATTTGTAGAGCAGGGAATTATTAGTGAAAAAGACATAAAAGGGAAAAGAGAATGTTACCTAATGCAAGTGGTGGAGCATCCTTTTGCAGAGGCTTCACAAATTGAAAAGGCACTTATAATCGTGGGAAGTGATAAGAGGGGAGCAATTTATGGAATGTTTCATTTATCTGAGTTGTGCGGTGTTTCTCCTCTTGTATTTTGGGGAGATGTTAAACCGGCTGTGAAAGAAGAATTGATTCTTACCTTTGACAAGGAAATTATTTCAAAAGAACCTTCCGTTTTGTACCGTGGTTTTTTTATAAATGATGAATGGCCGGCTTTTGGAAAATGGTGTACTGCGCATTATGGGGATGTTAATAAAAATGCATATGAGCCTGTATTTGAATTGTTGCTGCGCTTAAAAGGAAATTATTTGTGGCCTGCTATGTGGCGCAGTTCTTTTTGGAAAGATGGTAAGGGATTAGAAAGTGCTAAACTGGCTGATGAGTATGGTGTGATCATGGGAACTTCCCATCATGAACCGTTAGGCCGAGCCGGTATGGAATGGCAGAAACAATATCAGAAGTATGGGACGGATAATACATGGAGCTTTGTAACAAATGCCGCTGCAATTACAGAGTTTTGGCGGGATGGATTAAAGAGATGCAGACCGTATGAAAATGTAATAACCATTGGGATGCGAGGGGAAGATGATTCGTTATTGATGAGTGAGGATACCAGTCTTAGTGAGAACATAAAGGTGATTGAGAAGGCAATTCGTGCACAGAACCGGCTTATTGAAGAAGAGTTTGAAAAGCCGGTAAATGAAGTGCCTCGCATGATTGCAATTTATAAGGAGGTAGAGGATTTCTTCTACGGTGATGAAACGTGTAAAGGACTTCGTGATTTTGAGGGCATGGATGATGCCATCTGGCTTTTGAGCGATGATAATTATGGCCAGGTGCGTTCGCTTCCACAAAAAACGGATAAACCACATAAAGGTGGTTATGGAATGTATTATCATTTTGATTATCATGGTGCTCCTTATAGTTATGAATGGCTTGGCAATGTTAATCTTGTAAGGACCTGGGAACAGATGACAATGGCATATGAGTATGGCGTAAAAAGCATGTGGATTGTGAATGTGGGGGATATCAAAGGGAAAGAATACCCATTAAGTTTTTTTATGAATCTCGCTTATGATTATGACACATGGGGGATTTCAAATCTGAATAGTGTTGAGATATTTACGAAAAATTGGATAAAAATGTGTTTTGCGGCAGCTTCTGCTATGCAGCAAGAGGAAATATGTCAGATATTGGAGGATTCGATGATGCTGACGAGTATGCGTCTGCCGGAGTCTCTGAACGAGACCGTGTATCAATGTGATTACCGCGAGCGGGAGCGCATGTTTGCAAAGGTGAAAGATGTGATGGAACGCACGGAAAAATTGCATAAAATGCTTCCGGAACAAGTGATGCCCGCGTATAAAAGTATGATTTATTATCCGGTTATGGCTTCATGCAATATGATTGAGTTGAATCTATACGCGGCAGAAAATAGAGACCTTGCAAAGCGAGGTGTATTGGCAGCTAATGAAGCGGGATTTCACATCCGGGAGAAAATACAAGCAGACTGGAAGTATGTTAGGCAGTTTCATGGCATGGAAAATGGCAAATGGGTTCATATGATGGATTCAGCACATACCGGATTTCGTAACTGGGATGATAATGACTGGACATATCCTCAGATAAGAATGGTAAATCCGATTCCGCGAGGGAAAATCGTAGTTAGTTTCCGGGGAAATTCTGCTTATCATTTAGGCGCACATTGGCAGGATGGAGCTCCACTTTACAATGAAGAGATGAGACGGCCTGATTGTGACAAAATTTTACTTGATATTGACAGCAGAGGGAACAAAGAGTTTACCTTTAAGGTTTCCTGTAACAAACCATGGCTGTTTGTTTCACAGACGGTGGGAAAATCATGTCTTGAAAAAGAAGCTAGAAGTACGCTGGTACTGACATGCAGGAAAGAAAAAATAAGTGGAGAAGAAACGGCAAAAGTAAGGTTGGACTTTGAATTTGAAAATGGTGATACCACATGGTCGGAAGTATGTGTGAAAGCAAAAGGAAATTCTGCGCTGGAAAGAACAGGTATGTTCATGGAAAATGAGGGCTATATTTGTATGGATGCCAGCCATTTTACGAAAAAAGCAGGTGTTAAAGGCGGCAGCTTTGAGGTGATAAAACGACTGGGGCGTACATCAGATGCCATTAAATCTTTTCCGGTTACAAAAAACTGGGAGAAAGAAAAAAATAGACCCTATGTGGAATATGATTTTTATTCCGAGGAGGGAGGAGAATATGAACTGCATTTGTATTTGGCACCGCGCAATCCGTTGATAAAAAAAGGAACAATGCGTGGACTTTTCCAAATCAACAAAGACGAAAAAAGATGGTTTGATGCGGTAGATGAGTCTTATTTTGCTGAGTGGCAGAATACCGTGTGGGCTAGTGGTGTGACTAATCATATCCGCATAATTAAGCAAAAGGTGACGGTGCAAAAGGGAAAGAACACGTTTCGGTTTTTTGCGGCTGATGCTAATATCTTATTAGAGAAAATTGTATTATATCAGAAAAAGCAGGCAGTGAAAAAGACGTATTTGGCACCACCGGAAAGTTATTTTTCAGTGTAAATAAATAGGAAATTATACCAAATTGACGAAAGCAAAAATGAGTGGTACTATTTTCGTATCAAAATAAATGATTTGACGGAGGATTAAGTAATGGAGGAACGATTAAAGCGCCAGCTTGATTTTGCTTTAGAAATTGACAAAGAGAAAAATATTTTCAGACAGACTCACCTTTCCGGGCACGGACGTAATGAAAATGATGCGGAGCATGCCTGGCATATGGCGATTATGGCGTATCTTTTGAAGGAATATGCGAACGAACCGGTTGATATTGCAAAAGTAATGCTTATGTGTCTGATTCATGATATTGTCGAAATTGATGCGGGGGATACCTACGCGTATGATGAGGAAGCGTTAAAGACGCAGAAAGCCCGTGAAGATGCAGCGAAAGAACGAATTTTTTCTATTTTGCCGGAGGAACAAAAAGAAGAGCTTATGGCACTTTTCGACGAATTTGAAGAGTTTGCCACGCCGGAGTCGAAGTTTGCCCATGCGATGGATAATTTGCAGCCGCTTATGTTAAATAACAGCAACGATGGCGGGGACTGGCGAAGGCATGAGGTCTGTGCAGAGCAGGTGTACGGCAGACAAAATAAAACACGTCTTGGCTCGGAGAAACTATATGAAATTACCAAACAGATTATTGAAGAAAATATCGAGAAGGGAAATATCAAACGTTGATGTCGTTTTATAAAGTTTATTGACAGCGGGGAAACAGCAGGTTGCTTTTCTAAATGCTAATAGGATGATATGATATTAGTGTTGGAGGTGAAAATAATGGAAACAAAAAATGTGATATTAGAACTTCGTACGAAAAAGGGATTATCTCAGGATGAATTAGCTGAGAAGGTTATGGTTACAAGACAGGCAGTTTCACGCTGGGAAAATGGTGAAACTGTCCCCAATACAGAAACGCTAAAGCTTTTATCAAAGGAATTCAATGTTACAATTAATACGCTTTTAGGTGCTCCCAAACAACTGATTTGCCAGTGCTGTGGTATGCCGTTGGAAGATGAAATTGTTAGTCATGATAGGGATGGCTCTTTGAATGAGAATTACTGTAAGTGGTGTTACGCCGATGGAACTTATACCTATAGCTATATGGATGATTTAATCGATGTGTGTGTAAAGCATTTGATAAATCAAGGCTTTACAGAAGAACAGGCGCGTGCCCATATGAAAGCAACTCTTCCTACATTGGATTATTGGAGGAGGTACGAACAGCTTAGCGATGATGGGCAGTTTGAAATGTTGAAAGAACAACTGATTAAAGAAATCAATGAGCTTCCTATTGAAGGGATGCCAAAAGTTGAAAAGCTGAATGCATTGGTTGGGTCCTATGTGAACTTGGCATACCCATTACCAAGTGGTGCAAGCGTGAAGTTTTTAAACGACCAGACAACATATTTGGGAAATCAGTTGGAATCCGAATTCGGTGATGACAGATGTTATGGTGTCTTAGCGAATATGGATTTTATAATGGTTTGCACATATGAGGCAGAAGGGAAAAATCCAGAGCTGATTCTTTATAAGAAAAGATAGGTATTTATAGCTAGCCATGTTGTGGAAAAAGAAAATGTTGACTGTATTTGCTAATATAACAAATGCAGTCAACCATTTTACAGATAAGCATTGACTGCAAAAAGAGTTTTAACCAAATAGGTCATAAAAATAATCGAAATAAATGACTGTTTTTGCGATAATCTTAATTTCAGTCAACAAATAAATTGAAAAAGGTTGACCTAATCGAGGAAACAACGAAAATAGGTCAAATAAAAACGCAAATATGGGTGGCTGTAAATGGAGTTTTTTGAAATCAGGTCAACAGGAAGATTGTTATTGTAGAAAAATTAATATGTATGATGATATTCGGAATTTTGAAATAAAAATATAGATGGATAATAGATGTTTGACATAATTCTGGTTTGATGTTAATATAGTGATAGAAAAAGTGCTACCGATAGACGGTTAGCCTGATATTATTTCGTCAAAAATAACTGCAAGTTCACCAGACTGGGCGGTTATTTTTGTGTTTTATCATTGCTCTTAGAACCAACGGTATAACCAAGAGCAAAGCATGTAATACATAAGCTGATGATGGCTATAAACAATTCCGTTGTAAGCATAAGCACAAATCCTCCTCATGAGATTTCCATAAAGGATTTCTATGTAAACGCAAGCTAATACTCTTGCGACGAAGGCGAACCGCCTACCGAATAGGGTAGCACTGATAATATTTTATCAAACACGTGAATAAAAATCAACAACATATATAGTTCTATTCAAAATTTATAATAAACTAAGCTCACAAAATACTCATAAAATCAACTCAAATAATTGACAATACCCTAAAAAATGGTAAAATTTAAGAGATAGTAATGACACAAAGGGAAACAAGTTATGATATCCGAATGAGGTAGTCAAAAGCAGAGTACGGAATGGATAAAATTCCGAGAGGAGGAGTTTACAAATGGAGACAAATTTTTCTTTTCTTGAATCAAAAAAAGAATATGAATTATTTGCAGGGGCGTGTATTGATGCAGAGTGTATTTTAGAATCTTCGCCGGTTATGAGTGCCGTGGCATCGAGAAAAGCATTGGAACTTGGGGTGAAGTGGGTTTATTCGATTGATTCTGCATTAAAACCAATTGGGTATCGGGAAGGTTTACAGTCTTTGCTGCACAATAATGGGTTTCCATCGTTGATGGATTATACTTTGTGGAAACGATTGCAGTACATTGTCCGCAATGGAAATCAATCCGTGCATACATCCAAAGGTCTTTCCAAAGATGATGCCATTCTTTCTTTAAATATTTTGTTTGATTTTGTAGAGTGGATTGATTATTGTTATGGACGTGATTATGAAGAGCGCGAATTTGCAGAGAATAAAATTCCAAACAAGACAAAAGTAGCAGAAAATATTGAGGAGCGTTACAAACAGGTTTTAAAAGATGTTCAGAAAAATACAGATAAAATTGTAGATGAAAAGGACAAAGAAATTGCTCGTCTCCTAAAGGCAAATGAGGAACTTCAGCAGGAGATGCAGAAAAAGAAATCCCAGAACTTGAAAACTCGCGAATATAGTTATAATCCGGATATGTCAGAATGGACGACCAGAAAAAGATATATTGATGCGGATTTGAAAGCAAATGGTTATGTGTTTGACCAAACTGCTAAACGTAACTGCGTCGAAGAAGAGTACCCGGTTACCGGAATGCCGAATGCAACAGGAACGGGATATGCTGATTATGTAATCTGGGGCGATACAGGCAAAATTATTGCTGTAATAGAGGCAAAAAGAGCAAGCGAAAGTGCAGATAAGGGGCGCAATCAGGGGAAACTTTATGCAGACTGCATCCAAAATATGCAGGGGAGTCGTCCGGTTATTTTTTATACAAATGGATTTGAAACATATCTTTGGGATGATGTAACAAGTGCGCCAAGAGTGGTCAGTGGTATTTTCCCGCAAAAAGATATTGATGCCATGATTTCACGGAGAACAATTGTTAAGCCGGTTAGTACAATTCCTATTAATGAGGACATTACGAATCGTTTGTATCAGTTGCGGGCAGTTACCAAATGCTGTGAAAACTACGAAAAAGGAATTCGTAAATGTCTGCTTGTTATGGCAACCGGAACCGGTAAAACAAGAACAGCGGCTTCTGTTGTGGATGTCATGACAAGAAGTCAGATTATGGGGCGGGTTTTGTTTTTGGCAGACCGGAAAGAATTGGTTAAGCAGGCGAAAAATTCATTTTCATCGTGCCTGCCGGATACGACGATGTGTAATTTGCTTGTAAATAAAGAAGAGAAAAATGCAAATATGGTGTTCTCTACATATCCGACGATGTTGAATGCGATTGATAACATGAAAAATTCGGATGGTTCGCGATTTTTTTCACCGGGGCATTTTTCATTAATTGTGATTGATGAGGCACATAGAAGTATTTTTAATAAATATAAGGCGATATTTGAGTATTTTGATGCGTGTCTTTTGGGATTGACAGCAACTCCGAAAAACACGATTCATCAGTCGACATATGAGTTTTTTGATATGAAAAATAATATGCCAACGGATGTTTATGAATACAATGAGGCGGTTTATCAGGACCATGTATTGGTGCCATATCATTTGATTGAAACCTCGACTAAGATTGCAGATGATGGTCTGACCTATGAGAAACTTGATGAAGAAGAGCGGGAGCAGTATGAAGATGAGTTCTGCGAAGATGACGGCTTGGTTGACCATATTCCGCCAGAGAAAATTAATACCTATATATTTAACCGAGATACGGTTGATATCATGATTTCAGATTTGATGAATCATGGAATCAAACATAAAAATGGGAATCATGTTGGCAAAACGATTATTTTTGCACAGAATAAAAGACATGCAAAATATATTATTGAACGGTTTGACGTACTGTATCCGCAGTACAAAGGAGCTTTTTGTAAATTAGTTGTTTGTGATGAGCCATATGCAGAGAAAAATTCGGAGGATTTCAAAAAGCCGGATGAATATCCTTTTATTACGGTGACGGTTGATATGCTGGAGACCGGTGTGGATGTTCCGGAGATTACGAATCTTGTATTTGCAAAAAAGGTATATAGCAGAATTAAGTTTGAACAGATGATTGGACGAGGTACCAGACTTTGCGAGAATCTTTTTGGAGAGGGCAGAGACAAGAAGGAGTTTTATATCTTTGATTATATGCGTAATTTCCAATTTTTTGGCGAGAATCCAAAGGGAAAAGAGCCGGGAGTAAGTATTGCTCCCGTGTCGGCAAGATTTATACGCATGGTGCAGATTATTAGACAGCTTCAGAATGCAAATTATGCACAGGAAGAATATCAGATTATCCGTGAGAATTTGGTTGAGCATGTGGTTGGTGATATTCAGGCGATGAGTACAGAGCGTGTGGAAGTGCGTTTAGAGGCTCGTTATGTGGAGCAGTATAAAGCCAGACAGCAATATGAGTGTTTGGATGATATGAATAAAGAAGAGATTATCAATCACCTTGCAAAACTTGTTGTGTCAGGAGAAAAAGACGAGGCCGCCATTCAGTTTGACGTGAGTATGTATGGTATCATGTTAGAGACAATGACGGGAGCAAAGTCGCTTGGCAGATTAAAACGTTATGTTGTGAAAAATGCTAATATACTGTTGAAGGATAGTGCGACTATTCCGGATGTAAAAGCGAAAATACCGGAACTGACTGAACTTACGCAGGAAACTTATTGGAATCAGAAGGATATTCTTAAGTTTGAAAAAACAAGAAAATCGCTGCGTGATATTATGAAATTTATTCCACCTTCGAAAGCGGATATTCACTATACCAATTTTGCGGATGAAAAAACGTTTTGGAGTGAAGGCGGCAAGGTGGATATGGGAACCTCTGATTTTGAAGATTATAGAGAAAAAGTAAACGAGTACATAGCAGCGCATAGAAATGAGCCGGCTATTAATAAACTTCTTTATAATGAGCCAATTTCAGCGGATGATTATAAGGAATTGGAAAGAATTTTCACAGAGGAACTGGGAACGGTAGAGGATTACGAAATGAATTATCAGGATACGCCGTTTGGTTTGCTGATACGTAAAATTGCAAAAATGGACCGAGATGCAGCATATGCAGCGTTTGCGGCGTTTATTGCGAAAGAGCGGCCGAATGCGGAACAGATTCATTTTATTGAACAGGTTGTGGACTATGTGGTTGAGAATGGATATGTGAATAATGTACTGGATTTGATGAAAGCACCATTTGATCGTCCTTATAAATTCAGCGTGATATTTACACGTGAGGAGCAGTTAGAATTCGTGAAAATTATTAACCAAATCAAGGACAATGCCGTTATTGCATAGTTGCATCCTGCCCTGCCTTTTGGTATGATAGGATAAGAGAGGAGGCAGGTAAATGACGTTACTTACCTACCAGGTGTTCAAAACCGTTACGGAGCAGGGAAGTTTTCGGAAGGCGGCGGATTTACTGGGGCTTACGCCATCGGCAGTCAGCCATGCGGTATCTTCGCTGGAGGCAGAACTTGGTTTTTGCGTATTAAACCGCGCGAAAAGCGGCGTGACGCTTACCAATTATGGAGAGCGGCTTCTTCCTTATGTAAATGCAGTTTTGAACAGCGATGAAAGTTTACAGCAGGCGATATCGGAATTTAATGGATTAAAACAGGGAAAAGTGAAAGTCGGATGTTTTTCCAGCGTCTGTACGAACTGGATTCCGGAGCTGATCCATTCTTTCCATGAAGAATATCCGGACATCAGTATGGAAATTTTTCAGGGAACGTATGATGATGTTGTTTACTGGATAAAAAACGGCGTGGTGGATGTAGGATTTTTGTCGGTATCCAGTGCTGCGGATATTCCAATCGAGCCGCTGTATAAAGACCCTCTGTTATGTGTCGTGCAAAAGGGGCGGAGAACATCGAAAGAACCGATGAGCATTGAGGAAATGAAAAACTGCCAGTTTGTTACACAGCGTGAAAGTACAGATGCCGATATTCAGAATTTTATGAAGGAAAATCATTTGGATGTCCGGTCAAGTTACCATGTGGTTGACGATTTGTCTACGGTTGTAATGGTGGCAAATGGATTCGGAATTTGTTTGATGCCGGAAATGGTTATGAAAGATATTCCGTATGAAGTGGATTGCTTTCCGGTAAAACCGGATGCTTGCCGCATTATTGGAATTGCTGCACTGAATCCGGATAACATGGCACCGGCAGTGCGAACTTTTTACAACCGGGTGCTTGCGATGTACCAGCAGGAGGAATATGTAAAATAATTATAGAAGAAAACAGGGCCGCCCTGCAGCTTACGGAATTTGCTTAGGCAGCCTGTAAATAAATGACAATCAGAAGGAGAAACAAAATGAGTAAAAAGGAAATCCCTTACAAAATTTATTTGGATGAAAGCGAGATGCCAAAGCAGTGGTACAATCTTCGTGCCGATATGATTAACAAACCGGCACCGCTTTTGAATCCGGCAACCGGTAAACCGGTTACATTAGAAGAGTTAAGCGGTATTTTTTGCGAAGAATTAGCAAAGCAGGAATTGGATGACAAAACACCGTACATCGACATTCCGGATGAAATTTTGCAGTTCTACAAAATGTATCGTCCGGCACCGCTTGTACGTGCTTATCATTTGGAAAGACATTTGAAGACACCGGCAAAGATTTATTATAAATTTGAAGGAAATAATACATCCGGAAGCCACAAGCTCAACTCTGCAATTGCGCAGGCTTATTATGCAAAGAATCAGGGCTTGAAAGGTGTTACGACAGAGACTGGTGCAGGTCAGTGGGGAACAGCACTCTCTATGGCGTGTGCGTTCCTTGGGCTTGACTGTCAGGTATTTATGGTAAAAGTTTCTTATGAGCAGAAACCATTCCGACGTGAAGTTATGCGTACTTATGGTGCAAATGTGACACCGTCACCATCCGAGAAAACAGCTGTCGGCAGAAAAATTCGCGCAGAATTTCCAAATACAAACGGAAGCTTAGGTTGTGCCATTTCTGAGGCGGTTGAGGCGGCAACGACACAGGAAGGTTACCGTTATGTGCTTGGTTCGGTTCTTGCCCAGGTTATGATTCATCAGTCGGTAATCGGTCTGGAGAGTAAAATTGCACTGGATAAATATGGTGAAAAGCCGGATATCATCGTTGGCTGCGCAGGCGGTGGTTCAAACTTAGGAGGTTTGATTGCACCATTTATGGGCGAAAAACTTCGCGGAGAGGCAGATTACCGTTTCATCGCAGTAGAGCCAAAATCCTGCCCAAGTTTCACAAGAGGAACTTATGCGTATGATTTCTGTGATACCGGAGCGATTTGTCCGCTTGCAAAAATGTACACACTTGGCAGCAGCTTTATGCCGGCACCAAATCATGCCGGAGGACTTCGCTATCATGGTATGAGTTCGGTATTGTCCCAGCTCTATGATGATAAATTGATGGAAGCAGTCAGCGTATCGCAGACCGATGTATTTGAGGCGGCAGAAGAGTTTGCCAAAGTAGAGGGAATCCTTCCGGCACCGGAAAGTTCTCATGCAATTCGTGTGGCAATGGACGAGGCAATTAAATGTCGTGAAACCGGAGAAGAAAAAACGATTCTGTTTGGCCTTACCGGAACCGGATATTTTGATATGTATGCTTATGAGAAATTCAATGATGGTAAAATGGAAAACTATACATTGACGGATGAGGAAATTGCGGCAAGCATTGCAAAACTTCCAAAAGTGCCGGGATTAAACTAAATAAAAGAGGACATTTTTGACCCCAAAAAACAAAAAAATAAAGTGCTTGCTTTTTCGAAAATTGAGAGTATAATAATGTTGACATGAGAAAATAGCAATAAAAATTTTATGGTCAGAATGAGGCGGCAATGTGGTCAGCGGTGAGCGGCCATATTTGTCCCCTTTTTTATGGTCAAAGGAGGTTTTATCATGGAAACGTGTAACTATTTACTCTATCTGGCATTGATTTTGATGTGTACGAAGTTTTTAGGACTTTTGACAAGACGTGCACGTATGCCACAAGTTGTTGGTGCATTGTTAGCCGGTTTGCTGCTTGGACCTGCTGTGTTTAAGATTATTCCACAGACAGAGTTTTTGACGCAGACAGCAGAAGTTGGTGTAGTAATCCTGATGTTCTGTGCCGGCATGGAAACAGATGTAAAAGAATTAAAAAAATGTGGAAAAGCAGCGACGATTATCGCCATGATTGGTGTGTTGGTTCCATTGGCAGGAGGTTTTGCTACTGCATGGTTCTTTAACCGCCCGGGTATGATTGAGTCGAATGTAAGTACCAGTTTAGTATTGCAGAACGTATTCATCGGTGTCATTCTTACCGCAACATCGGTTAGTATTACCGTTGAGACATTAAAAGAACTTGGAAAATTAAATTCGGCAGCAGGAAATGCGATTCTTGGTGCAGCAGTCATTGATGATATTCTTGGTATTATCGCCTTGACAGTTATTACCAGTATGGCAGATCCGACAGTTAACCTTTGGGTAGTTCTTATAAAAATTGTTGGATTTTTTGTATTTGCTGCTGTGGCAGGTTTTCTGTTTTACAAGTTTTTCAATTACTACAGCAACCGTACAAAAAATGGCTTGCAGCGATATGTAATTATCAGTTTTGTTTTCTGTCTGTTGATGTCATATGTGGCAGAAGAGTTCTTTGGCGTAGCTGATATTACCGGTGCTTATGTAGCCGGACTGGTTGTTTCGATGATTCAGAAAGAAGATTATCTGGCATCGCGTTTTTCAACTTTGTCGTATTTGTACTTATCGCCAATTTTCTTTGCCAGTATTGGTTTGAAAGTGGTAATTCCGCAGATGTCAGCAACAATTGTATGGTTTGCCGTTGTACTTACAATTGTAGCTATTTTGACAAAAGTTATTGGCTGTGGATTAGGCGCAAAACTATGTAAATATTCCGGAAGGGAATCATTACAGATTGGTGTTGGTATGATTTCGCGTGGTGAGGTTGCGCTGATTGTTGCCAGCAAGGGTGAAGCACTTGGTCTTATGAGTGAGCAGTTGATGGGACCGGTTGTTATCGTTGTTATTATTACGACAATTGTTGCACCGATTCTTTTGAAACCGGTGTTCCACGATAAAAAAGAGATAGAAGAGAAGGCTTAATTTTTACTTTGGGGAAAGCAAAAACTAGGAGGAAAGAAGATGGTAGCACAGGGCTTGGCTGTAGCCATTTTTGTCGCTATGTTTGTCCTGATTGTCATGGATAAATTTGGCAGACAATATATTACGCTTGGCTGCGGCGTACTTACCCTGATTGGGGTGTTTGGCATTTGCATGAGAAGTGTAAATGCAATATGGGAAATTATTAATCTGCGAAGCATTTTTACGCTGGACTTTTGGTATCAGGGTTCAGGGGCAGCGGAATCGGGAATTGGAATTAACTGGGAAACTGTTATTTTCATTGCCTGTATGATGATTATGGTGGAAGGAATGGCGAGGGTTGGTTTCTTTGACTGGCTCTGTATGAGAATTGCGAAAATGGTTCATTTTAACACCATTCCGATTTTTATTACATTCATGATTATGTCCGCAGTGCTTGCGATGTTTATCGACAGTATTACGGTAATTTTGTTTTTGGCGGCTGTGACAATTGAATTGTCATCGCTTTTGAAATTTAATCCGGTGCCGATGATTATGGCAGAAATTTTCTGCGCAAATCTGGGCGGCTCAGCGACTATGTGTGGAGACCCTCCGAATATTATTATCGGAACGGCGCTTCATTACAGTTTTGCGGATTTTGTTTCGAATACCGGTTTGATTGCCGGCATTTCCCTGATTGTAATTGTAATTTATTTTTACTTTGTATTTCGCAAGGATTTGAAAGTAAAAACAGGAAAAATTGAAGTTACGGAAGCGGATTTAGACCCTTCAAAAGCCATTCACGATAAGAAAGGTTTTGTAATCAGCACCGCTATCTTTTTGTTTGCGATTGTTCTTTTAGTGACGCATGCGCAGACGAAACTTACGGTTGCATTTATTGGCGTTTTGATTGCGGTTCTTACGCTTTTGGCAGCGGGAAAACATGCGCTTGTTATCTTGAAAAAAGTGGACTATGAGACCATTTTATTCTTTATTGGCTTGTTTGTTGTCGTCGGAGGACTGGAAGAAACCGGTGTTTTGGAACTGATTGCCGATGCGATTAAAACAATCAGCGGTGGAAATAGTTTCTTAATGATAGGAATTATTGTCTGGCTGTCAGCGGTAGCAAGTGCCCTTGTGGATAATATTCCGTTTGCGGCAACGATGGTTCCGGTAATTAAGAGTTTAGGTGCCGGTGGCCCGGCTGGATTTTTGCCGGTTCTTGCCTGGGGACTCTCAATGGGAACGGATATCGGCGGAAGTGCTACACCGATTGGCGCTTCGGCAAATGTGGTAGGTATTTCCGTAGCGGAAAAAGAAGGTCATAAAATTGGCTGGGGAAAATACTGTAAAGTGGCAGTACCAGCGACTTTGATTGTTGTATTTATTTCAATGATTGTCATTTTTATTCGATATGGCAATTTGTTGATGATGTAGAAAAGAAATCTCTCCTCGTTTTGTGATGAGATAATGCTTTGCGTTATCATCACGAGACGAGGGGATTTTTTTGTGTGCATGAGAAGAAAATTTAAAAAATTTACTTTACAAAGATAAAAAGCTGCGCTATAATAGAACAAACGTTCGATGCAGAAGGAGGCGCAGGTATGGCAGTGACACAGGAGATATTTGATAAGTTAGAGATTTTGACGGATGCAGCAAAGTACGATGTTGCCTGCACATCGAGCGGAAGCAGCCGAAGAGGAAGACAAGGGATGATGGGAAATACCGTAGCTGGGGGAATCTGCCATTGTTTTGCGGCAGATGGCAGGTGTATTTCTCTTTTGAAGATTTTGCAGACAAATGAGTGTGTGTATGATTGTAAATATTGTCAGAACCGCATGTCCAATGATGTGAAACGCGCCAGTTTTACACCGGAGGAAATTGCGGAACTTACGATTTCATTTTACCGTCGTAATTATATTGAGGGTTTGTTTTTAAGTTCCGGTATTCAGAAGAATCCGGATTATACGATGGAACAGATGTACCAGACGATTTATCTGCTCCGCACGAAGTATAAATTTAATGGGTATATCCATGTCAAAGCGATTCCGGGAGCTGATCCGCTTTTGATTGAGAAGACCGGATGGCTTGCTGACCGTATGAGTGCAAATATGGAACTGCCGACGGCGAAGGGGCTTGATTTGCTGGCACCGCAGAAGAGCCGTAAGAAAATTCTGACACCGATGCGTCAGATACAGATTGGCAGAAGCGAGAGTCTTTTACTGCAGGATGCGAGAATTGAGAAAAGACGGCGTCTTTCTCTGTATCAGTCGGAAAGCCAGACTGCTTTACCGGCGGTTTCTGAGGGGACTTTGCAGGAGTTTCATCAGGACGGAAGGTTTGTGCCGGCGGGGCAGAGTACGCAGATGATTATTGGGGCTACAAAAGAGACGGATTACGAAATTGTCCACATGGCACAGGCGTTATACCAGCAGTTTGATTTAAAGCGTGTGTTTTATTCGGCATTTGTGAATACGACGGGAGATTCTCTTTTGCCCGATACGAAAGAGAGGGGACCGGAGCTTCTGCGTGAACACCGGCTGTATCAGGCAGATTTTCTCATGCGGTTTTATCAGTTTCGAGCGGATGAGATTATTACGAAAGAAAATCCGAATTTAAACGTCTCCGTAGATCCCAAATGTAACTGGGCACTGTATCATTTGGATTCATTTCCTGTTGAGGTGGAAAAGGCAGACTACCATACATTGTTACGTGTGCCGGGAATTGGTGTGAAATCGGCAAAGCGTATTATAATGGCACGAAGAAGAGGAACGCTCGATTTTAACGCGTTAAAGAAATTTGGTGTTGTATTAAAACGGGCGATGTATTTTATCACTTGTCACGGGCATATGATGATTCCAATCCGCTTAAACCGCACATTTATCCTTGCTAATCTGCTTGGCTTAAAGGAACGTCTTCCAAAGGAAATTGAGACGCAGGGAACCGGAAGACAGATGATGTTAGAGGATGTGATGCAGGGATGGTAAGACATATTTATTTGTGTGAGAACAGTGCAGAAGGGATTTTCTCGGCGATATACCGTGCTTATGAGGAGGGATATCCCCACGAGCACAACGAAGTTGTGATTGATACAGAGGGGCGGAACATGGAGCTCTTTTGCGAGTATCACACAGTTGTGACAAATTTTGAGCATGCGGTGAAAGTAGCGCGCACCATCCGCCGCAAGATTTCAGAGGAGGCATATGATTTTATTCATCGCTGCTGCGGTTCTTATGAAGTGCAGAAGGCGGATGCTATTTACCGGTTTGTGCAGGAAGGACTTCGGATGGGAAGGGCGGTTATGAGTCATCTCACAGCCCCTTATATGCAGACATTATTTGCGATTGAGCGGAATTTTACAAATGAATCACATTTTTTTATTGAAATACTTCGTTTCGAGGAATTGGAAAATGGCACATTATTTGGTAGAATAAATCCTAAGAGTGAAGTTCTGCCATATTTAGCCGACCACTTTGCCGATCGTTTTGCCGGTGAGCAGTGGGTGATTGCAGATACTGTGCACCGTACGGTGCTGTTTCATAAAGCAAATTACAAAACGGTGTATTTGTCCATGGATGAAGTAGATATGGATGAACTTACTCTGACTTATTCCGAGGACGAAAAGCAGCTTCAAAAATTATGGAAATTGTTTGTTGATACAATTGCAATTAAAGAGCGTGTAAATCCAAAATTGCAGAGACAGATGCTGCCGCTTCGTTTTCGTAAATATATGAAGGAGTTTAGCGAATCAGAATGAAGCAGTTTTATTTTGCTCCCTTAGAGGGCATTACAACGTATATTTATCGAAACTTGCATCACCAGAAATTTGGCAGTATGGATAAATATTTTACACCTTTTGTGTCACCGACTTCGAATCATGATTTTAAGAGCCGGGCAAAAAAGGATGTGGTACCGGAGCATAATCAGGGAATACCGGTTGTACCTCAGATTCTCAGCAACCGCAGCGACGAGTTTGTGTATACAGCCGGCCGTCTGATTGAATATGGATATCATGAAATTAATCTGAATTTAGGCTGTCCGTCAGGGACGGTTGTGTCGAAGGGGAGAGGTTCGGGCTTCCTAGCAAAACCGGAGGAACTTGACCGCTTTTTAGATGATATTTTTTCACAGTGTGAGGTGCCGATTTCCGTCAAGACGAGATTGGGCAGATATTCACCGGATGAGTTTCCGGAACTTCTAGAGATTTATAACCGGTATCCGATTGAGGAATTAACCATTCATCCGAGAATTCGGGATGATTATTATAAAAATACACCGAACCTTGATATGTTTGAATATGCAGTGGAACACAGTAAGAATCCGCTCTGCTATAATGGTGATATCACAACGGTAGAGGAATATGAACGTTTTTGCGAGCGTTTTCCGACAATTGACGCAATTATGATTGGACGCGGACTGATTGCAAATCCGGGGCTTGTCCGTGAAATTCAGACCGGGGAGAAGATGCAGAAAGAAGAATTACACGTATTTTTGCGAGAATTGAAAGTGGCTTATCAGGCGTGTGTGCCGGATCAGCCGGTGTTATTTAAGATGAAAGAAATTTGGTCTTATCTCGTAAACTGGTATCCGAATGGGAAAAAAGTATGGAAAAAGGTAAGAAAAACGAATCGGTTATCCGAATATGATAAACTCATGCTTATGCTGGAATCAGGAAACGAGGTGTAAGGAATGCGGGAACAAAAAATTAACCGTCGTGAGATTTTAAAAATGTTAATTACGTTGTCAATTCCTACTATCTTGGAGGAAATTTTATCGACGTTATTGCAGTATGTGGATACGGCGATGGTTGGACATCTGGGAGAAAAAGCGACAGCGTCTGTCAGTGTTACAACGACGGTGACATGGCTTGTGAACAGTATTCCGGCGGCACTTGGCGTGGCGGTGTTATCAATGACAGCAAAGGCATTGGGGAGCGGCGACAGAGAGTATTTGCAGAAAATTGCAAAGCAGATTTTAATTTTAGTTTTTGCGTGTGGACTTCTTGCCGGTGGAATTTCTGTCATCCTAAGTCCTTACATTCCGATTTGGATGGGGGCGGAGCCGTCTATTTGGCAGGATGCTTCCGATTATTTTCTGATTGTCAGTCTGCCTATGATTTTCCGTTCGGCAACGATGATTATGGGCGCTGCGATTCGGGGAACAAAAGATACAAAAACGCCGATGTTAATTAATCTAGGAGCTAACGGGACTAATATCCTTTTTAACATTGTCTTTATTTATGGAATGGGCTGGGGCGTCAGAGGAGCGGCAATTGCGTCCGCAATATCCTATACGGCAGCCGGATTGCTGATGTTTGCTGCGTACCGGAGAAACGAATATCTCTACTGGAAGTGGGAACATTTTGCTGTAGATGGTAAAGTGATGAAAGAGTGTATGCGGATTGGTCTGCCAGTCCTTTTTAGCAGCATTGCGTCCTGTTTTGGCTATGTCGTGTTTGCCGGTCTTGTTTCCGGGATGGGAACAACGATCTTTGCTGCCCATTCGATTGCTGTTACCGCTGAAACTATTTTTTATATTTCCGGTTACGGACTCCGAACGGCAACCTCTACCCTGATAGGCATTTCTCTGGGTGAAGAAGACGAGAGGCAAATGGAAGCTGTTGCGTCGGTGAGTGTAAAATTGACGATGATTTTAATGTGTGTCAGTGGTGTTATCTTGTATTTTGTGGCAAGACCTTTGATGGGACTTCTCACCGAGAGCAGTCAGGTGGCTGAGATTGGTGCCAGCATGCTGCGTAGTGTGGCATTTTCTGAGCCATTTTATGGGTTGATGATTGTCACCGAAGGAATCTTTTATGGGCTTGGAAAAACAAAGTACGCTTTTTATGTAGAAACCTTCTGTATGTGGGGAATCCGTATATTGTTTACCTTTTTCTGCGTCAAAATCTGGCACTTTGGTCTTGAAACTGTGTGGTATTGTATGATAGCGGATAATGTATGTAAGGCAGTGCTGTTTTCTGTTCCGCTCGTTGTTAAGAGGAAGAGAATGATAAAGTGATTTAGAAGATATGCGGTTATGATGGAGGGGATTAGCTTTGATATGCACCGTTCCCACTGAGAAACACGTAAGGGTAACGGCATGCACAGCACGCATGCCAGTTACCCACGTGTTTCAATGCATATCAAAGCTAATCCCCTCCATCATAA